>NZ_JAEEAP010000444.1 GCF_016103465.1 Streptomyces sabulosicollis
GTGCCCGAGGGGGTGCCGGGGGTCGGCGCCTGGGTGGCGCTCGTGGACGGCGCCGGGGTGGTCGGCGTGGCCTCGTCGGTCGGGGTCTCCGACGGCGCAGGGTCCTCCGGGGACGGCGTCACGGTCTCGGAGGCGGACGGCGACGGGTTCTCGCTCGGCGTCGTCTCCGCGAAGGCAGCGGGGGCCGCGAGGAGCGCGGCAGGGGCTATGGCGGCCGTCGCTGCGGCAGCCGCCAGGGCGCGGCGAAGCTTCATGAAGACCTCTCTGGGTCCGTACGTATCCCCTGGGGGCGATACGCGTGTGGAAGGCCGTCGCGGTGGGGCGCGGGATGGCCGTGCTTTGCACGTACATGACCATGCGAGTGGCCGAAAGGTTGCCTTCACGGTTGCTCACAGAATGGTCGCAGAATCCACGCCGGGTGTTCGGCCCCGCACGTCATCACCCGTACGGCGGGTGACCGGCCCGCGCGCGGCCTCGTTGTGCCCGGTGCCGCGCCAGCCAGGAGCGGCCCGGAAAATCCACGCGTGGCTCAGATCCGCCGCAGCGATGAGACGCGGCCCCTGTGGTGATTCAGGCGGCGCGTCGTGGGACCTCGCTCCGGCGAGGTGACCGGTCGGCAGGGGACAGCAGCCCGGTCACCACCTAAGGACGGTCGGCCCCGGGGACGCCTGGGGCCGACCGCATCCGGTCGAAACGGTTGCGCCCGGCGCTCCGCATCCACCACGATGCTGAGAGGGAGAACGCCCCCGGTCACACCCCGACATTGGTCCGACCACGCGGGCGTACGCCGTTCAGACACCCCTGACATACGGGCCCCGAAAGCCAGCGGCGCAACCCCCCGGCGCCGCCTCTCAGTACCGGCGCTGCCCTGACGCCGGTACTGACCGCCTAGGGCTCCGGGGGCGCCCGCCCCGTTCGGGCGCCCCCGGGGCCCTTCGCCTGTCCGTGCCGCCGTCCGTTTCGCGGCCGTGCTCACGGGGGCGGAGGGATCAGACCCGGCCCCGGCACAGCTCCAGCAGCGTCATGGCGAGTGTCGTACCGGGCTTGCCCAGCCGCTGCCGGTAGCGGTCGAGGATCTCCATCTCGCGGGAGAGGTGCACCCGCCGCCCGCCCGCCGCGATCCGCGCCTCCTGGATGGCGGCCGAGACGGCCATCCGCTCCCGGACGAGATCGAGGATCTGCCCGTCGAGGTCGTCGATCCGCTCCCGCGCGCTGCCGATCACCTGCGCGGCCTCTGTGGCCGCCGCGCTGCTGCTCATGTCCGTGTCTCCTGGTCCGTGGTCGCGGAGCCCTGGAGTCCGGCGAAGACCCGGAGGGACACGACAGAGCGCCCCGGGCCTTTGCCGGCCCGGGGCGCCTGGGAAGTCGCTGTCAGTGTTTACGCAGCACGACCATGGCAGCCGGACGGGCCGGTGCCATAGGTAAAGACGAAGGTCATGCGCGTGGACATGGCGTCGATTATGGGCCCGTTAGAATCGAAAGTCCAAACCTGCGGTCCCGCCCCGAAGCCGTGGCCCCGCCGCAGCCCTGTTCCACCGCACGCCACCACCGCCGGAAGGCCGCCGAAGTGCCATCAGCGTCCCCTGCTGCCGCCCCCGACACCGTCCTGGTCGTCGACTTCGGCGCGCAGTACGCCCAGCTCATCGCCCGCAGGGTCCGTGAGGCCCGGGTCTACAGCGAGATCGTCCCGTCCACCATGCCGGTGGCCGAGATGCTCGCCAAGAACCCCAAGGCGATCATCCTCTCCGGCGGCCCCTCGTCGGTCTACGCCGAGGGCGCGCCCACGCTCGACCGCGCGATCTTCGAGGCGGGCGTCCCGGTCTTCGGCATGTGCTACGGCTTCCAGCTGATGGCCACGACACTCGGCGGCACCGTGGACAACACCGGGGCGCGGGAATACGGCCGTACGGCGCTCACCGTCACCAAGCAGGGCTCGACGCTCTTCGCGGGCACCCCCGAGGAGCAGCAGGTGTGGATGTCGCACGGCGACGCCTGCTCCCGGGCCCCCGAGGGCTTCACCGTCACCGCGTCCACTGATGTGGTGCCGGTCGCGGCCTTCGAATGCGATGAGCGCAGGCTGTACGGCGTACAGCACCACCCCGAGGTGATGCACTCCACCCACGGCCAGCAGGTGCTGGAGCACTTCCTCTACCGGGGCGCCGGTCTGGAGCCCACCTGGACCACCACCAATGTGGTCGAGGAGTCGGTGGCCGCGATCCGTGAGCGGGTCGGCACCAAGCGCGCCATCTGCGGACTGTCCGGCGGAGTGGACTCGGCCGTGGCCGCCGCCCTCGTCCAGAAGGCCATCGGTGACCAGCTGACCTGCGTCTACGTGGACCACGGCCTGATGCGCAAGGGCGAGTCCGAGCAGGTCGAGAAGGACTTCGTGGCGGCCACCGGGGTGCAGCTGAAGGTCGTCGAGGCCGAGGAGCGGTTCCTGTCCGCGCTCGCCGGGGTCTCCGATCCCGAGGAGAAGCGCAAGATCATCGGACGGGAGTTCATCCGGGTCTTCGAGCAGGCCCAGGCCGAGCTGGTGGCCGAGGCGGGCGCGGCCGGTGAGGACGTGGAGTTCCTGGTCCAGGGCACCCTCTACCCCGATGTCGTGGAGTCCGGCGGCGGCACCGGCACCGCCAACATCAAGTCCCACCACAATGTGGGCGGGCTGCCCGACGACATCGAGTTCCAGCTGGTCGAGCCGCTGCGCCGGCTGTTCAAGGACGAGGTGCGGATGGTCGGGCAGGAGCTCGGCCTGCCGGACGAGATCGTCCACCGCCAGCCCTTCCCGGGCCCGGGCCTGGGCATCCGCATCGTCGGCGAGGTCACCAAGGAGCGCCTGGACCTGCTGCGCGAGGCCGACGCCATCGCCCGCGAGGAGCTGACCGCCGCCGGTCTGGACCGCGACATCTGGCAGTGCCCGGTGGTCCTGCTCGCCGACGTCCGCTCGGTGGGCGTCCAGGGCGACGGCCGCACCTACGGCCACCCGATCGTGCTGCGCCCGGTCTCCTCGGAGGACGCGATGACGGCCGACTGGTCGCGGCTGCCGTACGACGTGCTGTCGCGGATCTCGACCCGCATCACCAACGAGGTGGACCAGGTGAACCGGGTGGTGCTGGACATCACCAGCAAGCCGCCCGGCACCATCGAGTGGGAGTGACCGCCCTCCTCCCCATCATCATCTGATCGTCAACCGCCGGTGCCGTCGCTCATTCGTTTGGGCGGCGGCATCGGTGTTCGTGCTCGGTACGCTGGCCTCACGGCCAAGAATCCCGTCCATGGGAGGAACCATGACCGCTGAGCCGCTGCACACCACCTCGTGGCCGGTGCCGCCGCTGGATGGCTACACCGTGGACGATCTGCTGACGCTGCCCGACCTCCCGCCGCATACCGAATTGATTGACGGGAGTCTGGTTTTCGTGAGTCCGCAGCGCAGTTTTCACAGCATGGCGATTGATCTGCTGGTGAGCGGGCTGCGTCGGACCGCGCCTCCCGAGCTGAGGGTCCGGCGGGAGATGACCGTGGTGATTGACAAGCGCAATGGGCCGGAGCCGGACATCACGATTGTGCGCGCCGAAGCCGTGCGGAGCCCTGAAGAGGCGTATTACGAGGTCGGCGATGTGGTCCTGGCCGTCGAGGTCGTCTCCCCCGAGTCCGAGGCCCGGGATCACGACACCAAGCCGCACAAGTACGCCAACGCGGGCATCCCGCACTTCTGGCGCGTCGAGATGACCAACTCGGACGCACGCCCTGTGGTCCATGTCTTCGAGCTCGACGAGGAAAAGCGCGCCTACCGGCCCATCGGCTTTCACCACAACCAGCTCAAGCTCTCCGTTCCCTTCACCATCGACATCGACCTCACCGAGATCGACCACCTGTAGCGGGTTCTGACTCTGGCCTCCTGCGATACCCGGAGGTAGCTTCCGCTCCAGCACACCACAGGAGCGGAGCTGCCGATGACGAACGAGCCGCAGACCCCCACCCCGATACCGACCGACCAGCTGCGGTTCACCATGCCCCCGCAGCACACCTCCCACCACGACGAGCGCCGCTACCGCAAGGAGCGGCTGGCGGCGGCGCTGCGCCTGTTCGGGCGGTTCGGGTACGAGGAGGGGGTCGCGGGGCACATCACGGTGCGGGACCCCGAGTTCACCGACTGCTACTGGGTGAATCCGTTCGGCATGCCCTTCGGCCACATCACTGTGAGCGATCTGCTCCTCGTCAATCAGGCGGGCCAGGTGGTGGAGGGGCGCGCCCACGTCAACCAGGCGGCCTTCGTCGTTCACTCTTCCGTGCATCGGGCACGGCCGGACGTCGTGGCCGTCGCGCACAGCCGCTCGGTGCACGGCCGCGCGCTGGCCGCGCTCGGCGAGCCGCTGGAGCCGATCACCCAGGAGGTCTGCGCGTTCTTCGAGGACCACGCGGTCTACGGGGGCACCACGGGGGTCGTCGTGGACGAGGAGGAGGGGCGCGCGATCGCCGCGGCGCTCGGCGGCCACAAGGCCCTCATCCTGCGCAATCGCGGTCTGCTGACGGTCGGGGACTCGGTCGACGCGGCCGCGTGGTGGTTCATCACGATGGAGCGGGCCGCCCAGGTGCAGCTGACGGCGAAGGCGTCGGGCAAGCCGGTCCCCATCGACTACGCCGACGCGATGCGGACGCGTGAGCAGCTGGGAAACGATCTTGTGGCGTGGATCAACTATCAACCTCTGTATCTGCAGATCACCCGCGATGAGCCGGACCTGCTGAGCTGACACCCTCCGCGGTGCGGCACAATCCCCTCTCGACACACGACAGTTGGGCGGTGCCGTGCGAACCCGCGGTCCCGTACGGAACGAGTGAACGACGGAGCGACCCGCGTGGCGGTGGAGCAGGCGGAGAACGCCACGACGGCGGAAGGACAGCCCCCTCATGGGCACCCGCACGGCCACAAGGGCTGTGAATGCCCTCAGGGGGCCCGTGAGGGCCATCGGAGGGCCGTGGCCGCGTTCGTGGCCCTGCGGGAGCGTTTCGCGGCCGGAGAGGGCCTTCCCAAGGCTCTGGCCCACTCGGCCGGGGCGTCCCGGCAGTGGGTCTCGGACGAGCTCGCCCACGCGGCCCGTTCGGTCGCCGACAGCGGCCGCGCCGAGACCTCGGCCTGGCGCCACCGGGTGTGGCGGCGCACGGTGTTCGTGGTGTGGGGCGCGGTCGGGGCGCTGCTGATCGGCCAGTTGGCCACGGCGATCGGCGCCGGCTGGTCGGTCGCGCGGACCGCCGGGCTCACCGCCGCCGTGATCACCGCCGCGCTGCTGACCGTCACCGCCCGGCTGCACCGCGCGGACGGCGGCCCGCTCGCCCCGCTCGTCGGCGAGGACAACCGCCTCTCCACCTCCCGTACCGTCGCCGCCGCCTGGCTGCTGGTCGCGGTCTTCGCGGTGCTGGTGCTCGGCGTCGAGCTGGCCGTGGCCCCCGGCGACCGGCAGCGGCTGACCGACGGGCTGGCCCTCGGCCGCACCGCCGGGCTCCTTACGGTCGCCGCGTTGACGTGTGCGGCCGCGGTGCTGGCCCGGCTCGTGGTGGCGGCCCGGGTGCGGGCGCAGCGGCTCCAGAAGGTGCGGGCCGTGCGGCCGCGCGCCGCCGATCTGCTGACCGACGACGCGGGCCGCGGCAGCTTCGCCGATGTGCAGTACATCGTCGTCCACACCGTGGCCCTCGCCTTCACCGCCGTCCGCCTCGCCCGCGAGCCGTGGCGGCTGCCCGATGTGCCGTGGGGCCTGACGCTGCTGGCGGCCGTGTCGGTGGTGATGTACCTGACCGGGAAGTACGCGGAGGGCGGCCGCCCGACCGTGCTGTCCGTCGTGCGCGCCCTCCCCGAGAAGGGCGCCATCGACCGGGACGCCCCGATCCGCACCGGTGACGACATCGAGATCCGCGGCAGCGGCTTCGTCCCGCCCGGCGCCCAGGACCCGGAGCGGCTGGCCAAGGTGGTCGTCCGCATCGGCGCGGTGCACGTCCACGTCCCCCTGGTCCCGGTGGCCGGGGGCTTCAGCAGCCCCACGGACACCGCGCTCACCGTGCCGGTCCCGGTGGACGTGGAGCCGGGCCGGGTGGACGTGCAGGTCGTGACGGCCTCGGGGGCGGAGACCAACCGCTATCCCATCGATGTTATGGACTGAGTCGTTCCGGCCGGCCGCTCCGTATGGTTTCGTCGAACGCGCAACCAAACGGCGGTACGACGGGAGAGGCGGGCGGCATGAGACACGCGGATCGTATGGCCGGTTCGGGCACGGCGGGCAGCGGCGGCAGCGTACCCGGTATGGGCGGTGTGGGTGGCGTGAGCGGCATAGGCGGGCAGCAGCCCGTGGGGATCCGGGCCACCGCCGCCCGTTACGCGCTGCTGCCACTGCGGATCTTCCTCGGCGTCACCTTCGTCTACGCGGGAATCGACAAGCTCACCGACTCGGCCTTCCTGTCCGACTCGGGCTCGGGCTCGATCGGCGAGCTGATGCGCCAGGTGCGGGACAGCTCGGCCGTGCCGTGGCTGGTCGACCAGGCCCTCAAGGATCCCACCGCCTTCGGCTACGCGATGGCCTACGGCGAACTGGCCGCCGGTCTGGGCATCCTGGTGGGCCTCCTCTCCCGCCTGGCCGCCTTCGGGGGAGCGCTGATCTCGCTGAGCCTGTGGCTCACCGTCAGCTGGCAGTCGGACCCGTACTACTACGGCAACGACCTGGCCTATCTGATGGCGTGGCTGCCGCTGGTGCTGGCCGGTGCGCCGTACCTCTCCCTGGACGTCGCCATCTCGCGGCGCCGGCGCCGGCAGGGTTCGCAGCTCTTCACGTAGCTCGCGCCCGCACGGGGGGCGCGTCCCGCGCGGGGTGCGCCTCTGTGCGCGGGGTGCGCCTCTGCGCGGGGCGCGCCGCTTCGAACAGGGCGCCGCTTCGAACAGGGCGCCGCTTGGAACAGGCCGTGTCCCGTCAGCTGATGATGCGGAAGCCGTCCCGGACCTCGTCGAAGATCGGCCGGTAGGTGCCCCAGTCCGCGTCCGGGGCGCTCAGATAGATCGCGTACTCCTTGTCGCCCTCGTTGCCGAAGCCGAGGTCGATCGCGCGGAACATCCGGACCTCGCCGCGGAACTTGAATTCCCAGATGGCGGCGGGCATGCCCTGGTACTTCGTCTCCTGCAGCCGCAGCCGCTCGTAGATCGGGTACTCCTTCTTGTCCTTGAACGCGACCTCGAGGTCCTCGAAGTGCTGGACCTGGTTACCGGAGGCGAAGTCCAGGACGTTGATCCGCAGACCGGCCAGTCCGCTGGGGTCGAGGTAGCGGACCTCCTGGGTGCGGTCGACCGTGTTGCCGTCGGGGTCGTTCTGCTCCTGGCGGGTCCAGCCGTCGGGGATGGGGAGGGAGAAGCCGAACTTCTTCTCGGTGACGATGTGGTAGCCGGACGGCGGGGTGTAGGGCTTGAGCGCGGTGGCCGATGGCTTGCCCGTGGCGGAGGACTGCCCCCCGCTGTTCTTCCCGCCGTTGTCGTGGCCGAGGCCGAACAGATAGACGCCGCCCGCCACGGTCACGACCGCCAGGGAGGTCGCCGCGGCGGTCCACACCGCCTTACCT
>NZ_JAEEAP010000445.1 GCF_016103465.1 Streptomyces sabulosicollis
CCTCCGAGGGCCCGCTGGCGCTGCCGCGCTACAACACCGGCGACTCGGTCCCCACGCGTGACGCGTTCGGCGAGGCGGTGGCCGCCGTCGGCACCGCCCGCGGCGACGTGGTGGCGCTCGACGGCGAGGTGGGCGACTCCACCCGGCTGGAGTACTTCCACAAGGAGCACCCCGAGCGGTACTTCGAGTTCTTCATCGCCGAGCAGCAACTGGTGGCCGCCGCCGTCGGCATGCAGACCCGCGGCTGGAACCCGTACGTCTCCACCTTCGCGGCCTTCTTCGCCCGGGCCTACGACTTCATCCGGATGGCCGCCATCAGCGACGCCGACCTCAACCTCATCGGCTCCCACGCCGGGGTGGCCATCGGCGAGGACGGCCCCTCCCAGATGGGCCTGGAGGACCTGGCCGCGATGCGGGCGGTGCACGGCAGCACGGTGCTCTACCCGTGCGACGCCAACCAGACCGCCCAGCTGACGGCGGCCATGGCGGAGGAGTCCGGCATCCGCTACCTGCGCACCACCCGCGGCGGGACGCCGGTCGTGTACCCGCCCACCGAGAGCTTCCCCATCGGCGGCTCGAAGGTCGTGCGCTCCGGTGACGACGACCGGGTCACCCTGGTCGGCGCGGGGGTCACCCTGCACCAGGCCATCGAGGCCGCCGACCGGCTCGCCCAGGAGGGCATCCCGGCCCGCGTCATCGACCTGTACTCGCTCAAGCCGGTGGACGCCGAGACGCTGCGCGCCGCCGCCGAGGCGACGGGCCGGCTGGTCACCGTGGAGGACCACCACCCCGAGGGCGGACTGGGCGACGCGGTGCTCGAGGCGTTCGCCGATGGCCGTCCGGTGCCCCGGATGATCCGGCTCGCGGTGCGCATGATGCCGACCTCCTCGACCCCCGCCGAGCAGCTGAGCGACGCGGGAATCGACGCGGACGCGATCGTCACGGCCGCGCGGCAGCTGGTCGGCCAGGGCTGAACCGAGGCTGGGAACGGGGCTGACTGCGCAGGGCAGACGCGGCCGGAAGGAGCGGACACATGGGTGTCAAGCACGGAATGCGCGTGGTGGTGGTCGGGGCCACCGGCAACGCCGGGACCAGCGTCGTCCGCGCGCTCGGCGAGGCCCCGGACGTCGAGTCGATCGTGGGTCTCGCCCGCAGGGTGCCCAGCTGGTCGCCGCCGAAGACGACCTGGGCACGGGCGGACATCGGGCGGGACGCTGGTGAGGAGGCCGACCTCGTACGGCACTTCGAGGGCGCCGACGCGGTCATCCACCTCGCCTGGCTGATCCAGCCCAGCCACCGGCCCGCCGTCACCTGGGACACCAATGTCCTCGGCAGCAGGCGGGTCTTCGAGGCGGTGGCACGGGCCGAGGTGCCGGTGCTGGTGTACGCCTCCTCGGTGGGCGCCTACTCGCCCGGCCCCGAGGACGGCCGCCCGGTGGACGAGTCCTGGCCCACCGACGGCTGGCCGGAGGCCGCGTACTGCCGTGAGAAGGCGTATGTGGAGCGGATGCTCGACGCCTTCGAACGGGAGCATCCGCAGACCCGGGTGGTGCGGATGCGGCCGGGCTTCCTCTTCAAGGAGGAGGCGGCGGCCGAGCAGCGCCGCCTGTTCATGGGCCCGTTCCTGCCCCGGCGGCTGATCCGTTCCACCTTCCTGCCCGCCGTCTTCGACCTGCCCGGACTGCGGCTCCAGGTCCTGCACACCGACGACGTCGCCGAGGCGTACCGGCTGGCCCTCGGCCGGCAGGTGCACGGCGCCTTCAACCTCGCGGCCGAACCGCCGGTGGACGGCGAGACGCTGGCCGGGCTGCTGGACGCGCGGACGGTGCGGATCCCGCGCGTCGCCGCCCGCTCGGCCATGGCCACGGCCTGGCATCTGCATCTGCTGCCGCCCTCGCCGCAGCTGTTCGACGCCGCCCTGCGGCTCCCGCTGATGGACACCACCCGCGCCCAGGAGGAACTGGGCTGGCGGCCCCGGCACACCGCCGTCGAGACGCTCCAGGAGTTCCTCACCGGACTGCGGCGCGGCAGCGGGATGGACCAGACCGCCCCGCTGGCTCCCAGGCTGCCCGGCGGGCGGGCGCGCGAGGCCGCGACGACCGGGGTGGGGGAGCGGCCCTGAGGGCGGCTGTTCCTGAACGACCCCCAGCCGTGTGAGAGGCGGCACATGAGACGGGCTCAGCGGCAGCACGCCGCCGGGCCCGTACCGCTGTGACCCATGGCCCCTCGTAACCCGTGACGCGACTCCCGTACGCTTCTGCCCAGTTGACCGGGATATCGACGAGGGTGGGGACACATGGGCAGGGTGGGGAGTCCGGCGCGCGGTCATGCCCGGCGCACGGGAACGGTGGCGGTCGCCGTGGCGGCCGCCGCACTGTGTCTGACGGCACCGGCGGAGGCCCGCCCCGCCACCACGGACGACCCGTCCTACTCCGACACCACCTCGGTGGGCGTGCACAACGCCTACGAGGAGGCCAAGTACCCCTACTTCGCCGACGCGCTCGACTCCGGAGCCTCGCTCCTGGAGCTCGATGTGTGGACCAACGCCTTCGGCGCCGGCTGGCGGGTCTCGCACTCCAACCCGCTCGGCAACGACAACAACTGCGAGAACGCCGGGGGCCCCGGCGAGCTGCGGACCAAGCCCCGCGACCAGAGCCTGGCCGGCTGCCTCGCCGACATGCGGGCGTGGCACCAGGCCCATCCGGGGCACCGTCCCATCCTCGTCAAGGTGGAGATGAAGGACGGCTTCAACGGCAAGAAGGGGCGTGGCCCGGCCGACCTCGACGCCCTCCTCGGCACCACCCTCGGCGACGCGGTGCTGCGCCCGGCGGACGTGGTGGGCGGCCACGCCACCCTCGACGAGGCGGTCCAGGCGGGCGGCTGGCCGTCCCGCGCGGCGCTCGCGGGCAAGTTCATCGTCGAGCTGATACCGGGCACGGTCGAGGAGAACAACCCCCTGGACACACTGTGGACCGACCGTGAGTACGCCACCCATCTGCGGGACCTGTCCGCCGCCGGGAGGCTCGGTGAGGCCGCCGCCTTCCCCGCCGTCCACGGCGCGGCCCCGGGCGACCCCCGCGCCCGCTACACCGACGCCGCCCTCCGGCCGTGGTTCGTGCTCTTCGACGGGGACGCGTCCACGTATGTCACCAGTGGTATCGACACCGCCTGGTACGACGACCGCCACTACCTGCTGATCATGACGGACGCGCACAACGTGGCACCCCCGATCGACGGCACCAACCCCACCGAGACCCAGGCGCGGGACCGGGTGTCCGAACTCGCCGCGCGGCACGCCAGCTTCGCGACCGCCGACTGGTATCCGCTGCCGTCCGTGCTGTCCACCGTCGTGCCCCGTGGCTGAGCCTAGGTCAGCCGGCCCGGTCCCCGGAGCCGGAGCCGGAGTCGGGGTCCTCGAGCCGGAATCCGACCTTCAGCCCCACCTGGTAGTGCGCGATCCGGCCGTTCTCGATATGCCCGCGCACTTGGCCGACCTCGAACCAATCAAGATTCCGGAGCGTCTTCGAGGCACGGTCGACGGCGGAGCGGATCGCGTCGTCGACGCTCTCGCCGGACGAGCCGACGATCTCGGTCACCCGGTAGGTGTGGGCCATGGCAGTCTCCCCGGTCCGTGGGGTGGTCCGTTCGCTTCTCCCACGGTGCCTCACCGCGCCGGGCCCCGCGAGCCGGACGGGCGGCCCCTAGGGCACCACGGTGACCGGCCAGCGCCCGGCCTTGACCAGCCGTACGGCCACCGAGCCGATGAAGCGGTGCCCGGCCTGCTCGGACGCGCCCACCACCACGGCGTCGGCCTTCAGCTCATCGGCCGCCTGGGCCAGGCCGTTGTACGGATCGCCCCGGAAGGTGTGGAACTCCCAGCGCACCTCGAAGACCCCGCGCAGCCGCTCGGTGGCCTCCCGCATCTCCCGCATCAGCTCCTCGGCCACCTCACCCGTGGTGTCGGCCACCGAGGCACCGAGCGCCGCCCCCGCGGCCAGCACCGGCTGGATGTAGACCACGACCAGCAGCGCGTTCTGCCGTCTGGCCAGCCCGGCGGCGTAGGCCGTGGCGCGCCAGGAGGATTCGGAACCGTCCAGTCCGGCCACGATGACCTTCGGTCCGTCGGTTCCCCGTTCAAAAGACGGAGGGAGTTTGTCCACCACATCTGCGAGGCTAGCGCCAGGGACGGTCCGGTGATCACCCGGCCCGTACCGCGGTGCCCGCGCACCGCCATCGCGTCATGAGCGCCACCGTACGACAGGAGAGACAATGAGCGGCACCCACGGGGGCGAACTTCTCGCCATCAGCGACCTTCATGTGGCCTATCCGGAGAACCGGGCGATCGTGGAGCGGCTGCGGCCCGGCTCCGACGACGACTGGCTGATCGTCGCGGGAGACGTCGGCGAGGTGTTCTCCGAGATCGAGGAGGTCCTCGGCCTGCTGAGCGAGCGCTTCGCCAAAGTCATCTGGTCACCCGGGAACCACGAGCTGTGGACCCATCCCAAGGACCCCTTGGAAGTCCGGGGGGTGGCGCGCTACGAGGCGCTGGTGGAGATGTGCCGGGCGAAGGGCATCGTCACGCCCGAGGACCCCTACCCGCTCTGGGAGGGCGTCGGCGGGCCGCTGGTCATCGCCCCGCTGTTCCTGCTCTACGACTACACCTTCCGGCTCGACGGCCTCGCCACCAAGGAGGCCGCGCTGGCCCACGCCCACGAGGCGGGGGTCGTCTGCACCGACGAGCACTTCCTGCACCCCGACCCCTACCCCACCCGCGACGCGTGGTGCCGGGCCCGGGTCGCCGAGACCGAGGCCCGGCTGGCGGCGGTCGACCCGGAGCTGCGGACCGTGCTCATCAACCACTGGCCGATGACCCGGCTGCCCACCAGGGTGCTGCGCTACCCCGACTTCGCCCTGTGGTGCGGCACCGAGCTGACCGCCGACTGGCATGTGCGGTTCCGGGCCGAGACGGTCGTCTACGGCCATCTGCACATCCCGCGGACCACGGTGGAGGACGGGGTGAAGTTCCAGGAGGTCTCGGTCGGCTACCCCCGGGAGTGGAAGGCCCACGGCCGGCTGCCGGAGGACCCGCTGCGCCGGATTCTCCCGGTGCCCGTGCCGTAGGGGCCGCGCGGCGTCCGGTGGGCTCGGAGGGGCCGGTGGACCAGGAGGGTCCGGTGGCACAGGGCGTCTTGACGGACAGGGGGCTCGTGGCGGGCCGGACCTGGTGACGGGCAGGGCGTCCTGACGGGCAGGGCGTCTTGACGGGCAGGGCGTCTTGACGGGCCCGGAGGGCGGCGCCGTACGGTCTCGGCTGTGAACCCTGTCGAGGCGTTCCTCCCCGAGACCTACACCGCCGGTGTCCCGTACGCCCTGTTCGGCGCATTGCGGGCCACCCACCCCGTCTGCCGGATCGACGAGCCCGCGGTCGGGGCCTGGCCGGCCGGTCCCGGCTTCTGGGCGGTGTTCCGGCACGCCGACGTGAAACACGTCCTGCGCACCCCCGAGGTCTTCTCCTCCCACCTCGGGGCCACCCAGATCCGCGACCCCGACACGCCCGCCGATCTTGACTTCGTGCGGGCGATGATGCTCAACCAGGACCCGCCCGACCACTCCCGCAGCCGCCGCATCGTCGCCGCGGCCTTCACCCCGCGCGCCGTCCGGGAGCTGGAGGGGGTCATCGAGGAGCGCGCGGCGGCGCTCGTGGACTCCGTGGCCGGGCGCGGCGAGGCCGACTTCGTGGAGCTCGCCGCCGATCTGCCGGTCTGGACCCTCGCCCACGTGATGGGCGTCCCCGAGGGCGACCGGCGGCTGTTGTTCGACTGGGCGGGCAGGGTCATCGGCTACCAGGACGCCGACTACGCCGGACTGTCCACCGCGGACCGGGAAGAGCTGAGCCCCATGGGGCGCGCCGCCCTCGCCCGGCGGCCGTCCCCGGCGGCGCGACGCCCCGACGGCCGGCCGATGAACCCGCGCTCCCGCGAGGCCCTGGCCGATATGTTCGCCTACGCCCACGCACTCGCCGAGCGGCCGCGGCCGGGCAGTGTGATGGCGCGGATGCGGGAGGGCGGGCTGAGCCGGGACGAGTTCGAGAACATGTTCTTCCTCTTCGCTGTGGCGGGCAACGAGACGCTGCGCAACGGCATCCCCGGCGGGCTGCTCACCCTGCTCGACCACCCCGAGAGCCTGCGGCTGCTGCTCGACCGGCCCGAGCTGACCGGCTCCGCGGTGGAGGAGATGCTGCGCTACTGGCCGCCCGTCATCGACTTCCGGCGCACCGCCACCCGCGATGTGGAGCTGGGCGGGCAGCTCATTCGGCGCGGTGAGAAGGTCGTCGTCTTCCACGCCTCGGCCAACCGCGACGAGAGGGTCTTCACCGACCCCGACCGGTTCGACATCACCCGTGCCCCCAACGACCATCTGAGCTTCGGCTTCGGACCGCATGTCTGCCTGGGCGCGCATCTGGCCCGCGTCCAGATGCGGGCCATGCTGCGCGCCGCCCTGGACCGGTTGCCGGGGCTGCGCCGGGCGGGTGAGCCGGTGCGGCTCACCTCCAACTTCCAGAACGGGCTCAAGACCCTCCCCGTGCGCTGGGGAACAGATCGGTGAAGGCCGTGGTCGAGTCGCCGACCGACCGTCCGAAGGGCTCGTCGAAGTCCCACACCAGGAAGAGCAGGAAGACGATGAGCGCGGTGAACATCACCGCGAGCATCAGCTCCCGGGGCGAGCGGCGGATCTGCAGGGTGAAGACCAGCCCGATCACCAGCGCCGCGCCCAGCACCAGACCGAACCAGACCAGCGGGGGCATCGTGGGCCCCGCGCTCTGCTGCCGGGCGGAGCGCGCGTCGTCCACGGCGGCCACCTGGTCGACCATCGGCTGGTACGCCTGTGACTGGAGGTCGCTGTGCGGTGCCGCGAGGGTGACATCGCGGCGCAGGGTGGTCAGCAGCTCGGTACCGCGGTCGGTGAGCTCGCCCTTGTCGATCATCACTTTCCACTCCGTGTGCACCACATGGTCCACATACGCGTCCACGTCGCCGCGGATGCGCTCGCGCACCGGGCGGGGGTAGACGCTCGCCCGCTCGGCCACCTCGTGCAGTGCCTGCGCCTCCGTACGGACCCCGTCCTGCGCGGCGGAGCGCGCCTCCCAGACACCGGCGATGGCCAGGCCCAGCACGATCGCGTAGACCACGCCGATCATCATGATCATGTAGTCGAGGACATCGGGGGTCTCGTCGGGATCGTCATCCTCCCCGAGCCGACGGGAGTTGAGGACCGCCCCGGTGACCACGACCGCGCAGGTCCCGGCCATCACCAGGGTCATAATCAGCCATTCGGGCATGGATGAACCTCCCAAGCGGTTCTGCGGTGGGCCGTCAGCCGCGCCGCCCGCCGCGCGCGCCGGAGCGCGAACGCGGACGGAGAGCGGCGGCCGCGAGGACCGCGGGTGCGGTGAGCAGCAGGGTGAAGGTGACCAAGGAGGTCCCGCTGTCGGGCTTCTCGCGCGTGGGTTTCTCATACGCGTGCATCTCGACGGCACGGGTCCTGGTAGGTGCGGGAACC
>NZ_JAEEAP010000446.1 GCF_016103465.1 Streptomyces sabulosicollis
CCCCCTCCCCCGACCAGCGCCGCCTGGCGGCGTGACGGACGGACCCCCACCCGCGACCGATCCCCTCGCGTCGCCGCCCCGACAGCCGGAGCCGTCGGGATGATCTCGCGCACTCCCCGTGTTGACCATGGACACGGGGAAACGCAAGGCGAGTTTTCGCACATGAGACGAGGGGACGGACATCATGCCGTTGCAGGGTGAGTACGAGCCGAGCCCGCAGAAGTTCGTACGCGACCAGGTCGAGCTGATCGAGAGCTCCGGTGGCACCAAGGGAACGACGCTGCGGGGCATGCCCGTGGTCGTCCTGACGACGCGGGGCGCGAAGAGCGGAAAGATCCGCAAGACGCCGCTGATGCGGGTGGAGCACAACGGCACCTACGCCGTCGTCGCCTCGCTGGGCGGCTCCCCCAAGCATCCGGTCTGGTACTACAACGTCGTGGCCGACCCGCGGGTCGAGCTCCAGGACGGCCCGCTGCGGCAGGACATGACCGCGCGCGAGGTCACGGGCGAGGAGAAGGCCCGGTGGTGGAAGCGCGCGGTCGAGGCGTACCCGGACTACGCCGACTACCAGACCAAGACCGACCGCCAGATCCCGGTCTTCGTGCTGGAACCGGCGGCCACCGCGCACTGAACCCGCGGGGCCCGGCGTGTTCCGGCGCGCCGGGCCACCCGTGGATCACCGGGAGGCCCCGTGTGATCAACGCCAAAGTATGCCTGCTGACAGATCGGGTAGCCGGGGGCTGACCTGGTACCCGTACCCAAGGAAGTGCACCCCATGACCACGACAGACAAACCGGACTTCGCGCCGATCTACGACAGCCTCGTGGCCGAACACGGCGATGTCCCCGCAGAGGCCCGGGAGGCGGCCGAGGAGATCCAGCGCGAGGCCGCCGAGGCCCTGGACTGGAGCAAGGTGCGCGGCGGCGGCTGACGCACCCCGGCCCGCCGCCAGGGCCACTCGCCCCCGGGCCCGTGAGCGGCCGTCCGTCTTCGCCCGGAAGGCCGCTCGACACCCCTCACCTTCGATAAGCTGCTGATGACGCACTGTGCTTGATGGCGTCGACACGTATCTCATGAGGGGAAACAGTTGACTACAGGGGTCGAGACTTTCGAGTTTCAGGTCGAGGCACGACAGCTTCTGCAGTTGATGATCCATTCGATCTACTCGAACAAGGACGTCTTCCTGCGCGAGCTCATCTCCAACGCGTCCGACGCGCTGGACAGACTGCGCCTCGAATCGCTCCGCGACGAAAACCTTCAGGCGGACACCTCTGATCTCCACATCGCCATCGAGATCGACCAGGAGTCACGCACGCTGACCGTCCGCGACAATGGCATCGGCATGTCGCACGAGGGGGTCGTGGAACTCATCGGCACCATCGCGAACTCCGGCACCGCGAAATTCCTCAAGGAGCTGCGGGAGTCGAAGGACGCGGCGGCCTCCGCGGATCTCATCGGGCAGTTCGGGGTGGGCTTCTACTCCAGCTTCATGGTGGCCGACGAGGTGACCATGGTGACCCGTCACGCCGGGGAGAGCCAGGGCACCCGCTGGGTCTCCAGCGGCGAGGGCACCTACACGATCGAGCCGGTCGAGGACGCCCCCCAGGGCACCTCCGTCACGCTGAAGCTCAAGCCGGAGGACACCGAGGACCACCTCTACGACTACGCCTCGCCCTGGAAGATCCGGGAGATCGTCAAGCAGCACTCGGACTTCATCACCTGGCCCATCAGGATGGCCCCCGCCCAGCCCCCGGCCGGCACGGACGAGGCGGAGAAGGCAGAGGAGGGCGACGAGAAGGCGCCCGAGCTCGAGACCGTCAACTCGATGAAGGCGCTGTGGGCCCGTCCCAAGGACGAGGTCACCGACGAGGAATACCACGAGTTCTACAAGCACATCAGCCACGACTGGGTCGATCCGCTCGAGACCATCCGCATGCAGGCGGAGGGCACCTTCGAATACCAGTCGCTGCTGTTCATTCCGGCCCGCGCGCCGCAGGACCTGTATATGCAGGACCGCAAGCGGGGTGTGCAGCTCTATGTGAAGCGCGTCTTCATCATGGACGACTGCGAAGCGCTGATGCCGGAATACCTCCGCTTCGTCAAGGGCGTGGTGGACGCCGCGGACCTCTCGCTGAACGTCTCACGGGAAACTCTTCAGCAGGACCGCCAGATTCAGCTGATGCGGCGCCGCCTGGTGAAGAAGGTACTCTCGACGGTGAAGGACATCATGTCCTCCGACGCGGAGCGCTACGCGACCTTCTGGAAGGAATTCGGCCGCGTTCTCAAGGAAGGTCTCCTCAGCGATCTGGAGAACCGCGAGGCGATCCTCGAGGTGTGTTCGTTCGCCTCGACCCAGGACGCCGAGCAGCCGACCACGCTGCGCGGCTACGTCGAGCGTATGAAGGACGGGCAGGAGCACATCTACTACATGACCGGCGAGTCCCGGTCGATCGTGGAGAGCTCGCCCCACATGGAGGCGTTCCGGGACAAGGGCTTCGAGGTGCTCCTCCTCACCGACCCCATCGACGAGCTGTGGGTCGACGCCGTGCCGGAGTTCGACGGCAAGCAGCTCCGTTCCATCGCCAAGGGGCAGGTCGACCTCGACTCCCAGGACGAGAAGGACGAGGAGGCGGAGGCCGAGCGGGAGCAGCGGCAGAAGGACTTCGCCGAGCTGCTCTCCTGGATGACGTCGACGCTGAGCGAGCAGGTCAAGGAGGTGCGGCTGTCCTCGCGGCTGACCACCTCCCCGGCCTGCATCGTCGGGGACACCTTCGATGTCACCCCGGCCCTGGAGAACATCTATCGCTCCATGGGCCAGAACCTGCCCCAGATCAAGCGCATCCTGGAGCTGAACCCCACCCATCCGCTGGTCAGCGGGTTGCGCAAGGCCCACGCCGAGCGCAAGGACGACAGCGGTCTGGCGGAGACGGCCGAGCTGCTCCACAGCATGGCGCTGCTCGCCGAGGGCGGTGAGCTGAGCGATCCGTCGCGCTTCATCAAGCTGGTGGCGGAGCGGGTGCAGCAGACGCTGTAGCCACGACGCGGCGCGAAGCGGGGCGGGTCCACTCGGGGCCCGCCCCGCGGGCGTTCGTCACCTTTTCGCGCTCGTCGCCTTTTCGCGCTCGTCGCCTTTTCGCGCTCGTCGCCTTTTCGCGCTCGTCATCTCTTCACGCTTGTCATCTCTTCGCGCTCGTCATCGCGTGAGGCAGGCCGCGGCGGAGGCGTCGATCAGCTGCCGCAGCGCGCCGTGGTAGACCTCGTGGTCGGTCAGCGCGGGCAGGACGGCGTCCAGGTGTCCGGTGAGGGCCGGGAAGTCCTCGGGGTCCAGCGCCGCGAGCGCGGTGCGCGCGGCGGTACGCACCCGCTTGGCGTTGCGGTGGTCGACGAAGGCGACGGCGCCGAGGGTGAGCAGATACAGCCGCCGGTAGACCCGGATCGCCGCCTCGGGGGTCATTCCGGCGGCGATGCTGTGCGCCAGCTGCGGTTCCACGAGACGGCTCAGCAGCTGCGGCCCCCACCAGGCGCGCCCCGACCGGAGCGACACCAGCCCGGGGTGCTCGATCAGCACCTCGTAGAACGCGGCGAAGCGGGCCTCGGTGGCGGTGACCCAGTCCTGGTCCTGCCCCACCAGCGGCATCCGCGCGGCCAGCCGGTCCGCGCACGCGTTCACCAGACCGTCGAAGTCGCCGCAGCGGCGGAAGACCGTGGCGTGGGAGACCCCCAGCCGCTGGGCCACCCCGCGGAAGCTCAGCGCCTCCGGCCCCTCCTCGTCCACGACGGTCAGGGCCGCCTCGGCGATGGCCTCCAGGGTGGGGTGATCGGCTCGGTTCCGGTTGTTTCGCACGGGCCGAGCGTACCAGTGGTTGTTACAGTGTTTCAGTGACTCTTTCCATTGAGGACATACGAGCCGCGGCCCAGAGGGTCGCGGGACATATCCGGCCCGTGGCGCTCGCGCCGGTGGAGCGAGGGGCGTGGGGTGCGGCCGAGGGCTGGCTGGCCCTGGAGTTCCTGCAGTACACGGGCACCTTCAAGGCACGGGGCGCGTTCAACTTCATCAGGGCCCACCGGGAGGCGGGCACGCTGCCGGACGCGGGTGCCGTCATCGCCTCGGGCGGAAACGCGGGGCTCGCGTGCGCCTGGGCGGCCGCGCGGCACTCCGTGCCCGCCACCGTGTTCGTGCCCGAGACCGCGCCCGCGGTGAAGGTGGACCGGCTGCGCCGGCTCGGCGCCGAGGTCCACCAGACCGGCACCGAGTACGCCGACGCACGCGATGCCGCGCGGAAGCACGCCGCCGAGACCGGTGCCCTGCTGTCACACGCGTACGACCATCCGCTGATCGCCGCCGGGGCGGGCACCGTGATGGAGGAGATCCTGCAGGCCCGGCCCGACCTGGACACCGTGGTGGTGGCGGTCGGTGGCGGCGGGCTGTTCACCGGCGCCGCGGTGTCCGCCCTGGAGCACGGGGTCGGGGTCGTCGCCGTGGAGCCGTACGGGTGCCGGGCCCTGAACGCCGCGCTGGAGGCCGGTGCGGTGGTCGACGTCCCGGTGGACTCGGTGGCGGCGGACTCGCTCGGGGCGCGCCATGTGTCGTCGGCCGCGCTGGAGTGGGCCCGTAAGGACGGGGTGCGGTCCGTCCTGGTGTCCGACGAGACGATCGTCTCCGCGCGCCAGGCCCTGTGGGACGACCGCAGGATCGCGGTCGAGCACGCGGCGGCCACGGCGCTGTCGGCCCTGACCTCCGGCGCGTACCGGCCGCGGCCGGGGGAGAAGGTCGCCGTGCTCCTGTGCGGCGCCAACACCGACCCCGCGGACCTCACCCACGGCGGCTAGCGGTACGACAGCCGGACGCGCCCGTACGGCACCCTGACCGGTTGCCGTACGGGCGCGCCCACCACGGCCGCTACGCGCCGTCGTACGCCGCCCGCAGCGCGGCGATGTCGAGCTTGCCCATCTTCATCATCGCCTCGGTGGCCCGCTTGGCCTTCTGCGGATCAGAACCGGAGATCATGTCGAGCAGGGCGGTGGGGACGACCTGCCAGGACACCCCGAACTTGTCCTTCACCCAGCCGCAGGGGCCCTCTTCGCCGCCCTCGGAGAGCTTGCTCCAGTAGTAGTCCACCTCGTCCTGGTCCGCACAGTGCACCTGGAAGGAGATGGCCTCGCTGAAGGTGAACTCCGGCCCGCCGTTGAGCCCCACGAACTTCTGTCCGTTGGCCTCGAACTCGACGGTCAGCACGCTGCCCGCCGGGCCGCCGGGCTCGACCCCGGTGTAGTGCGTGATCCGTCCGAGCCGGGAGTTCTTGAAGATCGAGATGTAGTGCTGCGCCGCCTCTTCGGCCCGGCCGTCGAACCACAGGCACGTGGTGAATCCGTCGCTGGCCATCGGTACCTCCTGCGCTGGGGAGCCTTTACCCCTACAGACCGCTCCCCCGCCGAGAACTCATCGCTCCTCGGCCGACCCGTTTTCCGTCAGGTAGTGGTGCAGTCGGCAGGAGCCCTCGAGCATCGCCGTGGCGCGCTGGGCGAGCTCCTCCTGCCGGCGGGCGATGACCGTACGCAGCGCCTCACTGCTCCCCGTGCGGCGCAGCCCCTCGAGGACGGGCCGGATCTGGGGCAGCGGATAGCGGACCTGGCGCAGCAGGTCGATCATCCGGGCATCCCGGACGTCGGACGGCCCGTAGACGCGGTAGCCGGTGCTCCGGTCGCGCCGTGGGCGCAGCAGACCGGCGGACTCCCACACCCGCAGGGCCGAGGTGCGCAATCCCAGTCGGGCGGCCACCTCGCCGATGCGCAGCGGCCCGGACCGTGACGGCACCGAGGCGTCCGGGGTCTGCTCGGCGACCGCTTCGAGCGCCTCTCCCGCCGCCTCGAGTGAGAGCCGCTGGTCATGGAGCGCGGCATGACCGGCGTTGACCAGGGTGAGCGCCAGGGCGACGTCCTCGTCGTGGACGGCGCGCATGACCGCGCGGGCGGTCTCCGCGCCGTATCCCGGCATCAGGGCCCGGTAGGTCACCAGGGCCCTGCGGTGCCGGTCGTCGAGCCTGCGGTATCCGGCGGGAGTGCGGGCGGCCGGGGGCAGGATGCCCGCGTCGACGTAGTTGCGGATCTGCTGGGTGGAGACACCCGCCATACGGGCCAGATCGACGGGGCGCAGCGCGGCGTCCGTACGGCTCACGGTTCGTCACCTTCTGATGGAGGGTTCACGGGCGAGTTGAAGGTTAGCGTCGGCTGCGCCGCGGTGCCTCAGGCGGGGGTGGGGAGAAGGCGGGGAAAAGTCTCAACGGGCACTTCAATGAAACACTTGAAGGCATGGATGTCAGCGAAATCAAGGTCCGTGGCGCCAGGGAAAACAACCTCCAGGGCGTGAGTGTGAACATTCCCAAGCAGCGGCTCACGGTCTTCACCGGTGTCTCCGGATCCGGTAAGTCGTCGCTCGTCTTCGACACCATCGCCGCGGAGTCGAGGCGGCTGATCAATGAGACCTATACGGCGTTCGTCCAGAACTTCATGCCGACGCTCGGCCGTCCGGACGTCGACTCGCTGCGGAATCTGAGCGCGGCGATCATCGTGGACCAGGAGCCGATGGGTGCCAACTCCCGTTCCACCGTGGGCACCGCCACCGACGCCCACACCCTGCTGCGGATCCTGTTCAGCCGGATCGGCAGTCCTCACGTCGGCCCTCCCCTCGCCTTCAGCTTCAACACCGCCGAGGGCATGTGTCCGCGGTGCGAGGGGCTCGGCCGGGTCACCGACATCGACATCGGCCAACTCATCGACAGGGAGAAGTCGTTGAAGGAGGGGGCGATCACCGTCCCCGGATTCGAGGTGGACAGCTGGCACTGGCAGGTTATGGCGGCCTCCGGCCTTTTCGACCCCGATACCAGGCTCCGGGACTACACCCCGGACCAGTGGGAGGACTTCCTCCACAAACCGGCCACCAAGATCAAGGTGGGGAAGAACAACCTCACCTACGAGGGGCTGGTGACCAAGATCCGCCGGCAGTACCTCGGGAAGGACCGGGAGACGATGCAGCCGCGCATGCGCGCGTTCGCCGACCGGGCCATGACCCTGGCCGAGTGCCCCGAGTGTGAGGGCACCCGGCTGTGCGAGGCGGTACGGTCCTGCCGGATCGACGGCCGCTCGATCGCGGAGTGCTCGGCCCTGCAGATCAGCGATCTGGCGGAGTTCGTGCGCGGGATCCGGGACGATTCCGTCGGGCCGGTGCTGGAGAGCCTGCGCGCTCTCCTCGACTCACTCGTCGAGATCGGCCTGGGGTATCTGAGCCTGGACCGGGAGTCCGGCACCCTGTCCGGCGGCGAGGCCCAGCGGGTGCGGATGGTCCGGCACCTGGGCTCCAGCCTGACCGATGTCACCTATGTCTTCGACGAGCCCACGGTGGGTCTGCACCCGCATGACATCGAGCGCATGAACCGGCTGCTGCTCCAACTGCGGGACAAGGGCAACACGGTGCTGGTCGTGGAGCACAAACCGGAGACCATCCGGATCGCCGATCACGTGGTGGACCTGGGGCCCGGCGCCGGGG
>NZ_JAEEAP010000447.1 GCF_016103465.1 Streptomyces sabulosicollis
GGTGAGGGACGGGGGCAGCCGGGTGGCGGCGTCGCCCTTGGCCGCGTTCAGCTGGGCCTGGGTGAGGAAGACCGCTCCCCGCAGGTCGGCCGCGCCGAGGTCGGCGTCGCGGACGTCGGCCCCGATCAGATCGGCCGCCGTCAGATCGGCCCGGGTGAGGTTCGCCGCGATGAGACGGGCGCCGCGGAGGTTGGCGCCCCGCAGATCGGCTCCCCTCAGGTCGGCGCCGATGAGGTCGGCTCCCCTGCGGTTCTTCTTCTTGCCCGGGACCCGGGCCCGTACCAGCTCGCTGGTCCGCAGCAGCAGCTGATTGACCCGGTCGCGGTGGGCCGCCACATCGAGTTCCCTCAGTTCGGAGGCGCTCCCCAGGGTGAGGTGCTCGGTCTCCCGCAGCGCCTCGCGCAGTGCGCCGTGGACGGGCCGGGCGGCCGGCAGGGCCAGGGCCTCGGTGAGGTACCAGAGCAGCTCGTGGAGGTGGCGCATGACGGGGAAGGCGGCGAACATCTCGGCGGCCGTCCCGGGGTGCCGCCGCCAGTCGCGTCCCCCGAAGGTGAGCCGGGAGACCTTCTGCCCGGCGCCGAAGCAGTCGTAGACCGTGCAGCCCGGGAAGCCCTCCTCGCGCAGCCGGGCGTGGATGCCGCAGCCGAAGTCGGACCGGAGGTTGCGGCAGGGCTCCCCCGCGTCCTTGCCGATCGCGAAGTCCGTGGAGGCCGCGAAGGGCAGGGCGACGCAGCACAGCCCGAAGCAGCTGCCGCAGTCGGCCCGCAGGGCGGGGCGGTCCGCGGCGGCCGGGCCGGCGGAGGGGGGTTCGGTCGTGTGTGACACCGTGCGTGGTCTCCCGCGTGGACAGGAGCACCGCGGTGCGGCGCGGTGCTCGGTGGCCTCCCATTGTCGCAAGCGGGCTCAGCCGGGGATGATCAGCTCGATTCCATAGGCGGCGATCGCCAGGCACGCGGCGAAGCACACCACCGCCGCGGCCGCCGCCACCGTGTCGAGCCGGCCGCGGCGCGCCCCCTGGCGCGGTGTGCCGCCACCGGCGCGGGCCCAGGCGGCCACGCCGAGGGAGAACATCACCACCACCAGGACGGTGACCCCGAGGCTCACCCCGAAGACCCCGCCGATCGTGCCCCAGGTCGTACCCATCCGGATCAGCTCCTTGACGAGGGTCGCATCCCGGTCAGACGGTCGTGTCCATGGTGCGCCCGGCGGGCTCGGGGACGCGCGGCTCGTTGACGTTGTCCGGGTTCACCGGGCGACGGCGCGAGAGCGCGTAGAAGCCGGCCGTCGCCGCGACGGCGATGCTCGCCACCAGGGCCACCCCCGCGTTGCCCTGTCCCGCCACCCAGGCGGCGACGCCTCCCACGGCCGCCGCCGCGGGCAGGGTCAGCAGCCAGGACGCCGCGATCCGTCCGGCGATCCCCCAGCGCACATGGGCCAGCCTGCGGCCGAGCCCGGCCCCCAGGATGCTGCCGGTGCACACCTGGGTGGTGGACAGCGGGAAGCCCAGGTGCGAGGAGGCCAGGATCACCGCAGTGGCGCTGGTCTCGGCGGCGAAGCCCTGAGGCGGCTGGATGTCGGTCAGCCCCTTGCCCATGGTCCGGATGATCCGCCACCCGCCGACATAGGTCCCCAGCGAGATCGCCAGTCCGGCGGTGAGCACCACCCACCACGGGGGCCCGGAACCGTGGCCGAGCACGCCACCGGCGATGAGGGTGAGGGTGATGACCCCCATCGTCTTCTGCGCGTCGTTGGTGCCGTGGGCGAGGGCCACCAGGGACGCGGATCCCACCTGGCCCGCGCGGAAGCCCTTCCGCGCCACGGGGGCGGCCGCCCGGTGGGTGATCACATACGCGAGATAGGTCGCCAGCATGGCCACCACACAGGCCACCACCGGTGAGGTGACCGCCGGAACCACGATCTTCTCGACGATCGCGGTGAAGCGCACCGCGGATTCCCCGGCACCCACCCACACCGCGCCGATCAGCCCGCCGAACAGGGCGTGCGAGGAGCTCGACGGCAGCCCGGCGAGCCAGGTGACCATGTTCCACAGGATCGCCCCGATCAGCCCCGCGAAGATCATGACCGGGGAGACCTTGGCGTCGTCGACGATGCCGTTGGAAATCGTCCTGGCCACTTCCGTGGAGAGGAAGGCCCCGGCCAGATTGAGCACCGCGGCGACGAAGACGGCGAGCCGGGGCGACAGCGCCCCCGTGGCGATGGACGTGGCCATCGAATTGGCCGTGTCGTGGAAGCCGTTGGTGAAGTCGAAGGCCAGTGCCGTGAGGACCACGGCCACCAGAAGGAAGGAGACGGCATCCATTCCCGACCTCCCGCACCAGGAGTGGCCCGGCCACCGTTCGCGTCGGACCGATCTCGTGAGGACCGCTGCCTGCCCTGCTGTCCACGCTAAGCGCGGGGTCAGGCGGACGCCAACGCTGGCGTCCGGCCCAACGGCCGGGCCGGGGCGACCCCATGGAATGCCGGGGCGGCCCCATGGAATACGGCCCCGTCCCGGCTCCGGCGCCGTGTCGCTTCCGCCACCCCGACGGCTCGGACGGCTCACCGGCAGCTCAGGGAGGGGCGGGCGTTGAGCGTGCGGACATCGCCTCCCGTGGTGTCCCGGTAGGTGTCGGTGACGCGGGCGAGCTCCTCGGGGGTCCGCGCACCGGCCCGGTTCATGGCCCGGTTCGCCCGTACGACGGCCGCCGTCGCCTCGCGGCGCTCGGTCTCGTAGCGGGCCAGCGCGGTGGGCACATCGTCCGCCCGCGCGAGTTCGCGGGCCAGGACCCGGGCGTCCACGACGGCCTGGGACGCGCCGTTGGCCCCCACCGGATACATCGGATGCGCGGCGTCGCCGAGCAGGGTCACCCGGCCGCTCCCCCACCACGGCAGCGGCTCCCGGTCGACCATCGGGTATGCGAGGATCTCCTCGCCACCGGCCAGCAGGGCGGGCACGTCGAGCCAGCCCAGCCGCCAGTCCTCGAAGTACGGCAGCACATCGGCCAGCCGCCCCGCCCGGTTCCAGGCCGCGTCCCCGGTGAGCGGCCCGGGCTCGGACACCCGCACCTGGCAGACCCAGTTCACCCGGCCGCCGCCGATCGGATACGCGACCAGCTCGGCGTCCCCGTCGCGCACGATCACCATCGAGCGCCCGGTGAGGAACGGCTCGGTCCGCGTCGTGCCCCGCCACATCCGGATGCCCGACCACAGCAGCGGACCGTCCTGCGGGTGCAGCGCGGCGCGGACCGCGGAGTGCAGCCCGTCGGCGCCGATCAGCGCCCGCGCCGCGCTCTCCTCGACCGTCCCCGTCGCCCGGTCGAGGACGCGTACGCGGACACTGTCCCGCCTCTCCGAGTCGCCGAGTCCCACGACCCGCGCCCCGGTGCGGACCGCGTCCGCGCCCAGGCGTTCACGGACCGCCGCGAGGAGCAGCAGTTGCAGCTCCCCGCGGTGGACCGAGTACTGCGGCCAGCGGTAGCCCTGGGCCAGGCCCCGCGGTTCGGTGAAGACCCGGCGGCCGAACCGGTCGGCGTACACGTTCTCGGCGGTGGCCACGCCGATGGCGGCGAGCTCGTCGCCGAGGCCGAGTTCGACGAGCTCGCGCACGGCGTGCGGCAGCAGATTGATCCCGACGCCGAGCGGCCGGATCTCGCGGGCGCTCTCGACGACCGCCGCCTCGACCCCGGCCGCGTGGAGACTCAGGGCGGCGGCCAGCCCGCCGATCCCGCCCCCGGCGATGAGCACACGCATCACTCGGCTCCGGCCTCGGGACGGGTCTCGGCTCCGGCCTCGGGACGGGTCTCGGCTCCGGCCCCGGGGCGGATCTCGGGGCGGTCGATGATGCGCAGCCAGGTGCCGTCCGGCTGACGGCGGGCCACCTGCACCCGGCCGCCGGTGTTGTCGGCGGGGCGGGTCGAGGTGAGGGCCAGGTCGCCGTAGCGGACGGTCGGCAGCGCCTCCTCCACCTGGAAGGGGCGCGGGGCGTGCGCCAGCATCCGCTCGCAGACGGCGCGGATCGCCTCGCGGCCGACGGTCGTGGCACCCGGCGGGTAGGCGAGCACCGCGTCGGGCTCGTAGAGCTCGGCCAGCCCCTCGGCGTCGCCGGCGTTGGCGCGCTCCACGAACAGCCGGGCCAGGTCCTCGGGGGTGGTCGCGCGGACACGGGTCTCGGTCATGGTCGACTCCTCTCGTCACCTCCACTCTCCGGCGGTCCCAGCCAGAAGTCCAAGAGATGGTTAATCTGGCTACTAGAATCAATGGTTATGGAACTGCGGCAGCTTGAATACTTCGTGGCGGTGGCCGAGGAGCGGAACTTCACCCGGGCCGCGGAGAAGGTGCATGTGGCCCAGCCGGGGGTCAGCGCACAGATCCGGCGGCTGGAGCGCGAGCTGGGCGAGCAGCTGCTGGACCGGTCGGGCCGGTCGGTGCGGCTGACCGAGGCGGGCGCGGCGGTGCTCCCCTACGCGCGGGCCGCGCTCGCGGCGGTGGAGGGCGCCCGGCTCGCGGTGGACGAGCTGACCGGACTGCTGCGCGGCCATGTCGCGGTCGGGACGGTCACCTCGCACAGCGTGGACCTGCCGGGGCTGCTGGCGGAGTTCCACGACGCCCACCCGGCGGTGGAGATCACCCTCACCGAGGCCACCTCGGACGAGCTGCTGGAGGGCCTGCGCACGGGACGGCTCGACGCGGCGATCGTCAGCGTGGGCGCCACGGCCCCGGCCGGGGTCGAGCTGGAGGTGATCACGGATCAGCCGATCGTGGCCGCGGTCAGCCCCGACCATGAGCTCGCCGTGCACTCGGCCATCTCGCTGGACACCCTGCGGGGCCGTGCGCTGATCAGCCTGCCGCGCGGCACGGGGCTGCGCACCCGGATCGACGAGGCGTGCGCGGCCGCCGGTTTCACCCCGCACATCGCCTTCGAGGCCAGCGATCCTGAGGTGCTGGCGCAGCTCGCCGAGCGGGGGCTGGGCGCGGCGATCCTGCCCGGCGCGTTCGCCGAGGCGCGAGCGGACCGGCTGCGGTCGGTCCGCATCGACCGGCCGGCCCTGCGCGGGCGGCTGGCCTTCGCCTGGCGGACGGACGGCCCGAGCGGTCCGGCCGGCCGGGCCCTGGTCGAGCGCGCCCGCACCGCCTTGGCGGCCGCCGCGTCCTCCCCCGGACGCGCCACCCGGTAGCGGGCGCGCCACCAGGTGCGCACTCGTCCCCGTCCACCAGGCGAGCACTCGTCACCGGGTCCGCATCCGGCACTCCCCATTGACAGCTGACCTGGGCAGATCCCACAATTGCGCCCATGATCAGGCATCGGTTCGACGCGAGGGGACACCTACGCGCCCCGGACCGGACCGGGTGTGAGCGCTCGGGCCTCTGAAACGGGACGCTCCGCATCCCGCGGCCACCTCCCCCGCGCCCCGAGGCCACGCCGGTCATTCACCTGACGATCGCCGGGCGTCCCCCTGACGGATCCGGACATCGCGACGCTCCGGACGGCACTCCCGTGGTCCTCCCCGCGGCACGAGGGCACCTCCACCGCCTGCCCCCCTATCCGTTGTCACGCATGAGGAGACGCCATGACCGTCGTCGACACCCCACCCGCGGCGCTGCGCGAGGCCACCATCCCGCCGGACGGCATGTACGAGGGCCCGCGCGTTCTGCGGCGGCTGCCCGAGGGGTGGGAGGAGCGTCCGTACGAGCGGTTCGAGATCGTGCCACTCGGCCGCGTCATCGGGGCCGAGATCCGCGGCCTGGACCTCTCCCGGCCGCTGGAGCCCGCGCTGCGCGAGGAGCTGAACCGCGCGCTGCTGGAGTGGAAGGTGCTCTTCTTCCGCGGCCAGCACCTCACCTCGGAGCAGCAGCGCGGATTCGCCCGCCATTGGGGCGAGTTGGAGACCAACCCGCTGCTCGCCGCCGGTTCCAGCGAGGATGTGGTCCGCTTCGACAAGGCTTCCGGCGCCACGCCGACCTTCGAGAACGTCTGGCACACCGACGTCACCTTCCGCACCCGGCCCGCGCTCGGCGCCGTCCTGCAGTTGCGCGAGGTGCCGCCGGTGGGCGGGGACACCATGTGGGCCGACATGGCGGCGGCGTACGACAACCTCCCGGCGGAGGTGAGGGAGCGCATCGACGGCGCCACCGCCGTCCACGACTTCATCCCCGGCTTCGCCCGCTTCTACGGACCGGAGCGGCTCGCCCCGTTCCAGGAGATGTTCCCGCCGGTGGAGCACCCGGTGGTGCGCACCCATCCGGAGACCGGCCGTCGGATGCTGTTCGTCAACACCTCCTTCACCACCCGGATCACCGGGATGGAGCGGGAGGAGAGCGACCGGCTGCTGAGCTTCCTGTGCCGGCAGGCGCATGTCCCGGAGTACCAGGTGCGCTTCCACTGGCAGCCGGGCGACATCGCGTTCTGGGACAACCGCGCCACCCAGCACTACGCGGTCAACGACTACGCCCCGCACCGCAGGGTCGCCGAACGCGTCGCCATCGAGGGCGACCGGCCGTTCTGACCCCGGCCGCTCCGCACACGGCCCCTGGTACGCCGATTTTCGGCCATCCTCGCGAGCCCGTACCCGGCGCGGGCTTGTTCCCGGCGGATGGAACGATGCACGGCAGGGGCCACATCGGAGGTATAACCGTTGCGGAGTGGTCAGTTGACGAGCCGACGGAAGGGGACGGGTGCGATACCGGGTCCTGGGGGCGCTTGAGCTGCGGGACGGCGAGGGGTGGGCCTCCCTGGGGCCGGCCAAGTGGCGGACGCTGCTCGCGGTGCTGCTGTGCCACGCCAACCAGACCGTCTCCACCGAGCGGCTCCTGGACGAGCTCTGGGGCGAGGACGGGGCGCCCCGGAGCGCCGCCAAACTGCTGCAGACCTATGTCTCCCGGCTCCGCCAGACCCTGGGCGACGAGGCCGGGCAGACCCTGATCACCGAGAAGCAGGGTTACAAGGCGCAGGGCTACCGGCTGGCGGTGGAGGCCGCCGAGTTCGACGCCCACCGTTTCGAGCAGCTGGTCGAGGAGGGGCGGCGGGCCCTGGACCGGGAGGCGCCCGGGACCGCGGCGGAGCGGCTGCGCGAGGCGCTGGCGATGTGGCGCGGCACCCCGTTCGCCGATGTGCCCCCGACCCCGGCGGTGGCGGCGGAGACCACCCGGCTCGAGGAGTGCCGGCTGCAGGCCGTGGACGCCCGGATCGACGCGGACCTGCGGTGCGGGCGCCATACGGCGGTCCTGGGCGAACTGGAGGCGCTGACCGCCGAGCACCCGTTCCGCGAGGAGCTGCGCGGCCGGCTGATGCTCGCGCTGTACCGGTCGGGCCGGCAGGCCGACGCCCTTTCCGCCTACCGCGATCTGCACCGGCTGCTGAGCGAGGAGCTCGGGGTCGAGCCGACCCCGCCGCTGCGCGGGCTCCACGAGCGGATCCTGAACGCCGACGCCTCCCTGATGGCCACGCCCGTCCCGGAGGCCGAGCGGCCCGGCCCCGCCGCCGCTCGGCCTCCGGG
>NZ_JAEEAP010000448.1 GCF_016103465.1 Streptomyces sabulosicollis
ACAACACCGGCTGCACCACATCCACCCGCCCCAACGCCACGGGATCGCCGAGCACCTCCACCAACGACCAGTCCACGAACGGCGCCAACGCCGCCGCACACTCCCCCAACCGCTCCGCGAACACCGGCGACGACTCCACCAACCCCGCCGCCATCCCCACCCACTGCGACCCCTGACCAGGGAAAACAAACGCGACGCGTTCCGAGGAACCAGTAGCCGCCCCGCGCACCACACCCGTGGCCTCGCGGCCCTCGGCCAGCGCGGTCAGACCGCTGACGAGCGCGGCACGGTCATCACCCAGCACCACCGCCCGCCGCTCGAACACCGCGCGGGTGGCGACCAGCGACAGACCGATGTCCGCCGTCGCCGGACCGGCCTCGTCGGCCACCACCGACAGCAAGCGCGCGGCCTGGTCCCGGAGTGCCGCCTCCGACCGCGCCGATACGACCCATGGCACCACGCCGCTCGGTTCAGAGGTGGCGTCCGTGGCGACACCGGAGTGCAGCGGCCCCTGCTCCAGGATCACATGGGCGTTGGTGCCGCTCACGCCGAACGAGGAGACACCCGCGCGACGGGGCCGACCGGTCTCGGGCCATGCGGTCGGGGCGGTCAGAAGCTCCACAGCGCCCGCGGACCAGTCCACGTGCGGCGACGGCTCATCGATGTGCAGGGTCCGCGGAAGCAGACCGTGGCGCATGGCCAGTACGGACTTGATGACCCCGGCCACACCGGCCGCGGCCTGGGTGTGCCCGATGTTCGACTTGATCGAGCCGAGCCACAGCGGCCGCTCCTCGGGCCGCTGCTGCCCGTACGTGGCCAGCAGCGCCTGCGCCTCGATCGGATCGCCCAGTGTCGTCCCCGTACCGTGCGCCTCGACCATATCGACGTCGGCGGCCGACAGCCGGGCCTTCGCCAGGGCCGCCCGGATCACCCGCTGCTGCGACGGTCCGCTCGGTGCGGTGAGGCCATTGCTCGCACCGTCCTGATTGACGGCGGAGCCGCGTACCACCGCCAGCACTTGGTGGCCGTTGCGGTGCGCGTCCGACAGCCGCTCCAGTAGCAGCAGGCCCACACCCTCGCCCCAGCCCGTGCCATCCGCGGCCGCCGCGAACGCCTTGCACCGGCCGTCGGCCGCCAGACCGCGCTGACGGCTGAACTCCACGAAGAGCTCGGGGGTGGACATCACGGTGACACCGCCGACGAGCGCGAGCGTGCATTCCCCTTGGCGCAGGGATTGCGCCGCCAGGTGCAGGGCGACCAGCGACGACGAACACGCGGTGTCCACTGTGACCGCCGGGCCCTCGAAGCCGAAGGTGTAGGAGATGCGGCCGGAGACGACGCTGGCCGCGCTGCTGGTGACCAGGTGGCCCTCGACGTGCTCCGATGCCGTCTGTCGCAGGCTGGTCCCGTAGTCCTGACCGTTGCTGCCCACGAAGACACCGGTCTGGCTGCCCCGGAGCAACGTGGGATCGATCCCGGCCCGCTCGAACGCCTCCCACGAGGTCTCCAGCAGCAGCCGCTGCTGCGGGTCCATCGCCACCGCCTCACGCGGCGAGATGCCGAAGAACTTCGGGTCGAAGTCGCCTGCTCCCTCGAGGAATCCGCCCTCGCGGACGTAGCTCTTGCCGTGCTCGTCCGGGTCCGGCCCGTAGAGCGCGTCCAGGTCCCACCCGCGGTCGGCGGGGAACTCGGTCAGCACCTCACGCTCGGCGATCAGCAGCTGCCACAGGTCTTCGGGCGTTCGCACCTCGCCGGGGAAGCGGCAGCTCATGGCCACGATGGCGATGGGCTCGTCGTCAGTGGCCACGGCGACGGGCAGCGCGGCATCCGCGCCGTCCCGCAGCCCCAGCGCCTCGGTGCGCAGCAGTTTGACGAGCGCCGTCACGGTGGGGTGGTCGAAGAGCAGGGTGCTCGGCAGGTTCAGCCCGGTGGCCGCGTTCAGCCGGTTGCGCAGGGTCACCGCCGCGAGGGAGTCGAAGCCCAGTTCCTTGAAGGCCCGGTCGGCGTCGATGGCCTCGGGACGGCGGTGTCCCAGGACGGCTGCCACGTGGGAGCGCACGAACTCCAGGAGGACACGGTCCTGTTCCGCCGTACCCAGCCCGGCGAGTCGGCGCCGCAGCGGCCCATCAGTGGTGGTGACCTCGTTGGCGGTGTCGGGTGAGCCGTGTGTCATGAGGTCGTGCAGGAGTCGGCGCGATCGGGTGTCCGCCCTCGTCCCGGCCAGGGTGTCCCACTCGACGTCGGCGACGACCAGCGCGGCTGCCGCCGGGTGGTTCACGCTCTGCGCCAGGGCGGTGACGGCCGACTCAGGGTCCATCGCGGGGAGGCCATGGCTCCGCCAACGGTCCGCGACGGCCTCTGCCATGCCGGTGTCGGCCCACGGTCCCCAGGCCACCGAGGTGGCCGGGAGCCCCGCACCACGCCGCCACTCCGCCAACGCGTCCAAAACCGCGTTCGCCGCCGCATAGTTCGCCTGCCCCGCGGCACCCACCGTCCCCGAGAACGAGGAAAACAGCACAAACGCCGAAAGCTCCAGCTCCCGCGTCAGCTCATGCAGATGCCACGCCGCCTCCGACTTCGCCCGCAGCACACCCTCGAACCGCTCCACCGACAGCCCGTCCAGCACCCCGTCATCCAGCACACCCGCCGCATGCACCACCCCCGTCAGCGGGAACTCCTCCGGCACCCGGGCCAACACCCCGGCCAGCGCATCCCGGTCGCCCACATCACACGCCACGACCGTCACCCGAGCACCGATCCCCCCGAGCTCGGCACACAGCTCATCCACACCCTCAGCCTCAGAACCACGACGCGACACCAACACCAGATGCTCCGCACCCGACCGCGCCAACCACCGCGCCACATGCGCACCCAACGCACCCGTACCACCAGTCACCAACACCGTCCCCGACGGCACCCAGCCCTCCACACCACGCCCACCGGCGGCCGCACGCACCACGCGGCGGCCGAACACCCCCGACGCCCGCACCGCCACCTCGGTCTCACCCGCACGGCCACTGACCACGGCCGCCAGCCGGTCTGCCGCCCGCGCATCCCACACCTCGGGCAGGTCGAGCAGGCCACCCCACCGCTCCGGGGCCTCCAGTCCGGCGACCCGGCCCAGGCCCCACACGGCCGCCTGCTCCACACTCAGCGGGCTCTCCGACCCCCCCACCGCCACCGCACCACGCGTCACACACCACACACGGCCGCCCATGCCCGCGTCCCCGGCTCCTTGGACCAGGGACAACGTCAGTGCCAGGCTCAACGGCACCGATCCGTACTCACCGTGCCGTCCCTCTGCCAGCGCCAGCAGCGACACCACACCCGCGGTATCGGTGACTTCGGCCTCATCCAGGGTCCGGCGCAGCCGGTCCGCCATCACCGCACGGTCGGCATCGTCCTCCCCCAGCTCCACCACGACGGGCAGGGCACCGCGCCCGGCCAACGCGGCCACGCAGGCGGCGACCCACTCTTCCCCGGCCAGCCCGGCCGGGACGGCCACCAGCCAGGTGCCCGTCAGCGCACCCGCCACATCCGCGACCGGCGACCAGGACACCCGGTAGCGCCGGCGATCGGCCGCATGCGTGGCCGCCGGGGCCGTGCCGGTACGGACCGGCTCCAGCCAGAAGCGCTCCCGTTGGAAGGCATAGGTCGGCAGCTCGACGGTCCGGGGGCGCGCCGGTGTGAGCAGGGCCGCCCAGTCCACGGAACGGCCCCGTACATGGAGCTGTGCCAGCGCTTCGAGCAGTGAGGCGGCCTCGTCACGACCGGTGCGCAGGGCCGGGGCGAAGACGGCCTCGGGAGCACACTCCTGGCCCATCGCGGACAGCACTCCATCCGGGCCCAGCTCCAGCTGGGTCGTGGCGCCCTGGGCCACCAGGCTCTTCACCCCGTCGGCGAACCGCACGGCCTCACGCACATGCCGCACCCAGTACCCGGCCGAACACAACGCCTCGGCATCCGCCACCAGACCCGTCACATTCGACACAACCGGGATGCGAGGCGGCGCGTACGACAACCCCTCGGCCACCTGCCGGAACTCCGCCAGCATCGGCTCCATCAACGGCGAATGGAAAGCATGCGAGACACGCAACCGCTTGGTCTTGACGCCTTCGGCCTCCAGCAGCCCGGCGATCTCCACCACGGCTTCTTCCGCGCCGGAGATCACGGTCGACCGCGGACCGTTGACCGCCGCCACACTCACCTCGGCCTCACAACCGGCCAGCAACGGCAGCACATCACCCTCGGCGGCCCGCACCGACACCATCACCCCACCCGACGGCAACCCCTGCATCAGGCGCCCACGAGCCGCCACCAACGCACACGCATCCGCCAGCGACAACACACCCGCCACATGCGCCGCGACCAGCTCACCAACCGAATGCCCCGCCACGAAGTCCGGCCGCACACCCCACGACTCCACCAACCGGAACAGCGCCACCTCCACCGCGAACAACCCACACTGCGTGAAGGCCGTCTCGTCCAGACCCGACGCGTCCCCGAACACCACATCCCGCAGCGAACGCTCCAACACCCCATCGAACCGCGCACACACCTCATCAAAGGCATCCGCGAACACCGGGAACGCCTCATACAGCTCCCGGCCCATCCCAACCCGCTGACTGCCCTGCCCCGAGAACACCACCGCCAACTTCCCCGGAACCACAGCCCCCTGGACCACACCCGGCGCCGGTACACCCTCCACCAGCGCTTCCAGCCCGGCCGTAAACCCCTCACGGTCACCGGCCAACACCACCGCACGGTGCTCGAACACCGACCGCGTGGTCACCAGCGACGAGGCCACATCCACAACCGACGCCTCGGCGTCCAGCTCGCCACGCACCGCCGACAGCAACCGCTCCGCCTGCGCCCGCAACGCGCCCTCGGACTTCGCCGACACCACCCACGGCACCGACGCCGGGGCCTCCCACCCATCGTCCACCGGCTCGGCAACCCCCACCTCTGCGGGCGCCTGCTCCACGATGACGTGGGCGTTCGTCCCGCTGATGCCGAACGACGACACACCCGCACGCCACGACCGGCCCGTCTCCGGCCACTCCACCGCGTCCGTCAGCAGCTCCACCGCACCCGCCGACCAGTCCACATGCGGCGACGGCTCATCGACGTGCAGCGACTTGGGCAGCACACCGTGCCGCATCGCCAGCACCATCTTCATCACGCCCGCGACACCCGCCGCCGCCTGGGTATGACCGATGTTCGACTTCACCGAGCCCAGCCACAGCGGTCGGTCCTCGGCGCTCCGCTCCCGCCCATAGGTCGCGAGCAGCGCCTCGGCCTCGATCGGGTCGCCCAGGGCCGTGCCCGTGCCGTGTGCTTCGACCGCGTCCACGTCGGCGGGCGAAAGCCCTGCGTTCGCCAACGCCGCACGGATCACGCGCTGTTGGGAGGGTCCGTTCGGGGCGGTCAGGCCGTTTGAGGCACCGTCCTGGTTGATGGCGCTGCCCCGCACCACCGCGAGCACCTGGTGACCGTTCCGCCGCGCGTCCGACAGCCGCTCAAGGAGCAGCATCCCGGCGCCCTCGGCCCAGCCCGTGCCATCCGCCGCCGACGCGAACGGCTTGCACCGGCCGTCCGGGGCCAGCCCCTGCTGCCTGCTGAACTCCACGAACAGCCCGGGCGTCGGCATCACCGTCACACCGCCGGCGAGCGCGAGGGCGCACTCGCCCTGGCGCAGCGACTGGACGGCCAGATGCAGGGCCACCAGGGAGGACGAGCAGGCGGTGTCCACCGTGATCGCCGGGCCCTCGAAGCCCATGGTGTAGGAGATGCGGCCGGAAGCGGCGCTGACGGTGTTGCCGGTCAGCAGGTATCCCTGCAGCTCATCCGATGCGTCGTGCATCCGGGGTCCGTAGTCCTGGGACATCGCGCCCACGAAGACACCGGTCCGGTTCTTCTCCCGCCCGGCCGGGTCGATCCCCGCGCGTTCGAAGACCTCCCAGGAGGTCTCCAGCAGCAGCCGCTGCTGCGGGTCCATCGCCAGCGCCTCGCGCGGCGAGATCCCGAAGAAATCGGCGTCGAAGTCCCCGGCATCATAGAGGAATCCGCCTTCGCGCGCGTACGTCGTCCCGGCCCGTCCGGGGTCGGCGTCATACAGCCCGGACAGATCCCAACCCCGGTCCGCCGGGAACGCCCCGATGGCGTCGCCACCGGAGACGATCAGCTGCCACAGCTCCTCGGGCGACCGCACACCACCGGGGTAGCGGCAGCTCATGGCCACGATCGCGATGGGCTCGTCCGGGACCGTGCCGACCGGCACCGACGCGGTGTCCTCGCGCCCGTCGTCGCCCAGGAGCCTGTCTCTCAGATGGCGTACGAGAGCCCGGGGCGTGGGGTGGTCGAACAGCAGCGTGGTCGACAGTCGCAGCCCGGTCGTGGTGTTCAGGCGATTGCGGAAATCGACGGCGCCGAGCGAGTCGAAGCCCAGTTCCTTGAAGGTCCGGCCGAGTTCGACGGCTTCCGGCCCTTCGTATCCCAGCGCGGTGGCGACCTGGTCACGTACCAGGTCCGCGAGCATTTCCCCTCGCTGGGCGTCGTCCAGCGGGGCCAGACGTGTCCGGAGGAGGGATGCCGCATCGGTCGCCGATGTGTGGTCCGCGTTGTCATCGGGGGCGCTCGCATCGGCCTCGGTGGACGGGCTCGGCTGCGGCAGGGCCTGGACGTCCAACCAGTACCGCTTGCGCTGGAAGGCATACGTGGGGAGGTCAATCCGCCGGGCGCCCGTGCCCGCGAACATCCCGGCCCAGTCGACGGAGGCCCCGCCCGCATAAGCCTCGGCCACCGAGGTCAGGAAGCGGTCCAAGCCGCCCTCGTCACGGCGGAGCGACCCGACGGCCGCCACCTCGGAGCCATGGTGCTCGGCGGTCTGCTCCACCCCCACCGTGAGGACGGGGTGGGGGCTGGCCTCGATGAACACCTGCAGGCCATCCGCCAGCAGGGCGCGTACGGTCTCCTCGAAGCGCACGGTCCGGCGCAGATTGCGGTACCAGTACCCGGCGTCCAGACCGGCCGTATCGAGCACCCCACCCGTCACCGTCGAATAGAACGGCAGCGACGACGAGCGCGGCGCGATCCCCGCCAGGGCCTGCCGCAGCTCGTCCTCGATGTCCTCCACGTGGGCGCAGTGCGAGGCGTAGTCCACGGGGACGCGACGCGCCCGGATCTCCTCCGCCTCGCACGCGGCCAGCAGCTCGTCCAACGCGTCCGCGTCACCGGAGACCACCACAGCCGAAGGGCCGTTCACCGCCGCCACCGACAACCGCTCGCCCCACCGGTCCAGCCGCTCCCGTACGGCCTCCACCGGCAGCGACACCGACACCATCCCGCCCAGCCCCGACAACGCCCGCAGCGCCTTGCTCCGCAACGCCACCACCCGCGCCGCGTCCTCCAACGACAACGCACCCGCCACACACGCCGCCGCGATCT
>NZ_JAEEAP010000449.1 GCF_016103465.1 Streptomyces sabulosicollis
TCGTCGGCAGCGTCAGATGTGTTTAAGAGACAGGGGTAGTCTGGGGGGTGTTCACGATCGTTACCTCTCGGGGTTCGGTCGGGAGGGCCGTCCGGGTCGCGTCCGGGCGGCCCTTCGCGGTTTCAGGCGGCGGCGCGGTGCTCGACGGCGGGCGCCTGCTGGCGCTGCTGGCGCTGCTGGCGTTCGAGGCGGCGCAAGATGAGTTCGACCTCGGGGGCGAGGCGGCCGGCGGCACGGTCGCGGTCGCGGCGACGCCGGGCGGCGTCGAGGACTCGGCGGGCGTCGGCGAATGCCTGCTCTCGGGAGATCACAGGCCCGGTCATGCGGCGGCCCGCTTGACCAGTTGACCAGCGGTTACGCCGTAGTGCTCCTCAACTGCCGCGGCGAGGGCGGCACTTGGAGCGGTACGTCCGTGCCACAGGCGCCATGCGGTGTTACGTGCAACCTTCAACCGTCTTGCCGTGTCTGAAGGGGTGCGGTCGCCTGCTGCTCGGGCTGCGGTGACCAACGCTGAGCGGTCGTACATGGAGGCATCGTCCTTCCGTGGATCGTTTGATCCATCCACGGATGGAACGTTAGCACGACGGACGGGTGTTCGGACGGCATATGCATGCGGAGACGGATCTTCCAAAGTCCGTTGACAGTCGGCATATGCCCGACAACAATCGGTCACCTGTTCGACTGCATGGCCGCAGCTCAGGGGGGTGAACCGTGCCAAACGCGCATGTTCCGGGCGGGTTCAAACGATCATGTGGTAGCCATGACCCACGCGCGGTATGTTCCATTCATGGATCGAAGGAACCCCCACAGGGACAAGCGGGCGACGCCCGAAGAGTTCGCCGCCTGGCTGAGAGAGCAACTCGAACGCCGCGGCTATGACCTGCGACCTAGGGGCGGCGGGCAAACACGCTTCGCGGCCGACTCGGGTATCGCACAGTCGTCCGTTAGCCGCATGCTTCGCGGCCAGGGCGCCCCGGAAACGCGCGTTCTCGAAACGCTCGCCGAAACCCTCGACCTCCCGCTCGCCGAGGTCCTGGTCGCCGCCGGAATTCTCACCCGCGACGTGCTGCACGCCATCCGGCAGCAGAGCCCGCGGACCGCCCCGCTCACCCCCGAGGCAGCAGCCGAGGAACTGGGAATCACCGACCCCCAGAAAGTCGAGCTGTTCGTCTCCATGACCGAGACCCTGCGCAAGCAGCGAGCCAAGAACGGCGAGGGCAACATCGCCGAGAACTGACGCACGGAGGCACAGCAGTGACGCACCGGTACATGCCCGTCTTCGCTATCACCCTGCTCATGGTGGGACTGTCCTGCGGCGTCATTGGACTGCTCGGCAACAACGACGACTTGTGGCGGGCGGGGCTGTTCATGACCCTGACCGCCGTACCCCTGCTCATCATCCGTGCCGTACACAACTCGCAGCGCGTGCGCGACGACCAGCTCATCGCCGCCGACCAGGCCGGCTACATGCGCGCCCTCGACCACGTCGCGCGCGGCCTGCTCGACGTCCCCACACCGCGCCGCGGTGGCCACCGGGACCACGTCGAGCACGTCGCGGGCAACGTGATCACACTGCGCCCGCTTCACGAGGAGCAACCTGAACGGAAGGCACAGTGACCCAACTCGACATACCCGCGACGTTCCGCGGTTCGCCGCCCGATGAGGACGGCGAGCCGTGGCTCGCGTACATCCGCGTCAGCACGTGGAAAGAGGAGAAGATCAGTCCCGAGCTGCAACGGGACGCAATCACCCAGTGGGCCAAACGGACCGGCCGCCGCATCGTCGGGTGGATTGAAGACCTCGACGTGTCCGGCCGCCACTTCAAGCGCAAGATCATGCAGTGCATCGAGCGCGTGGAGGCCGGCGAGGTACGGGGCGTCGCCGTCTGGCGATACTCGCGGTTCGGCCGTGACCGCACCGGAAACGCGATCAACCTCGCCCGGCTCCAGCAGGCGGGCGGCGAACTGGAGTCGGCGACCGAACCTGTCGACGCCTCGACCGCCATCGGCCGGTTCCAGCGCGGCATGATCCTTGAGTTCGCCGCGTTCGAATCGGACCGCGCGGGCGAGCAGTGGAAGGAGACGCACGACCACCGCCGGTACAAGCTGCACTTGCCCGCCCACGGGCGACGCCGGTTCGGCTACATCTGGCACCGCCGATACGACCCGACCACGGGCAAGGTACAGAAAGAGCGGTACGAACCAGACCCGGTCACGGGCCCGTTCGTCGCCGACCTGTACCGCGACTACGTCGCCGGCCTCGGTTTCGGCGTCCTGTGCGGGAAGCTCAACCGCGCCGGACACCGCACCACCCAAGGAAGGGTCTGGCAGACCGAAACCCTGTCCCGCTACATGGACAGCGGGTTCGCCGCCGGTCTCCTGGTCGTGCACAACCCGGAGTGCCGGTGCCGCAGGACCGACGGGCATTGCCGGAACCGCGTCTACATCCAGGGCGCCCAAGAGGAACTGATCGATTTCGACCTGTGGCAGCGCTACCAGCAGCGCAGAAAGGAAGTCGCAGCGACCGCGCCACGGTCCCGGACCGGCATCTACGAACTGACGAGCCTGGTCAAGTGCTCCGGATGCCGCAAGGGAACCAGCCTGAACACCGCACGGCGCGAGGGGCGCAACCAACCCGGATTCGCCTACCGATGCAGTCTGCGCGCCAAGTCGGGCGCGACCGCGTGCGACGGCATCCTCATTGAACGGCTCGACGTAGAGAAGGAGGTGTTTCGGTGGCTCAAGAACGAGGCCGCCGGCGGCATCGACGCCGCCCCACCGGCCGACGATGAGGTGCCCGAGCGGGACCTCGCCGCCGAGCAGGCCGCCAACATGGCCGCACGCGCCCGCGCACAGGCCGAGGTCGACCGGCAGCGCCAGGCGCTCGCCAGGCTCCGGGCCGACCACGCGGCCAACCCGGACGACTACGGGCCGGGCGAGTACGAAGAGGCCGCCGACCTGATCCGCAAGAAGCGGGCCGAGGCACAGGCGCTACTCGACAGCATCCCGGAAGTCGAGCCGCTACCGGACCGGAGCGAGTTCGTTCCCCTGGTCGTCGGAACGGTCGAGGAGTGGCCGACCCTCGAAACGCGCGAACGGAACATGATGCTTCGGAAGCTGATCCGAAGGGTGGCGATCACCCGGAACGGCCCCGGGACTGAGAACCACGTCATAGAGATTCACCCGTTGTGGGAGCCGGACCCGTGGCCGGCGCCACCACCCACGACAAGGAAAGAACCTACCGAGAGGTAGTGACATACCGCCTGGTATGTGCGCAGAATCTGTGCACGCCGTCGCGACGTAGCGACGCCCACCGGGAGGACTGCCGTGCAAGGTCTCATGCAAGACGTTCCCCTCACGATCAGCCGGATTCTGGAACACGGCCGACGCGTTCACGGCCGGTCGACTGTGACGACGTGGACCGGTGAGGCCGAACCCCAGCGCCGCACGTTCGCCGAGATCGGCGACCGCGCCGCACAGCTTGCCAACGCCCTACGCGATGACCTCGGAGTGACCGAGGGAAGTGTTTTGGGAACGTTGATGTGGAACAACTGCGAGCATCTGGAGGCGTATCTCGCGGTCCCCTCCATGGGCGCCGTGCTGCACACCCTCAACCTCCGGCTGCCCGCCGATCAGCTCGGCTGGATCGTGAACCACGCCGCCGACCGCGTGATCATCGTCAACGGCTCGGTGCTGCCGCTGCTCGCCCCGCTCCTCCCGGGCCTCACCACGGTGAAGCACATCGTGGTCGCGGGCCCCGGCGACCGTTCGGTCCTGGACGGCTGCGCCGCCCGGGTCCATGACTACGAGGAGCTGATCGAGGGCAGGCCGCAGCGCTACGCCTGGCCGGAGATCGACGAGCGCCAGGCCGCGGCCCTCTGCTACACCTCGGGGACGACCGGGCACCCCAAGGGCGTGGCCTACAGCCACCGCTCCATCTATCTGCACTCGATGCAGGTCAACACCGCCGAGTCGTTCGGGATGTCCGGGGGCGACGTCCTGCTGCCGGTGGTGCCCATGTTCCACGCCAACGCGTGGGGCACCCCGCACGCCGCCTTCATGGCGGGCGCCTCGATACTCATGCCCGACCGCTTCCTCCAGCCGGAGCCGCTCGCCGAGATGATCGAGCGCGAGCGTCCCACCATCGCCGCCGCCGTCCCCACCGTCTGGCAGGGGCTGCTCGCCGAACTCGACGCGCGGCCACGCGAGGTGAGCTCTCTGCGCAACGTCTTCATCGGCGGCGCGGCCTGCCCGCCCGCCCTGATGAAGGCGTACGGGGAGCGCCACGGCATCCACGTCGTCCACGCGTGGGGCATGACGGAGACCTCTCCGCTCGGTTCCGTGGCCCATCCGCCGGGCGGGCTCTCGGCGGAGGACGCCTGGCCGTACCGGCTGACGCAGGGCCGCTTCCCGTCGTCCGTCGAGTGCCGGTTGATCTCGGCGGACGGCGAACTCGTGCCGTGGGACGGGAAGACGCCGGGTGAGCTGGAGGTACGCGGTCCGTGGATCGCGGGCGCGTACTACGGAGGGGCGGACGGCGAGCCCTTCCGCCCCGAGGACAAGTTCACCGAGGACGGCTGGCTGAAGACCGGCGACGTCGGCACCATCAGCCCCGACTGCTATCTGACGCTGACGGACCGGGCCAAGGACGTCATCAAGTCGGGCGGTGAGTGGATCTCCTCGGTCGAGCTGGAGAACCAGCTGATGGGCCATCCGGAGGTCGCGGAGGCGGCGGTGGTGGCGGTGCCGGACGAGAAGTGGGGAGAGCGGCCGCTGGCCACGGTGGTGCTGACGGACGGCGCCACAGTGGACTACGCGGGCCTGCGGGCCTTCCTCGCCGAACGGGTCGCGCGCTGGCAGCTGCCGGAGCACTGGGCGCTGATTCCGGCGGTGCCGAAGACGAGCGTGGGGAAGTTCGACAAGAAGGTGATCCGCAAGCAGTACGCGGACGGGGAGCTGGACGTGACCACGCTGGGCTGAGGGCCCCGGCTTCCGGAGGCGCGTCGGCAACACGGCCGCCGTAAGGGGCTCCTGTCGGCAACGTGATCACCGTAAGGGGCTCCGTCGGCAACGCGGCCGCCGTAAGGGGCTCCTGTCGGCAACGCGGTCACCGTAAGGGGCTCCTGTCGGCAACGCGGTCACCGTAAGGAGGCGGGTGTCTCCTTACGGCGGCCGCGCGTCGCCGTAAGGACGAGCGCCCCGCTTGCGGACCGCGCGTCACCGTACGAGGGCCCGTAGAGGCCGCGCATCACCACAGGGGGACGAGGTTCCCCTATGGGCCGCGGCCGCGGGTCACCGTAAGCGCGGTGGTCTCCTTACGGGCCGTAGGTCACGGGGCGGGCCGTGGGCGTCAGTTGGTGCCGATCTTGGCCAGCAGGTCCACGATCCGCGACTGCACCTCCGCGCTCGTCGAGCGCTCCGCGAGGAACAGCACCGTTTCGCCCGAGGCCAGCCGGGACAGGTTCGCCGGGTCGATGTCCGCGGAGGTGTAGACGACCAGCGGGGTGCGGTTGAGCAGTCCGTTGCCGCGCAGCCAGTCGACGATCCCGGCCCGGCGGCGGCGTACCTGCATCAGGTCCATCACCACCAGGTTCGGCCGCATCTGGGCGGCGAGCGAGACCGCGTCCGCGTCCGTCGCCGCGCGGGCGACCTGCATCCCGCGCCGCTCGAGCGTCGCCGTCAGCGCCATCGCGATCGGCTCGTGCTCCTCGATCAGCAGGACGCGCGGCGGGTGCTGCTCGCTGTCGCGCGGGGCGAGCGCCTTGAGCAGGACGGCCGGGTCGGCGCCGTACGCCGCCTCCCGCGTCGCCTGGCCGAGCCCCGCGGTCACCAGCACCGGAACCTCGGCGGCGACCGCCGCCGTACGGAGCGACTGCAGCGCGGTCCGGGTGATCGGCCCGGTCAGCGGGTCGACGAACAGCGCCGCCGGGTACGCGGCGATCTGCGCGTCCACCTCCTCGCGCGAGTTCACGATCACCGGGCGATAGCCGCGGTCGCTCAGCGCCTGCTGGGTGGACATGTCCGGCGCGGGCCACACCAGGAGGCGGCGCGGGTTGTCCAGCGGCTCCGGCGGCAGCTCGTCGTCGGGCGGCGGGGTGCGGTCGTCGACGATCTCGACGGCGCCGTTGGGCCCGTCCAGCGGCTCCGGCCCCTCGGCTCCCTCGTCCGGCGCGCCGATGGCGAACGTACGGCCGGAGCCCTGCGACGGGCCCACCGCACGCTGCGGCTGCGCCCCCGGACCGGGCTGGGGGCGGGGCTGGGCGCCGGTCTGCGGCCCGGGGTGAGGCTGCGGTCCGGTGTGCGGCTGCTGACCGCCGGGCGCGGGCTGCTGCCCGGGGTGGGGCTGCGGTCCGGTGTGCGGATGGGCCCGGCTGCCGGCCGGTTGCAGTTCGGCCGAGGCGCCCTGGTCCGTCAGCTCGGGCCGGGCGGCCAGCTTGCGCCGCCTGCCGGAGCCCTCGGTGCTGGTGCCTCCGGAGGGCGTCTGCGCCTGGCCCTGCGGCGGGCGTCCTTGTGGCTGGCCCGGCGGCTGTCCCTGCGCGGCCTGGCCCTGGGGCTGCTCCCCCACCTGCTGGGCGAACGGCACCCCTTGGCCCAGGGTGCGCACGCTGATCGCGCGCCCCTGGGTGGTGTCGGCGTTCGGCGGGGCCTCGGCGGGCAGCGGCTGCGGACGGGGCTGCGCGGGCGCGTCCGGCCACTGCGCCGGGGGCTGGGCCGGTGGGCGCCCGCTGGCCTCCGCGGGCTGCGGACCAGCCTGGACCTGGGCCTGGGGCGCTTCCGGCTGCTCGTCTGCCAGTGCGCGGCGGGCGCGGCGCCGTCCGGTGGGCGGGGCCTCCTGTGGCTGTCCGCCGCTGGTGTCCTGGCCCCAGCTGGGCTGCTGCTCCTCGGGGGCGCGGGCGGTCGGGAGCGCGGGCATGCCCGATGCGGCGGGCTGGGGTCCCTGGGCCTGCGGTTGCGGCTGGGGCCGACGCGGGTCCTGGCCCTGTCCCTGACCGGGACCGGACGGCCAGCCACCAGGCCGCGCCGCGCCGTTGGGCGGTACGGGCTCGCCCCGTACGGCCAGGCCCCCGCCCTGCTGCGGCTGGGGTTGCTGCGCGCCGCTCCGCGCCTCGCGGGGCCCGTGCTGCGCGGGGACGAGCCCGGCCGGGCCGAGCTCGGGCGGCAGCGCGCCGGGCTGCGCCCGGTCGGCGGCGGCCGGGGGCAGCGCGAAGGGGGAGCGGACGAGGCCGGGCTCTCCCGCGGGCTGCGGCTGGGCCTGCTGCGGCTGTGGTTGGGGCTGCGGCCGGCCAGGGGCCTGTGCCTGGGCTTGGTCGGGCGCCGGCTGCTCCGGTGCCTCGGCCAGCGCGCGGCGGGCGCGGCGCCGTCCGGTGGGCGGGGCCTCCTGTGGCTGTCCTGTCTCTTTATACACATCTGACGCTGCCGACGACTAGTCGAGTG
>NZ_JAEEAP010000044.1 GCF_016103465.1 Streptomyces sabulosicollis
TCTCCAACGGCACCCCTCGGGCCCGGTGACACCACCCCCCAGGTCATGCGTTCGACAGGGGGGATCAGTCATGCCGGACCCGGAGGCCAGCGGCCCCGTTGCGGAACCGCCAAGAACATAACGGGGGACCCCACACCTGCTCAGTGGATCTCCCCACCCATCTGGCGCCTGACCCGCGGGATGAGTCGACGCCCTACACCCCGGTTCGGTGCACCAGGCCGTTCAGGATGAGGGCGAGGCCCGCCTCGAACGCCGACTCGTGATCGATCACCGGCACGTCAGCCGGTAGATCCGCGCTGTCACCGGGGCCGGTGTCCGCCTGCTCCTCCAGGACGCTGCCGACCGTGAAGCGGCTGGCGGCCAGCATCGCCATCTGCGCGTCCCGCTCGGGGACTCCGGAAGTCACGAGGAAATCCATCTTGCGGCGGATCCGGTCGAGGTCACCCGTCGGGATGCTGCCGGCGTGGAGGCGTGCGCCGTCCCGGCGCATCAGCAGGGTGCGCCTGAAGCTGCGCGTGTTGTCCGCGAACCAGTCGCGCCAGTCGTCGCCGGGCGTCGGCAGGGGCGCGGTTGCATGGGGTGCCATCGCCGCCTCCGCCATGGCGGCGAGGAGGTCCTTCTTGGTGCGGAAGTACCAGTAGAGCGATGGCTGCTCCACGTTCAGCCGCTTGGCCAGCCGTCTGGTGCTGACGGCGTCCAGTCCGACCTCGTCGAGCAGACCGAGTGCCTCGGCGATGACGGTCTCACGGTTCATCTTGGTCACGTTGACAATCTATCGCTGATAGACGACTCTTCGAAAGAAATCATTCATCGATAGATTTTGGAGTCTGAGCATGACAATAGCGTCCCTGCGGATCCTCGTCGCCGGCGCCGGGATCACCGGGCAGGCACTGGCCTTCTGGCTCACGCGGGGCGGCCACCAGGTGACCGTCGCCGAACGCTTCCCGGCGCTGCGAGCCACGGGAGCCCAGGTCGACCTGCGGGGGCAGGGCATCGAGGCCGTCAAGCGGATGGGACTCCTCGAGGCCGTCCGCAGCAAGCTCGTGGACGAGGCGGGCGTCGCCTTCATCAACTCCCGCGGCAAGGCCAGGGCGACGATCATGGCCAACACCTCCGGGCGGGGCCGGCAGACCCTGACCTCCGAGTACGAGATCATGCGCGGGGACCTCGTACACATCCTGAACGACGTGACGAAGGACGACGCCGAGTACGTCTTCGGCAAGGGCGTGGACGACTTCGAGCAGGACCCGCACAGGGTCGTCGCGCGCTTCTCCGATGGCTCGTCCGGCGAATTCGACCTTCTGATCGGCGCGGACGGGCAGGGATCACGCATCCGGCGGATGCTCCTGCCGCAGGGCTCCGACCCGTACTGGCGCGTCGGCATTCATATGGCCTACTGGTTCGTTCCGCGCATCGCCTCCGACAGCATCATCCGGGACACCTACATGGTCGCGGGCGGCCGTCAGATCATGCGCCGCAGCCACAATGCGACCGAGACCCAGGTGTACTTCGTGATGCGGGAGGAATCCGAGGAAGCCTCCGCGATCCACCGCGCGCCCGTCGAGCGCCAGCAGGAGTTCTGGGCCGGCCGGTTCCGCGACTCCGGATGGCAGACCGAGCGCTTCATCGAGGGCATGAAGACCAGCCCGTTCTTCTACTCCCAGGAGATCGTCCAGGTCCGCACCGACACCTGGTCCAAGGGCCGCGTGGTCCTGGCCGGCGACGCCGCGCACTGCGCCTCCCCCTACAGCGGCATGGGCATCTCCGCCGGCCTGGTCGGCGCCCACGTCCTGGCCGGCGAGATCAACCGGCACCCGGGCGACCTGCCCACCGCGCTGGCGAACTACGACCGCGTGCTGCGGCCCTTCGTCAACGAGATCCAGGGCCAAGTCAACCCGCGCCTGCTGCGCCTGGGCATGCCGATGACCCAGCGTGCGATCGACGTCTTCCAGGCCACCACCGCGCTGGCCTGCTTCCTGCACGTCCCCGACCTCGCCGCGCGCCTCTCGAAGGAGGACCGCGGCGGCAACTGGCAGCTCCCCGAGAACCCTGCGCCGACCAGCGCCGCCTGAAAGCGTCCCGTACACACCCCGAGCGGGTGGCCCCGGCCAACAGCGCGCGTGTCGCTCGCCGAAACTCCCCACTCCGTTGAACGACGGAGCGAGTGGGGTGACGAGCAGCACTGGTCGATTTCAGGGCTCTGGCCGCGATTTCGTGAATCTGCAGGTCGACCACAATCAGGGTCGTGGTCTGCCCTCCACCAGGGAGGAGTCAGGTCCCCCGGCCCTCACTGGGTGTCGATGTCGAACTAATCTTCTGGCCATGGCCTTACGACCTGACGAGTTCTACGACCACGCGCTTACCGCCGCGGATAGTGAGCGGCGGCTCCCGCTCGCGCGCATGACAGGGTGGGATATCAGCCCGTTCGAACCGGACGGATTGCGCGTCGCGCCGCTGCGCCCTCCGGTTCTGCCCGAGCCTCCACGACGCGGCGAGGACCCGTCGAACTGCGAGGCGTGCCGTGACCGAGGCGATGGGATCTGGTTCAACGACCGTTGGCGGCTCACCCGGATCACGGGAGTTGGTGTGCCGCTGGTGCTCATGCTGCATCCGCGTGAGCACTATGACATGGCTGACCTGCCCGATGAGCTGGCAGCCGAGCTGGGGGTCCTGTCCACTCACGTCGTCCGCCATGTGCAGGCCCTGCCACACATTTCGCGAGCCCATGTCTACCGCATCGGAGATGGAGGCGTACACCTGCACATCTGGTTCTTCGCCCGGCCCGAGGGACAGACTCAGCTGCGCGGATCATGGATGCCCGTTTGGGACGATCTGCTGCCGGAATACCCAGCAGATGTTGCAGAGGCAGATGCGGCGATCGTGGCAGACGCGTTGGTCGCCTCCATCGGAGGTCGTCGCTCTGCTGCCAGCGAATCGCCGCACGACTGATCACTGGCCGCAGTTCCGTGAAGGTCATGGCTGGGTGAGCAGGGTCCGGCCCGCGGCCAACCGCAGACGGCGGCACAGCCGTGCGGCCGGACGGACGCCTAGCTCGACGGCGATCGACCGCAGCCAGCCCGTCAGCCCGACGCTGGAGCGGCGGTGCCGCTCGGTCAGCCCGCCGACCTGCTCGACGAACGTCCTACGGGAACAGCTCCTGCGGTCGCAGAAGTACCGGCGTACCCGGAGTCGGACCACGACCCGGCGGAATACCAACGGCCGCTCATACAGGGTGCGTTGGTACGAGCTGTGCACACGTTGCGCCTGCTTCCGGCAGTCCGGGCACCGGCCCGGGCGACCGGTGGACGCCGCCTCCACCACCAAGCCGCCGGAGGAATCGCTGACGCGCTCCACTCGCACATCGATTCCGGGAAACAGCACATCCTCGGCCGTCTTGCTCGCCATGGCAGGGAACACCCTGCTGAAACGATCCCTCGTTCCGCCCCTGACCTGGGGATTCACGGAACTGCGGACAGAGCCGATTTCAGGGATCCCCATCAAAGACCCGCACGCTGCTCAGCGAAGGCAAGCGTGCGCGGCCGCATCGCGCACAAAGGCGAGAAGGTGCCCATCCAGCCAGTCAGCGTTGGCACGTCGAACGCGCCCACGCCTGGCAGAACGCCTTCTACCGACTCGCCCGCTGCTACGAGCGGCGCGCCACCGTCATCGACGCATTCTTCGACCTCGCCGACATGATGATCACCGTACGTAGCCTGATCCGACGGGCATGGACGACTCACCGCTGGAACGAACGCCCGAACCGCCAACCATGACCGCACGCCTATCCGAGCGACCTCTTACGGACCCCGACCCGGCGGATCGTGGAAGATGTCGGCCAGGGAACGCTTTTTGCGCGCGAACTGTATGGCTTGGAGCATTTCGCCGGAGGAAAATAAAAATGTTGATTCGGTCGACCCGAGGGCTAGTCATCCGCCATGTTCACCAGAAAGGTCCGGTTGACGTCAATTAGGCGATCAAGTGCTTCTCTGGCGGCGATCAGGCCGTCAATTGTGGATGAAAGGCGGGTTCGCTCCTGATTCATTGCGGTCAAGGCTTGCCTAGCTCTGTCCATGTTGGGCTCCGTCATGCAGGGGACCATCTCAGCGATGGTTCTGCTGGACATGCCGGCGGCCAGGAACATCTGAATCAGCGCCACCCGCTGGACGTGATCGTCGTCGTAGCACCGCTGGCCACTGGGGGATCTTGTGCTGACCAGCAAGCCCTGCTGCTCGTAGTAGCGCAGTGATCGACGGCTTGCTCCTGTCCGGGCGGACAGTTCACCGATCCGCATCTCAACCCCTCGTGTGCATTGGGTCACAGCTACTTGCCTTTGACATCGATGTGAGCGTTTAGGTTAACCCTATGGCTCGCGACCCGCTGCCAGGGCATCCGGTCGCCGGCCTCTCGCATCCGCGAGCACGAAAGGGAGAAGCCCGTGATCAAGTTTGTTTTCATGATCAACCGTATCGATGGGATGACCTTCGAGGAATTCGTTGAGCATCACCGAAACCGCCACACCCCGTTGTTCACGTCGATTCCGGAGGCGCGGCGGTACGTGAAGAAGTACACCGTCTCCCACCCAGTGCCCGCTGAAGGCTATCCGAGTCCCGCCTACGACGGCATCACTGAAATCTGGTTTGAAAGCTGGGCGGACCACGACGCCTTCTTCGCGTCTAAGAATTACAAGGAGTTGGTGAACCCGGACGAGAGTAAGTTCATCGATATGAATGCGGTGGCGGTAATGGTCACTGAAGAAAAGGTTGTGATCTAGTCCTTTGGGATGTGCGCTTCCTGCCGCGGGGGATGCGGCGGGTCATCAACGTGAGCGCAGGCACCGGTCTTTCCGATGATCACAGAGCGTCGCAACTCCGTGATCAGCAGGTCCTGTGCTTGTCTTGAGGCTGGGGGTGCCACTGCCGCGCCTCTCCGCGCGACCTTATTATCCGGCCGAGCACCGCGCATAGGCCCTCGGAGTCGGTGATGGGTGCCATATGGCCAGCGTCTTGGACGGTCAGGAGTCGGGCCCCGCGCCGCAGCGCTGTCTCCGCCGCGTCGGCGAAGAACGGAGACGCTTCGCACCGTATGTATGTCTGCGGTGGATGAGGGTGGCCGGTCGCGGGGCCCGGCAGGGGCTCCTCGTGGGTGGCGCGGTTCATCGGCCGTGCCAGGGAGGTCACCCACTCCAGGTCCGCCGCCGCGAGCCCCATCGCCTCGAACCCGAAGGGTGGAATCAGCCATGCCTCCCGCTCCGGCCGCACAGCGGCAGCGGCATCGCACGCGTCGCGCAGGACGGGTTGGAGGTCGAAGGCGGACTGGCCGGGCAAGGGAAAGTACGCGTCCACATACACAAGTTGTCCGATGTGCTGCGGTCGCGTGTTTCCGGCACCGGCGATGACCATGCCTCCGTAGCTGTGGCCCACCAGGATCACGTTGGTGAGATCATGGTGGCTGTCGATCAGAGCGACAATCTCGGCGATATGCGCGCTCAAACCGACACCGGGTCCCGCTGGGGCGAGTGAGGGGCACAGGACGGTGTGGCCGGACGCCCGCAGCCGGGGGGCAACCCGCTCCCACGCCCATCCTCCGAGCCAGGAACCGTGCACGAGAACGAAGGTGGCCATCAGGTCTCCGACTCGGCCTTGGCCGCCCAGGAGAAGCGGATGTCCCGCAGAATCCACTTCAGACGGTCGTCGGGGATCAGGAACCCGCCGATTCCGGACGAGAACAACACGTCGTACACGCGCTGGGACACCTCGGTGAGCCGCTCTGCGAAGTCCTCGTCGTCCTCCGGTTTCGCGGGGAGCAGGATGACGATGGTGTCGTCCTGCTGTTCCACTGCCTCGATGGCGAAGTTCCCGCTCGGGCTGTGGCCCGACTCCTCGCACAGGACTGCTTTCGGGTCGGCGACAAGCCTTTCCCGGTAAACGCTGTCGTTGACGAGCCGGAGTGTGTGGACGGTGCCGGCGTCATGCTTCATGGTTGCTCCGCTTCGCCATGGTGCCGGTCTTGGCCTGGTGGAAACTGCGGCGCATGGCCAGCAGTTCGGTCTTGAGCCGTTCGGGCATCATCCAGACGAAGTTGTCCCCGCTGCGCCATAGATCCATCAGGTTCACGGGCTCACGGCGGTCGGGTTCGTCCGGCCGCTTCGCGGGTGGGACGACGTAGTACAGCGTATTGCGTTTCTGTAGCCTGACCTGCACCTTGACCCCCGGGGCCACGTGCACTCCCATCGACGCCAGGGCCTTCAAGGGCTCGTGCTCCAGTTGCTCGGCGAAGCCCGGGTCCTCCCAGGCACGGCGGGTGAGCGCCGCTTCGAGATCCTGGTCCTCGCTCCGGGCGGGTGTCCTGCGGATGCCGCCGGGCTCGTGTGCCCCGGCACACTCGCTCACCGCGGTGTCGCCGGTCGGTACCGTTCGGCCATGGCTCCCTCCCATGGGAAGCGCGGCGGTCACCTCGACCTCGAGCAGGCATGCCGGTGCGAACAGCGAAGCCACGCCCACCAGCGTGCTTGCGGGTGCTTCCCCGACACCGGCCCGCAGCGGCCCGAAGATCGCGGGCAGCAGCTGCGGGGTGTAGTCCACGACGTAGACGGTCTCTTTGATGATGTCGCTCCGGGTGGCGCCGACCGCAGCGAGTGAGGCGTCGAGGTTGCGGGCGATCTGTGCCGCCTGGGCCTGGTGGTCGCCGGGACCCACCAGCCGTCCCTCCGCATCCCAGGCCACCTGCCCGGACAGATGGGCGAGACGTGTTCCGTCGACGGTGACGACCTGGGTGATCTGGTCGGACGGGTTGTGAACGGACGGTGGATTGACGCGGTTCACGGGCATGATCCGCTCCTTTCAGTAGGCCGTACCCGCCCAGGCGGTCAGCGCCCGGACTCGGTCGTTGATGCGCGCGCCGCCGTCGGTGGTACGAGTGGCCCACGCAACGTGACCGTCGGGGCGTACGAGAACCTCGGTCACCCCGTCGAGGTCCGCGCGCTCGTCGTACTTGTCGACGGTGACGCCTGTGACCCGCGAGCCCCAGCCTGCGTCGACGGGCTCCCCATGGACGGGGTCCCCGGCCAGACCGAGTAGAACGAAGCGCCCCGGGCGGAGCAGTTCGTACACCCGCGTCACCTCCAAGCCGGCGACGGTCAGCCCGATGTCGGGCATACGCCGCCCCACCAGCGGATCGGCGCCCGGAGCCACCGGCGGATAGACCGTGCCGAGCGCGGAAACCTGATCGGCGAGCCGGCGGTTGACCTCGGCCATGCCCAGCAGCTGGTCGAGGAGCTTCCGCAGGGCGGCGGCCGGACGCTGGTACTGCCCGACCAGCGTGAGCTCCGCCAGTAGGGTCTGGACCTCGGTGTTCTCGGTGACCGACTGGCCGACCGGCCGGCGCTCCTCGTCGTAACTGTCCAGCAGCCCGGGTGGGGCCCAGCCGTTGACCACGGCGGCCAGCTTCCAGCCCAGGTTCATGGCGTCCTGGAGCCCGGTGTTGAGCCCCTGGCCCGCCGCGGGGAAGTGGATGTGGGCGGCGTCGCCCGCCAGCAGGATGCGTCCTGAACGGTAGCTCTCCGCGAGCCGGGTGGCATTGCCGAAGCGCGACAGCCAGCGGGGCTCGGCGACCCCGCAGTCGGAGCCGCAGACGCGGGTGAGCGACGCCCGGAACTCCTCCAGGGTCACCGGCTCACGGGCCGGCACCCGCATCCGCTCCGGATCCAGATAGACGAACCGGGTGCGTCCTCCTTCCAGTGGCGCGACGATCACGCCATGGGCCCGCGCCGCATCGAGGGCGCCCGGCCGTGGGTCGACGACCGCGAAGTCCCCGAGCACCCCTGTCAGGGTCTCGTCTGTCCCGGGGAAGTCGATCCCCGCGTCCTGGCGCACCACACTGCGCCCGCCGTCGCACCCGACCGCGTATTGGGCGCGCATGGTCTCGGTGCCGTCGTCGGGGCCGCGCACCTCCACCTCGACACCGTCGCCGTCCTGGCTCACGGCGAGGGTCTCGTGTCCCCGCATGATCTGCACACCCAGCTCGTGCGCCCGCTCCTCGAGGATCGCCTCGGTGCGGGCCTGAGCCAGGAAGAGGGTGTAGCCGTGCCGCGAGTCGAGACCGCTGAAGTCCAGCTGCGTGCGCAGCCCCGCGAAGTGCCAGCCCGGCACGGTCCGGCCGAGAGGGAGGAACCGGTCGAGCAGCCCCCGCTGATCCATCAGTTCCATGCTGCGCGGGTGCAGGCTCAGCGCCCGCGAATCGCGCTGCGGTTCGGTGCGGCGCTCCAGGACCCGGGTCCGTACGCCCGCCAGCGCCAGTTCGCAGGCGAGCATCAGCCCGGTGGGACCCGCCCCCACGACGATCACATCGGTGTCCACCGAAGTGGCCCTCCTTTATTTAATGAACAGCGTTCAGTAATCACTATACTAGGCCCCATGAACACTCCGTCAAGCCCGACCAGAGGCCGTCCCGCGCGGCTCGACCAGACCCGCACCATCAAGACCGCACTCGACCTGCTGAACGAGTCCGGTCTCGACGCACTGACCATGCGCCGGCTCGCCGACGCGGTGGGCGCCCAGGCGGGTGCGCTGTACCGTTACTTCGCGACCAAACAGGACCTGCTCACCGCGATGGCCGAGCGCATGGTCGAAGGGGTCGGGGCCGCTGCCGGGCCGACGGGGGACGGCGACTGGAGCGAGGGAGTGGCACGCCTGGCCCGCGCGCTGCGTGCGGCTCTGCTCGCCCATCGCGACGGCGCACGCGTCTTCGCCGGTACACACTCCACCGGCCCGAACACCCTGGGCTTCGCCGACAGCCTCGTCGGCGTACTGCGAGAGGCAGGCTTCAGCGACAGCGAAGCGGCGCGGGCGCTCTATACGGTGGCCAACTTCACCGTCGGCCACACACTGGAGGAACAGGCCGCCCTTCAACCGGAGAACGAAGTGCCCGCCGATGCGGGGGGTCTGCACGAGGCGGTGACGGCAGGGGCCTATCCACACCTCGCCGCCACCCTGCCGGTGCTCACCAGTACGGACTTCACGGCGCACTTCGAGTTCGGACTGCGGCTGCTCCTCGACGGACTGCGTGCGGTGCGGCAGTGAGCACAAGGTACCGGCGGGCCCCCACGCCGAGGCTGGCCTCGCCGTAGGGGCGCACGCGGGACCCGAACGGCGGGCCAGGACGCGCCGTCGCCGCCCGTACGTCCATCTCCGCGTACCAGGTCTTGAGGGCTCCTCCGCCCCCTCCTCGACCCCGTCCGGCAGGGTGCGCAGACCGGCGCCGCGGCTTGCGCCGCGACCACGGAGACGAGGTCACCCTCCTCAGAGGCAGGGGCACGTATGGGTCAGCTGGGCCAGCGTTCGTTTTCCAGGGCAGCGTTCAGCCCGTAGGCGCCTGCCTGCGAGAGCCTGTCGATGATGTGATGTCCAGGCACCGAATCCGCAGCGCGGGCGGACTTCGGCGGTAGAGGCGGAGAACCGTCGAGACGCCCCCGCCGAGGGCGCCCAGCGCCAGGCCCACGACGGCCCCCGCGATCAGGGCCAGGATCAGGGCACTCACGCGATCCGGCCGCCCTGCCCGCCCTCGTCGGCCACCGGCCGCCCGGCCCTGGCCCGGGCCGCGATGCCTGCGGACACCTCCACGGCGTCGACGCCGCGGCAGGCCGGCAGCGTGGCGGTCTGCCGCCAGCGGCGCCCGGAGCGGCAGACCGCCACCACCGGTCGGCCCCGCACGGTGTCCGGCACTGCGGCTGCGGCCAGCAGGCGAGTCAGCGGCAGGCGGACAGCGCCCGGCACGTACCCGGCCCTCGGCCCGGATGTCCCGCGCACGTCCAGCAGCACGGCAGTACCGCCACTGGTACGGATGCGGGCCCACTCGGGGGCAAGGCGCAGCCCGGATCAACCGCTGCTGACGGCGAAGGGTCTCCAAGCTCGCCGTCCGAGTGGTCTCCCCACACCCTGTCAAACACAACGGGCGACCGTCCGATTCAAGTCGCCGTACGCATGGTGGTCAGGATCCGTGAGAGGGAGGGGTGCCCGGGTGCGGGTGGGAGGCGTATGTCACCTCGTTCACCGGGAATCGTGCCGGTTGCCCGGTCAGAACGCGTACGGCCTCTTCAGCGGCGATGGTCCGTACCGTTCTGACGGCTTCCTCGGAGTAGTAGGCGGCGTGAGGTGTGACGATCACGTTGGGCAGCTTGAGGAGGGGGTTGCTCGGGCGCCATCCGCGCTGTTTCGCGGGTTCCTCCTCGATGTCATCCAGCGCCGCGCCGGCGATCCATCCTTCGGCGAGCGCCTGGTGGATCGCCGCATCCTCCACGATGGGCCCGCGTGCGGTGTTGATGAGGATGGCGGTCGGCTTCATCTGGCGGAGCGTCGCACGGTCGAAGGTGTGGTGTGTCTGTGGGGTGAGCGGCGTTTGGACCACCACGTAGTCGGCGCCTTCCACCAGGTCGTCGAAGGGCATGGGTCGGACCTGGCATGCCCGGATCTCAGACTGGTCGAGAAACGGGTCATGTGCCCAGACCTCGACGCCGAAGGCTCTCGCGCGTTCGGCGACGAGCCGTGCGATGGAACCGAAAGACAGCAGGCCCAGCACCTGTCCCCGCAGTCTGTGGATGGGCCTTCCGGTCTTCCAGTGCCATTCGCCCTGTTGGGTCGCCCGGTCGTACTGGCAGATTTTGCGGGCGGCCGCGAGCCAGAGCGCGACGGCATGATCGGCGACCTCTTCGGCACACCATTCGTTCGGTGCGTTCGTGACCTGGATTCCGCGTCGGGTGGCGGCGTCGACATCGACGATGTCCACGCCAGTGCCGTAGCGGGCGATCACCCGGCAGCGGGGCAACGAGTCGATGGCGCGGGAACCGACCCGCGCGTACTGGGTCAGAACGCCGTCGGCCTCTCGTCCCGCCTCGATCACCTCGTCCTCGTTCTTGCACTGCGCGGCAAGGAGTTGGAGTCCAGCGCCTTCGACGATTGCGCGTTCGATGTCCACATCACCGAAGTCGAAGTCGGCGATCAGAATCGCTTCGCGGGAGTCAGTGCGAGTCACGAGGAATCCCCTTGGTATGAACAAGGTCCTGGTACGACACGGCAAGCTCCAGGCAGCCCCCGCTGTCCAGTTGGCCGACGGTGGAACGGTAGATCTCCTGCCACGGTGTCTGGTGCTCCAGTGCCGGGGGTGTGTAGTCGGCCAACCGCGCGGCGATCTCCTCATCCGGCAGGAGGACGTCGACGCGTGCGTTGTCCAGGTCGATACGGATCCGGTCACCGGTGCGCAGGATGGCAAGGTTGCCGCCGACCGCGGCCTCGGGGCTGGCGTTGAGGATGGACGGTGCATCCGACGTGCCGCTTTGTCGGCCGTCACCGAGCGTGGGCAGCGCGGTGATGCCGCGCTGGATCAGCCCTGCAGGAAGCTCCATGTTCACGACCTCGGCCGAGCCTGGATATCCGACGGGCCCGGTGTAGCGGATGACGAGGAGGCAGTCCTGGTCGATGCCCAGCTCTGGGTCTCCGATGCGCGCGTGGTAGTCCTCAGGCCCGTCGAAGACAATGGCGCGAAAGTCGAACACCGACCGATCGTCGGAACGTGGCAGACTGCGGGCCCGAAAGCTGTCCGTGATGACCGACGTTTTCATGACCGCGGAGTCGAACAGGTTCCCGGTCATGACGAGCAGTCCGCCTTCCGCGGTGACGGGGTCGTGGAAGGGGCGGATGACCGCCGGGTCGGCGGACGGGATATCCTCCAGGTTCTCGGCCACCGTACGACCCGAGACGGTTACGGGGTCACCATGCAGGTACCCCGCTTCCAGCAGCGACCTCATGACCGCCGGGACACCGCCGGCGCGGTGGAAGTCCTCGCCGAGGAACTCCCCTGCGGGAGCGAGGTTCACCAGCACGGGAATGTCGCGTCCGACACGGTGCCAGTCCTGGTTGGACAGGTCCACCCCGACGTGACGTGCGATGGCGTTGATATGGATGGGCGCGTTGGTCGAAGCTGCGATGGCCGATGCGACAACGATCGAGTTCTCAAAGGCCCGCCGGGTCATGACCTTACGGGGGGTCAGGTCCTCTCGCACGATGGTCACCGCCCGGCGACCTGTGTCGTAGGCCATTTGCGCCCGCTCGCTGTAGGGTGCCGGGATCGCCGCGCAGCCGGGCAGGGACATTCCGAGGGCCTCGGCCAGACTGTTCATCGACAGTGCGGTGCCCATCGTGTTGCAGTGCCCGATGCTGGGCGCGGAGGCGGTCACCCGTGACATGTATTCGTCGTAGTCGATCTGCCCGCTGGCGAGTAGCCGCTTCGACTGCCAGATCACCAGCCCCGAGCCTGTCCGCATGCCGTTGTGATAGCCGTTGAGCATAGGCCCCCCGGACAAGACGATCGCCGGGATGTTCACTGTCGCCGCCGCGGTCAGGCACGCGGGCGTGGTCTTATCGCAGCCTGTTGTCAGAACAACTCCGTCAAGTGGATATCCGTAGAGCACCTCGACCAGTCCGAGATAGGCGAGGTTGCGGTCCAGCGCCGCGGTGGGGCGCTTTCCGGTCTCCTGCAACGGATGAACGGGGAACTCGAACGCAATACCGCCACCGTCGCGGACCCCGGCCTTGATCCGGTCGGCGAGGGCGCGATGGTGTTGATTACAGGGAACCAGATCGTTACCTGTCTGAGCGATTCCGATGATCGGTCGGCCCGACTGAAGTTCTGCCCGTGTGAGGCCGTAGTTCAGGAACCGCTCAAGATACAGAGCTGTCATCTCCGGATTTCCCGCATTGTCCCACCATGCCTGGCTGCGTAGCTCCCCCGTGGTGCGCTTCGGCGGTGACATAATCAGCTCCTCGCCGACCGGTCCGAGCTTTCGCCCCGACGCCGGACATTACTGTGGCCCCTAAAGAGGGCCCCGGATATTCACTGACGACTTTCATGAGGATAAAGTGCTAAAGTGCGCCCGGGCCTTCACCGCCCCTTCGTCGCCGCTCGACGGTGCATCCGGCCCGTCCACTCCGATGGCGTTCTGTGTTCTGGTTCTGGTCAGACACAGGTCCTCCTCGGCTCGGCGGCGGGCGACTCACGCGGCCGACCGTCACGGGATACCACCTCCAGCTTCATGGAAATGTGCCGCACACGCAGCTTGGGAGATACAGACGGAGCGGGTGCCGCCGCGCGACAGATCCTCTGCACGCACCCACCACCGAAGGCGACCGCCCCCACAGGCCGGGCCGGCCTGTGGGAGAGTGAGTGAAAGTAAGCGAACTTTGCGCGGCAGGTGGTCAAAGGCCGCAGGGCCGATTCCATGACGGTTTCACGATTCCCACGGACTCACGGGCACCGTACATGGAAATATCCCAGGAACTGGCGAGCTTCTCCTGCTGCGCGTGCTGGAGAGGGGTCGCCTCGACCCCACGCGCATGACGGCGCACCGCCTCTCCTTCGGCGAGACGGAAAGCGCCTTTGAAGTGTCGGGCAAGAAGCTGGAGCGCGTCGTCAAAGTGAACAAGAACACCGTCGAGCGGGGAGCCTGCCCGGATCGATGTCGACGTCGTCAACTGCCCGATTCTCCTTGGGTGCCGAGGGACCCTCCCCCGCTCAGTCGGTGCAAAACGTCTGCTCCCCGCCCGGGGACAGGGCGTACGTCTGTCCGCCCAGCCTGATCGGCAGGTCGCTCGCGGCGGACTCGGGCACGCTGACCTCCAGCTCTCCCGCGCGGAGCCGCAGCCTGACACCCCAGTGGCCGCGGTAGCGCAGCGCGACGCTGGCTTCCGCCAGTTGGGGCAGGGGTGCGGGGTCGAGGCGCAGCGCGTCCCGCGTCGGCTGCAGGCCGGTCAGGCCGCGTTGTACGAGGTCGAGGGTGCCGGCCATGGCGCCCAGGTGGATGCCCTCGGCGGTGGTGCCGCCCTGGATGTCGACGACATCATCGGGCGGTGCGGCAGGCGGCGTCGAGCCGCCGGTGGCGGTAGGTCAGCAGAGCGCGGGAGACTTCCGGCAGGTGGAGGTTGAGACAGGGCAGGATGAACAGTTCGTCCCAGAAGATGTGGCCCCGGTACGCCTCGCCGGTCAGACCGCGGGCGGGTACGCCGACATCGAGGTCGGCGGTGTGCGGGGAGAGGGTCTGCAGGACGTGGAAAAGGTGCAGACGTAGCACCCGGCCGGATTCGCCGGGCACGTGCAGTTCGGCGCGGCGCCACAGCCGTGCCCAGGCGGTGGTGTGGTCCTCCAGCAGCCCGTCGTCCCAGCCGGGGGCCGCGGCGACCCGGTCGAGGGCGGCGTGCAGGGGGTCGCCGATCACCGGGTCGCGTGAGGTGTGAAGGGCGACGGTCTTGTCCACGGTGACGGCGCGGCCGTCGGTGACGGGGAGGGTCAGCCGATGGGTCACGGTGCGGTCGTCGCTGCTCAACTGCTGCCGGGTGGGCGTGGCGCCGGCGCTGGTGCGGGCGGCCAGCGCGATGCGGATGCCCGACTCGGAGGTGTGGCAGTCCAGCCAGAGGGTGCCGGGCTCCTCCGCGCCGGCGTGGACGTCGGTCAGATGGGCGCTGTTGAGGGCGCTGTAGCGGGCGACGCCCGCGTTGGTGACGGTGCCGTCGAGGGCGGACTCGATCTCCACCTCTCCGCTGAACCCCTCGGCGGTGAACTCGGTGCGCAGGGCGGCCAGATGACAGTCGCCCATGTGGACCAGGCGGGTCTGGACGACGGCGAGCGCGGCGTCGCCGGGAAGCGGGACGCGGAACTGGCGGACGAGGAGGTCGCGGCGCAGATCCAGTTCCTGGACGTAGTCCTGTGGCGCGCCGTCGTCCGGGGTGAACCAGTCGGCGGGCGCGACGCCGTCGGGGCGGGCGCGGAAGCGCAGGGGGAGCCAGTTCGGGAGGTTGACCATGTCCTCGTTCTCGACTTGCCGGCCGGCGATGTCGGAGGTCAGCCGGTTGAAGCAGCCCGCGGCATAGGTCCCCGGGTAGTGGGACGGCCCGGCGGACGTCTCGGGTGCGGCCCCCCCGGGTGGCGAAGCGGCCGTTGCCCAAGGTGCACAGCGCCTCGCGCAGCTTCTCCTCGGCCGGGTCGTAGCCCTCGTACCGCCAGGGCCACTCATCCATAAGCGCACAGCTCCTCAAGGTCGTGTACCACCCGATCCGCCCCATGGTCCGGAAGGCGTCGGCACGGGAGGTGCGGGGGTCCCGGTCGACACCGATCACCGGGCCGTGCGGGGTCCCGGTCGACACCGATCACCGGGCCGAAGCCGTCGCGCCGACCGGTCTCCACGCCGACCAGCGCGTCCTCGACGACAGCGCGGTCGGCGGGCGGGATGCCGAGTCGGTCAGCTGCCTCCGGGAAGGTTCCCCGGATCGGGTTTGCCCGGCGGTCGCGGGCGGGCGGCTTCTTTGCCGTCGACCACGCTGGTGAAGAAGTTCACGAGGCCGGTCCGGCCGGGCACTTCGGTGGCGTGCCGGGAAGCAGAGACGGCGGCGCGCGGCACACCGGCGGTATCGAGCACCGGCAGCAGCCGGACGGCATCCGGCAGGGCGTGGACGCCGGCCTCGGAAGAGAGCCGTTCAACGAAGAGCTCGTCCTTGCGGGCGGCGACGGCCCGTACGGTGTGTGTGCCGGGCGGGGCGCCGGGGTCGTCCGATGTCGAGGACGACGGCGCGCACCGGCCCCGAGGCGATGCGGGGAAGGACTCTCGACGACCATGTGTCCTCCTTCGGGCGTGCCCGGAGCCGCGGGACGGCCGACCTCATCCCAGTGTCATCTCCGGCAGGGCGGGCCGCATGACGGCGTGCCCGGGAGCGCGGCTCGTCCGGCCCGCTGGAGGCACGCCGGGACGAGGAGCACCCCAGGCAGCGGTCGTGGTGGAGCAGAGGGCGCGCCGTCGGGCCCGAGCACAGAAGTCGTCAGGCTCGAGCACGGAGAGGGAATACATGTCCGAGCAAGAAAGCCTCCTCCGCCCGGCCTTACCGAACCGTGCGCCTGCCCCCGTGCGCGGCGACCGCGCATCTGGGCGGGGCCGATCGGCTGGGCGCGGCAGCACCGAGGGTGTCGTCAGGCCCACACCCTCGACGGCCGTCCGGAGAAAGGGGTCTGCCGGCGGGCGTGCACCGCTGTGGGGCCGACGGCCTCGGAGCCGGAGTCGTGGCCGAGGACCAGCCGATGTCGGCCACGCGCCCAGGTTGGCCCAGGTCCCTCGTCGGCCCCTTGTCGGCCCCTCGTCGGCCCCTCGCCGCGTCGGTACGGCCGGACCACTTCACTCGTGACGTCCAGTGGCGTTGGCGTCGGGGAGCGGGGACCGCGCGCGGCGCGCCGCCCAGAACGCGAGCAGCCCCGCGATGTACATGACCAAGCCGGCCAAGGGGATGCCTGCGGGCCCCGAGCCCTGGAAGCCGCCGACGGTGAGCCGGAAGATGCCGGCGCAGGTCACGGCGGTGCCGACCAGCACCAGGGCGACGGCGAGCCGCGCCCCACCCACGCCGGCGACGGGACCCGGCCGGAGAACGGAACGGGTGTCCTTCGGCTCCCGGCGACGAGAGCGCTCGAAGGGCGCGAACACCGCCACCAGAACGGCCAGGAACAGCGCACAGACCGCCACCCACACAGGCCGCCAGGCGAACCAGTTCCCCGAACCGACCTCCGGCTGCGGCATGACACCGGTCGGATAGAGCGCCAGCGCGGCCACGAGCACGGGGACCATGTGCCACAGGAACAGCGTCATGATCCCTCCGTTGACTGCGATCACAACCATCCAGACCCTTCGGCGGCTCAACCGGGGACGTAGCGGCCCGGCGAGCAGCAGGCCCAGACCGGTCTGGGCCACGGAGAGGGCGAGCAGGGCGACGGTCGGCGGTGAGGTGTTCTGCACCGCGGCCCCAGGGACACCGACCATGCTGACCGGGTACGGTCCGATCGTCGTGAGCGCGACCAGCGCCGCCGACCCGCCGAGGAACAGCAGCCAGGGGCGGGCCGGAGTGCGGGTCAGTGTCCCGTCGCGCCACGCGAAGCCGAGCTGGGGAAGGATCAGCCAGACGATCAGGAAGTTCGCGGCCCCCAGGTAACCGACACCCGTGCCCAGCCGCAGGGCGTCGAAGCCGGCGGCGACCACGGTGAGGATCGCCGGGACGAACAGGCTCCAACGCCGGTGGGCGGCCAGCATCGCGGGGGTCAGGGCGACGACCGCCAGGTACACGGCGAGGAACCACAGTGAGATGGCCACCAACCAGGCGGCCAGCCGCACCAGGCCCGGATCGGCGCCGGCCAGCCGGGCCACCGCCGCGACCACGACGCCGGTCGCGATGAACAGCGTCGTCGGCCGGAGCAGCCGGTCCGCACGGGACACCAGCCAGTCGGCGTAACCGTCCCCGCGTCTGCGGGCCGAGTCCCAGGATGCGGCGTTGGCGTAGCCGCCGACCAGGAAGAAGATTCCCATCACTTGGAAGATCCAGGTGAGCCAGTGGGTCCAGGGCAACACGGAGAGCAGGTGCTCCCCGTCCAGCCGGCCATCCCGGAAGGTGATCGTCACGGCCAGCCAGTGGCCGATCACCACCGTGACGATGGCGGTCGCCCGGAGGAAGTCGACATAGCGGTCCCGGCGCGCGGGGGTGGCATCGGCGAGGTCCCCAATCCGCACCCGGTCCTCCTCCCTCGCTGTGGTACCGGCATCATCCGGCCGTTCGGCCCGGCCTGCATCGTGAACGCGGTCAGGTTTCCGCAGGAAGGCGCACCACCCCAACCCCCAGGGGCCGAAAGCCTCTCGAGTTCACCCATCTCGAATAGCGTCTGCGGTGATATAAGCGGAAACTCCATGTATGCGCGAATACCAGACTCCCTTCGCGATCCGGATCCCGCCGGAGGACCAGCTGGCCACCGCGGTGTTCCGAGACCGTGCCGACCTGGTCCTTTTCGATCGGCCGACGAGAAGCGGCGGCTGGGAGCCGGTAACCGCCACGTCGTTCGCCACCGAGGTGCGGGCCCTGGCCGGGGGCTTCCTCGCCGCCGGAATCCAGCCCGGCGAGCGGGTCGCTCTGCTGGCCGCGACCAGCTACGAGTGGACGTTGACGGACTACGCCCTGTGGACGATCGGCGCGGTGCCGGTGCCGGTCTACGACACCTCCTCGCCCGAGCAGATCCAGTGGGTGCTCGAGAACTCCGAGGCCGTCGCGATCGTCGTCGGGACCGCGGAGCACCGGCAGCGCCTGGAGGACATCGACGCGGCTCTTCCCGGGCTGGACCGGGTGTGGCAGATCGATGCCGGAGACCTCTCGCGGTTGCGGGAGGAGGGCGCCGGAGTCTCCGATGCCCAAGTGGACGAGCGCCGCGGCGCGGTCCGCGCGGAGGACATCGCGACCATCATCTACACCTCCGGCACCACTGGTCGGCCCAAGGGATGTGTGCTCACCCACGCCAATCTGCTCTACGACGCCCGCGCCGCGATCGTCGCGTTGCGGGAGATCTTCGACGAGGACGCCTCCACGGTGCTGTTCCTGCCGCTGGCGCACGTGTTCGCCCGGATCATCGAGGTGGCCTGTGTCGAACACGGCGTGCGCCTGGCCCACACCGCTGACCTCGACCGACTGCCCGACCATCTCGCAGCCCTGCGGCCGACGTTCATCCTGGCGGTGCCCAGGGTGCTCGAGAAGGTCCACGGCCGCGCCCAGCAGCGTGCGCAGGCCCAGGGCCGTGGCCGCGTCTTCAGGTGGGCCGAAGAGGTCGCCGTCCGCCACAGCCGGGCACTGGAGCGCGGAGGCCGCCCCGGCCGAGGGCTCGGCCTCGCCCATCGCCTCTTCGAGAGGCTCGTCTACCGGAAACTGAAGGCGGCGCTCGGCGGACGCGTCGCCTACGCCATCAGCGGCGGTGCCCCGCTCGGCACCCGGCTGGGCCACTTCTTCCGGGGCATCGGCGTGACGGTGCTCGAGGGCTACGGGCTGACCGAGACCAGCGCCGCCGCCACCGTCAACCAGCCCTCCGCGGTCAAGATCGGCACGGTCGGCCGGCCACTGCCCGGTGTCACGGTCCGGATCGCCGAGGACGGTGAGATCCTGCTCCGCGGTCCGGTGGTCTTCCCGGGCTACTGGCGCAACGAAACCGTCACCAAGGAGACGCTGAGCAGCGACGGCTGGCTGCATACCGGAGACGTCGGTGCCCTGGACGACAACGGATTCCTGACCATCTCGGGCCGCAAGAAGGAGATCATCGTCACCGCCGGCGGCAAGAACGTCCTGCCCACCGAGCTGGAGGACCGTCTGCGCGCCGATCCGCTGGTCAGCCAGGCGATCCCGGTCGGCGACCGGCGCCCGTACATCGCCGGCCTGATCACCCTGGACGAGGAAGAGCTGGAGGTCTGGAAGAAGAGCGCCGACAAACCCGCGGACGCCACCCCCGCCCAGCTCCGCGACGACCCCGACCTCCTCGCCCGGCTGCAGGCCGTGGTGGACGAGGCCAACGCGGCGATCAGCCCGGCCGAGCGGATGCGCAGGTTCAGGGTGCTGCCGAACGACCTCACCGAGGCCGACGGTTATCTCACGCCGACGCTCAAGGTCCGCCGCGCCCGGGTGCTCCAGGACTTCGCGACGGAGATCGACGCCCTGTACCGCGCGTGACGCACAGCCCGCGCCGCAGAACCGGCACCCGCGGCGCCTCCGGGGCCTTGGACCGGCTCGTGAGCGCCACCCCGGACAAGCGGGACCGTGTCGTCGACGCCGCCCGAGCACTCAGCATCGTCATCGTCACCCTGTGGCACTGGACGCTGTCGATCACCCATCGCAACGCCGACGGCGACCTCGTCATGCCCAACCCGATCGACGCCGTGCCCGGCGGCTGGCTGGCCACCTGGGTCCTGCAGATCATGCCGGTGTTCTTCCTGGTCGGCGGCTACGCGAACCTGGCCGGCTGGGAACGCCACCGGGCGAACGAGGAGTCCGCCGGACGGTTCGTCGCCGACCGGCTCCGCCGGCTGTCGGTACCCACCGCCGTATGGGCGGCGGTGTGGCTGGCCGGGGAGCTGATCACCGCGGCCCTGCCGGGACCTCACCGCTGGATGTGGCAATGGTTCCCCGGCTACCTGACGCCCCTGTGGTTCCTCGCCATGTACAGCCTTCTGATCCTCGCCGTGCCGGTCACCGCGACCCTGCACGCCCGCCACGCCGCCGGCGTCCTCGCCACGCTCGCGGGACTGATCATCCTCGGCAGTGCGCTAGGCCGCGGGGCCGGTCTGACCTGGGCCGAGTGGGTGACCGCCGCGCTGGTGTGGCTCTTCTGCCACCAGCTCGGCTACGCCTGGCGCACCTGGCGGCTCGGCCGCCGACCGCTGGGCCTGCGGCTCGCGGTCACCGGAACCGGCCTGCTCGCCCTGGTCGTCCTGACCATGTTCGCCTGCTACCCCCACTCGATGGTCGGTACGGTCGGCGACACCGAGTCGAACATCTTCCCCACCAACGCCACCATCGCGGCCCTCGCCGTCTTCCAGCTCGGCCTGCTGGCACTGATCACACCAGCCGCCACCCGCCTGCTGCGCCGGCGCGGTGCCTGGAAGCCCGTGGTGGCACTCAACGTGGTGGCGATCACCGTCTTCCTGTGGCACATGACCGCCTACCTCGTCGCATTGTGGGTCTACGAACGCCTCGGCCACACGCTCCCGTCGAAGCCCACCGCCGGCTGGTGGGCACAACGCTGGTACTGGCTGCTGGCTCCCCTCGCCGCCCTCCTCCCGCTGATCGCGGTGTTCGCCCCTGTCGAGATCAGGACACGCAGCTCCTCGCGGAAGCCGAACCGGGACGGTGAGCGGTGACCACCGCATGCCGGCGACACGATGCGCCTGAGTCGCTCCCGGAAGCCCCTCGTCGGGGCCGAGCCTCCACGGACAGGTGGTCGCTCCCTCCTGGTGGCCGTGGGCCGGTGCCTGCGGACCGGTGCGCGCGGGCCCGCGGTGCGGCACCGCACCCTCGGCACACGCCTCTGCCGGGTGACACACGCCCCTCCGCTGTGCGCCGCGGCACCGGTGGTGGCCCTGGCGGACGAGTGAGGGGACACCATGGACGGCCGCCGCCCATGCACCGCGTATCCGCTCGACCAGGCATCCGTGAGGTGAACCACCTCGACGTCCCGTGCCCCCGGCGCCTTCCCTGGAGCGACCATGACCACGGCAGAGAACCCCGGACCCGCCAACGTGCTCGGCGATGACGAACTGCACGCCCTGGACGCCCACTGGCGTGCCGCCAACTACCTGTCCGCAGGCCAGATCTACCTGCTCTCCAACCCACTGCTGACCGAGCCGCTGAGTCCCGAGCACATCAAGCAACGACTCCTGGGCCACTGGGGCACCTCACCCGGGCTGAATCTCGTGTACACACACCTGAACCGGGTGATCAAGGCCCGCGGGACCGACGTCCTGGCCATCTGGGGGCCAGGACACGGCGGGCCCTCCGTGGTCGCCAACTCCTGGTTGGAGGGCTCCTACAGCGAGGTGTATCCGGACGTCACCATGGATCTCGCCGGCATGGAGAGGATGTTTCGCCAGTTCTCCTTCCCGGGTGGTGTGCCCAGTCACGTCGCCCCGGAGATCCCCGGCTCCGTTCACGAAGGCGGCGAGCTGGGCTACTGCCTCGCCCACGCCTACGGCGCGGCGTTCGACAACCCCGGCCTGGTGGTCGCATGTGTCATCGGCGACGGCGAGGCGGAGACCGGGCCGCTGGCCGCCTCCTGGCACTCCAACAAGTTCCTCGACCCCGTCCACGACGGCGCCGTGCTGCCGATCCTCCACCTCAACGGCTACAAGATCGCCAATCCCACCGTCCTGGCCCGCCTCCCCTGGCCAGAACTCGACGCGCTGATGCGGGGCAACGGCCACGAGCCGATCCACGTGTCCGGTGACGACCCGGCAGAGGTGCACCGCTCCATGGCCACCGCGTGCGACCTTGCCTTCGACCGGATCGCCCAGTTCCAGCGGGCTGCTCGCGAGGAGGGCTCCCGTGAACGCCCGCTCTGGCCGATGATCGTGCTGCGGACCCCGAAGGGCTGGACCGGTCCCGGCGAGGTCGACGGAGTGCCGGTGGAGGGCACCTGGCGCTCCCACCAGGTCCCGCTCTCCGGAATCCACGACAACCCGGAGCATCTGCGCATGCTGGAGGAGTGGCTGCGTTCGTACCGTCCCGAGGAACTCTTCGGGCCCGACGGACGGCCGCTGCCCCACGTCCTGGCCTGCGTTCCCGAGGGGCGCCGGCGCCTGGGCGCCACCCCGTACGCCAACGGGGGACTAATGCTGCGCGAGCTGCCGCTGCCACCGCTGGAGGACTACGCCGTGCCCGTGGACCGGCCGGGCGCCACCCTCCACGAGCCCCCGCGCGCGCTCGGCGCACTCGTCGAGGAGGTCATGAGGCGGACTTCCACCCGCCGCGACTTCCGCCTGGTGGGCCCCGACGAGACCGCCTCCAACCGGCTCGACGCCGTGTACGGCGCCACCGGCAAGGCGTGGCAGGCCGAGACGCTCGGCGTGGACGAACACCTCGACCCGCACGGCCGGGTGATGGAGATCCTCTCCGAACAGCTCTGCCAGGGCTGGCTGGAGGGCTACCTGCTCACCGGGCGGCACGGCCTCTTCTCCTGCTACGAGGCGTTCGTGCACATCGTCGACTCCATGGTCAACCAGCACATCAAGTGGCTGCGCACCTCCCGCCGACTGTCCTGGCGCGCGCCCGTCGCCTCGCTCAACTATCTGCTCACCTCGCATGTCTGGCGCCAGGAGCACAACGGCTTCTCCCACCAGGACCCCGGCTTCGTCGACCACGTCCTCAACAAGAGCCCCGAGGTGGTGCGTATCTACCTGCCGCCGGACACCAACACCCTGCTGTGCGTCTCGGACCATGTCCTGCGCAGCCGGGACTTCGTCAACGTCGTGGTGGTCGGCAAGCAGCCCTGCTTCGACTGGCTCTCCCTCGACCAGGCCGACGCCCACTGCGCGCGCGGAGCCGGCGTCTGGGACTGGGCGAGCACCGACGACGACAGTGAGCCCGACGTGGTCCTCGCCTGCGCCGGCGACGTGCCCACCCTGGAGGTGCTGGCCGCCGCCAAGCTACTCCGCGGCCACCTGCCCGACCTCAAGGTGCGGGTGGTGAACGTGGTCGACATGACCCGGCTGCTCTCCAGGGAGGACCATCCGAACGGACTGACCGACTTCGAGTACGACGGCCTCTTCCCGCCCGACAAGCCGGTGATCTTCGCCTACCACGGATACCCGTGGCTGATCCACCGGCTCACCTACCGGCGCGCGGGACACGGAAACCTGCACGTACGCGGCTACCAGGAAGCCGGCACCACCACCACGCCGTTCGACATGGTCGTCATGAACGCCCTCGACCGCTACCGGCTGGTCATGGACGTCATCGACCGCGTGCCCGGCCTCGCCGTCCGCGCCACCAGGGTCCGTCAGGCCATGGCCGACGCCCGCACCCGGCACCACTCCCACATCCGGGCCCATGGGGTCGACATGCCGGAGGTGACGGAGTGGGCCTGGGCCGACTGACCCACGGGACCGCTGGGTTCACAAGGGTGGGTACTGTTCCCCGCACAGCCCGGAGACTGTCCACGGCTTCATACACATCCACGTCTTCTCGCCCTCCCACTCCACGACGCGCAGCGAGAACACGAAGGTCATCACCGCACCGAGCCGCTCAACACCGCACCGACCCCGAACCCGGACCCGGCCCCGCCAACCCCACCACCGCCGCGCTCAGCGGCTGCTCAGCTGCTTGCCGTACTTCTGGGCCGTGGACAGGTACGGGAGGCCGAGCGTGCGGGGCGAGAAAGCCGTCGAGCCGTCGGCCGAGCCGCTGCGGAAGAGCCATACGGCACCCAGGGAGGCGTTCTCGCCAGGGGATCCGACCGTGACGTCCGGTACACCGTCGGCGTTGCAGTCACCCGAGGCGACCGCCCCGCCGAAGGTGTCGCCCGCCTCGGCGATGCCCGGGACGCCGGGCGTGTCCTGGTTCCAGGACACGGAAGTGGCAGCGCCGCCCGCGTCGAGCAGGCCCTGAGCGCCGCCGGAGAGCAGCCAGGCGGCGCCCGCCCCCGCTTTGCTTCCGATGGCCTCACCAGGAGCGCCCGCGATCAGGTCGTCTCGGCCGTCGCGGTTGACGTCGGCGACCGCGAGGGCGGCGCCGAAGCGGTCGCCGTCCTCGGCCACACCCGGGACACCCGCCGTGTCCTGGTTGAGAGTCTGGGCGCGGCTGCCGAACGAGCCGCTCGCGGGGCTTCCGTAGTGGAGGTGGACGCCGCCCCCCTTGGCGAGTTCTTCGGGGCCGCACGGGTCGTCGATGTTCTCGTCGGCGATCTCGCGGCACTCGCCGAGGGCCAGGTCGTCGTGGCCGTCGCCGTCGAAGTCGCCGGCGGCCAGGGCGGTCACGCCGGCGTTGTCCGTGTTCCAGAAGTTGGCCATCTCGGACCGGTCGGCGTCCCACTTCCACAGGCGCACATGAGACTGCGTGCTGGGGCTGCCCGCGGTCCAGTACGCCACGGCCAGGTCCGCCGTGCCGTCGCCGTCGAAGTCGCCGGTGGTCAGGACGGGGGCGCGGCCGCCCATGGGGGCGGCGACGACGGTGGTGACCATGCTGTCTTCACCCTGGATGACCCGAGCGACGACCTTGTCCGTGCCGCCGATCACGATCTCCTTGTTGTCGTCGCCGGTCAGCTCTGCCGCCGTGACCGATGTGCCGTACGCAGCCGACGGCGACGGCCCGGTCAGGACCGTCGCCCCCGGTCCCGGCCCGTCCGTCGAGCCGCCTATGGCGATGACCATGCCCGCATCCGTACCGCGGTCGGTGACGTCCTCGCCGGGGACACCGGCGAGCAGTTCCGCGATACCGTCGCCGTTGAGGTCCACCAGGGCCACGGACGCGCCGAAGCGGTCGCCCGCCTCCGGCGTGCCGGGGACCTCGGGAGTGGCCTGGGTGACACGGATGCTTCCGTGGGCGCCGACGCCCTTCGGGCCGCCCCAGACGACGTTCACATACCCGGCCCTGGCCTGGCCGCCGACGGTGCCGTCCGGGACGCCCACGGCGAGATCCGTGTAGCCGTCGCCGTTGATGTCGCTCGTGGCGGTACGGGGTGCGGCGGCGGTGGCACCGGACGGGAACGCCAACCCGGCGGTGGCCACAGCGCCGGTTGCGATGGCGTACATCAGGATGCGACAGCTGTGTGGCACGGAGGCTCCCACTCGGTCGACGGGTGCGGGTTATCCGGTGTGACCGTCGAAGGGCCTAGCCGGTTGTACGGAGTTCACCGGTGGTTGGCGCCGGGTTAACGGAAGGTCGGCCTCGGTTCGAGCGGACACGGGCGTAACCGGTGGCTCTTCGTCCCGCGTGGACGCGGACGGTTGCGAAGGCTTGGCGTCACCGACTGAACCCCGGCGCTCCGTACGCGGAGCCACCCGGCGGTCGGCTCCGCGCGCACGCCACCCGGCGGCCGGACGGGTCCATCACCGGGACCGCGTCAGGGAGCTCTTCGGCGGCGGCGGTCGCATGAGGCAATGCCGATGATCGGCAGAAGTCCAACGCCGGGCTCGGCGAGCGGCACGGAGAGACGGACCGGTGGCAACACCGGCACCGCGCTCCGTGCCGATTCCAGCTCCCCGTGTACGGATTCCGCGAGCGCGGGCGACTGGCAGGGGCGCTCACCGTCGTGAGATGCAGCGTGGGATGAACGACGGACCGCGCCTTACGTCAATGGTCTGACTTAGTGGCCCGATGTACGGAGAGCAACCGCCGATGACCCTTCGTCACGCCTACCGTGTGCAGGGAGCACGTCATCGGGGGGAGTCATGGGGCGGGCTGGGTCATCGGCCGCACGGCTGTCAGCGTTCGTCTTTCTTCTGGGGTTTCTGCTGGGGTTTCTGCTGGTCGCTCCGGCGAGAGCGGACGAAAGCGCGCGGCTGGAAGCGACGCCGCGCCGGGCGGCCGAGGGATCGTACGCGGTCCTGAACGTGTCGCACGCCCCCGAGGCGTGCGGGAAAGGCGAAGCCGGGTTCCTGGCACCGGCGTCCGTCCGCCTGCTCTGGGAGGGCGTGTCGAGCGAGAGCAGCGGCACACGGGACGTCTGGCCGTCGTACCGCGTCAATGGCGACTCCTTCCTCGTCGGCTTTCAGTATCCGAACGTCTCGGCCGACGACCGGGGCGGATCGCACACCGTGGTCGTGGAATGCCGGTCTGCCGACGGCAAGTCCTGGACGAGGGTCGGCACCACCACGCTCGACCTCGAAAGGCTCGGCCAGGACGCGCCCAGTTACCACTTCGGCGGCGGACCCGGAATCCAGATCAGCGAGGGAGCGGCATCGGAGGGCGAGAGGCGTCGGACGATCCGGGTCGAGAACGCCGCACATGAATGCTCCGGCGGTCAGGTCCAGCTGGATGGCCGCGCACTGGCGACCACGCTGACCTCAGAGGGAGGGCTGGGGTACGTCACAGCCGAGTTCACCGTCCCCGCGAACACCCGACAGGGGCGACACCGGATCGCCCTCGACTGCCCGCAGGGCACGTTGATCAGCTACCCGATCGCCGTCAGCAGGACGGCATCGGCCGCCGACGGTCCACCGCCCGCCGTCGGCACGTCGCCGGTGTTCTCGGCGATCCCCAAGCCCTCCGAGGTGCCGTGGGGACTGCGCAGCGTGGCCACAACGCTGGTGGTGGCCTCCGCGCTGATCCTGCTGATCGGCTTCCCGGCCGACATCGTGAACAAGACGATCGAAGAGAACCGGCAGGAGATCGAAGGCTGGTTCCGCCCCTGGACGGCGTGGATGCGCCACCAACGTACCCGGATGAGCGCTCTGCGCATCGGCGGACGGACTCTCAGCGCTCTGTGGGCGTCACCCAGGCGGCAGTTCTGCTGGTTCGCACTGGCCGCCGCACTGCTGACCACCCTGATCGATCCCGCTATCGGCATCCGCGGCGACACGATGATGCTCTTCTTCGGCCTCCTAGTGGCCTTCCCGGTGACCACCCTGGCCTACGCAGCGGTGGTGGAGTCCTTCGCGCGGCGCTTATCGGACGGTGTGACCGGTGCCCTGTCCGTCCTGCCGCTGGGACTCGCCCTGGCCGCGTTCTGCACACTGCTGTCGGTGGTGGCCGGATTCGTGCCGGGCTATGTCTTCGGCCTCATCGCCGGGTACGCCACGGCCGACGAGGCCAGGCGTCGGCTGTCGGACGAGGACGAAGGACGCAGCGTGCTCGCGGGAACGCTCTGCCTGCTCGCTGTCGCGCTGCTGGCCTGGGTCGCCCTGGAGCGTACGCATGACGGGACCTGGCTGCCCGTGCGGATGCTGGACGCCGTGCTGTCCGCGGTCTTCCTTCTGAGCGTGCAGACACTCGTCTTCGGGCTGATACCGCTGCACATGATGGACGGGCGACGCCTGCTGGCCTGGAGCCGCCCCGCCTGGCTGGGCGTCTACGCGGTAGCGGTGATCTGCTTCGTGCACCTGCTGGTGCTGAACCGGCGGGACGTGCTGAGGCAGGGCACCGCGCCCGCGTTCGCGTCCACACTCGCGCTGTTCATCGGCTTCGGCGCGCTGTCTCTGGCCTTTTGGGCCTACTTCCGCTACCGCCCGCCGCGGCCGGCCCCGGCCGATCCGCCGGCTCCTCCCGCTCCGCCGGACCCGCCCGCCGTCACCGGGAGCCAACCGTAGGCGTGTCGCGTACACGGGCGCACAACTCAGCCGGAGGAACAGATGACAGACAGCAGTGCGGGGACCCCGGCCCCGCGCCCTGGGGGACGTCGCGGGTTGCTCGTCGTCCTGGCTCTGGTGGTCGTCTTCGTGATGATCCTCATCCTTGCCCGATGCGCCAGCTCGGGCAGCGGACCGACATCCGCGTCGTCGACGGACCCGTCGACCGCGACCTCGGCGCGGGCGAGTGGCAGCTCGGCGTCCGGTGCGACCGCGATGGAGTCAGGCGGCAGCTCACCTCCCGCCGCGACCCCGACGACCGTGCGTCCCGACGCGCCCACCGGCGTGTCATCGGCGCCGCCGACGAAGGTGACATCCTCCGCTCCGCCCACGGTCAGCACGCAGCCGAAGCGCCCCGACACCGTCTACATACAAGTGATCATGACCACCACATTCGAAGTGACCGTGACCAATGACCGTAATGCGGAGCAGTGTGCGCAGGAACTCGATGCGGTGCCCAGCCCGGAGAATGCCTGGTGCACCCTACCTCTGCCCGCCGGTGACAGCGTCCGGCTCACAGGTGTGCTCAGCGGCACACCCTCCGGGGTCTTCAACCGGGAGCCGGAGCGGGAGCCCGCCTGGTACGGCTGCCAGGAAGGAGACGGCTCGCCGACCTGCACCCTGGACCTTGCGGGCGGCCACTGGGTATGCCTGGCCAGCCACGATGTGTCCGAACCCTCCGCATCCCTCTGCGAGGGGTATCGCGACTCCGGCCTTCTGGCCCCCGTGCCACCCGGATCCTCAGCACCGCCCAGCGGCGCCAGGCCACCGGGCTCATGAGGCGAACCTGGCGCCGACCCGGCGCAGCAGCGGCGTGAACCGGCGAGAATCCACTGTGACTCACATTGGCCTTTCCTCGCGGCATCCGATGCATGAGGATTACCCGTCAGATCCCCCGCCGTCGTTCACCTGTGTGTGTAACCGATCGGCGGCGGTCCTCGCCCCGGTCCGGATACCTTCCCGATCCCTTGGAGGACACATGGCCCGAAGACGCGCGTTACTCGGCGCGGTCAGCCTGGTAGTCGCCGCCCTGCTCGGACTCGTCGCATCCCCTGCGGCGAACGCCGCCGGAGCAGCCTCCACCGCACAGGGCTCGTCCGCGCAGATCCAGGGCGCACACCCGGAACTCAATGGCTACCGCATCAAGACGGTGAACAGCCCCGCCGTCTACCTGGTCCTCGACGGCAAGCGCCGCGGGATCCCCAATGAGACCACGTACTTCAATCTGTTCCGCAGCTGGGACGGAATTCAGAACGTGATCGACATCGACAGCATCGACGACGGCGGCAACCTGTCGGACGGCGCCATGTTGGCCAAGTCCCCCTCCTCCGCCACCGTTTACCTTGTCAGCAACGGCGTCAAGCGCGGGATCACCAGCGCGGCGGTGTTCGACAAGTACTCCTTCGACTGGGACAAGATCGTCACCGTGAGCACGGTCGTGTTGGACGCCGTCCCCAACGGCCCCGTCATCTCTTCCTGACGCTGCGCGCGGACAGCACCTCGATGTGCAAGAAGGTCCGCTCCCCCGTCGCCTCGTTCCCCGCGTGGCTGGTCCGGGCAAGTGAGTGGAAACGTCAGGGCACCGGTCGGCGTATCGCAGTGTGAGCGGCGCCAGATGGATACTCCCGACCTGCCCGGAGGCGAACCGGGGCTATCCGGCGCGCTCGTGCCCTGGACGTTCCAGAAAGACAGGTTCTTCCCCTCAGGACCTGCTCGTCCCGGCCGGCCAAACCGCGGCGAGCAGGTCTTTCTCCTGCTCCCCGCCGGACGGCGAGGTCGGAGTGGGAGCCGAGCCGTGACGGCGGCAGGCAACGAAGTGGTCCTGAAGGACGGTCGGGACGCCGGCTCCACTCACTGCCGCGTGCCGCCTGGAGCAGGAAGGCGGCGACATCCGCCGCTCGTGGAACGCACCTTCCGACAACGCGAGGGAAATTCCCGGTGTCGTACCGCTGAACGTGAAACAGGAATGCGAAAGTTCGGTGAACAGGGCATGGGCGTGGCACAACCCCGCGCGGATTTGCCACGTCGAAATGGGTGATCGGAAATCAGATCCACGCCCCACGGAGGTTTTTCGTGTCCACCCTTGGCCCGCGTTCCCGCCGCGTCCGCCCGGTCGGCGTCGCCTTACTGGCCGTCGCCGCCAGCACCGGACTCTTCGCCTGGAACGCCCAGGCCGCCACCTCGCCCGCGTCGTCCTCGCCGGTGTCGCCGGTGTCGCCGGGCGCGTCGCCGGCCACCGTGACCGTCACCGACGGAGTGATGGCCTACACGGCGGCCGACGGCCATACCAACAGGCTCACCATCCAGCGGGTCGGCGAGACCGACACCACGCTGACCTTCGGCGTCGACGACGTCGTCGAGATCACCGCCGGCACCGGCTGCACCCACCCCACCGCCACCGACGCGACCTATGTGACCTGCACGGTGCCCGTCCCCGACCCGGACCACGGCGGCGACCAGGGCAACGTCGAACTCGGCGACGGCCATGACAGCGTCAAGATCTCCGGCGGCGATGTGAACGTCCACGGCGGGGCCGGGGACGACACCATCACCGGCGCTTCCGTCGCGGTGGGCGGCGACGGCGACGACACCATCAGCCACGCCACGAACGCGAACGGCAACGCCGGTAACGACACCATCACCGACTCGTTCGCGGTGTGGGCCGGGGACGGCGACGACATCGTCATCGGCGATGACGTGGCCAACGAGATCTACGGCGGCCCCGGCGACGACCACCTCGACGGCGCCGGCAACGATGACTCGCTCTACGGCGAAGAGGGCGACGACACCATCGAGGGCGGACCGGGCAACGACTACCTCTTCGGCGGCCCCGGCCAGGACGCCATCGACGGCGGCCCCGGCGATAACGTCATCGACCAGGACGGGTCCGCCCCAGAGGGCTTCTGAGGGAACCTGAAGAGATCTCGAGGGACCTCGTGAGACCGCGAGGTCTCACGGGCCTGAACAACGCTCCCGCACGCCCGGCTCGCTGACTGCCTGGCCCCGACCGGCGACAGCACGGGCAGGGGACGCCACCTGGCCGAGGCCGCCCAGGGCAGTTCGCGTCATCAGACGTGAGAACTCAACCGGCTTCGGCGCGGTGCCCGCTCATCACCGCCAGGCTTTCGTCGCGGATGGGGTGTGAGGTGTCGCGGTCGGGCCGGTAGGGAGCCAGGGTGGGTTCGGGCAGGGAAGTGGTGAGCTCCTTGGCGGCGAGGGCGGCCAGGAGCGGGGCGAGGGTGACGCCGCTGTGGGTGGTGATGGTGTAGAGGCCGGGAGCCTGGCGGTGCGGGCCGACCAGGGGCAGGCCGTCTTCGGGAACGGGGCGGACACCGATCCGGGTACCCCCCAGGGAGCGGAAGGCGGGCAGGATCGCGGCGCACCGGCTGAGGAGGTCCGCTTCGGGCGGCACATCAGTTGACGCGGTCGGGGCGAGGAGGGCGTCGACCGGCCAGGAGATGGCGCAGACCCGGTTGCCCGGGGCGGGGCGCAGATCGACGCCGGGGGTCGCGACGATGGCCCGCAGCGGCTCGGCGAGCGGGACGGACTCGCCCACCAGACCGGGGATCTGGCGCAACGGCAGCCGTACCCCGGCCAGTTCGGCGATGCGCCCGGCGTCGGGGCCCGCACAGTTGACGATGTGGTCGGCCTCGAAACGCCGGCCCCGCGCCTCGGCGCCGCGTACCCGCTCACCGTCCAGCAGCAAGGCGGTGACGGGACTGTCGTAGCGGATGTCGGCGCCCAGGGCCGCGGCCCGGTCGAGGAGGGTGCGCGCGAGGAGGGGGGCGTCGTACCAGGCGACGTCGTCGTGCACGACGAGCTCGGTGGCGCGGCAGGAGGCGGGGTCGACGGCAGGTGCGAGGGTGCGCAGCTCGCCGGGGTCGGCGGTGCGGCAGGGGTGCCCCCAGCCCGCGAGGCGCTCGGCACGCGCGCGGAGGATGCGCTGTTCCTCCTCGGTGTGGCCCCACTGGACGAGCGGGGCGGGATGGCGCCAGCCGACGGCTCCTGTACTCGCGTGGATCTCGTGCTCCAGCTCCCGGTGGAGCGCGGCGCTGCGCCGGTTGAGCAGGAAGTAGGAGTGGGGGGTCTTCAGATGGGTGACGTCGATGGAGAAGGTGGCACTGGAGGCGCCCGGCGTGCGGCCGCCGGCGTCGAGCACGGTGACGCTGACACCTGCCTCGGCCAGGCGGTGGGCGGTGGCGGCGCCTATCACTCCGGCGCCGATGACGAGGGCACGGGGCATGGAGACTCCTTCGGTGGCGGTCAGGTGTGGGCGGTCGGCCAGCGCGCCCGACGGCCGGAAACGTTGCGGGGAGGCCGGAGATCCTGGCGGGGTGGTCAGAGAACCTTGCTGAGGAAGGCGCGGGTGCGTTCGTGGCGCGGGTCGCTCAGCACGTCAGCCGGCGGGCCGGTCTCGACGACGGCTCCGTCGTCCATGAACACCAGCGAGTCGCCGACCTCGCGGGCGAAGCCCATCTCGTGGGTGACGACGACCATGGTCATGCCGTCGTCGGCGAGCGCTCGCATCACCTCCAGGACCTCTCCGACGAGTTCGGGGTCGAGCGCGGAGGTGGGCTCGTCGAAGAGCATCAGTTCGGGCTTCATCGCCAGCGCGCGGGCGATGGCCACCCGCTGCTGCTGGCCGCCGGAGAGCTGGGCGGGGTAGCTGCCCGCCTTGTCGGCGAGGCCGACGCGGTCGAGCAGTTCCGCGCCGCGTTCGCATGCCTGTTTCTTCGGCACCTTCCTGACCTGGACGGGGGCCTCGATGACGTTTTCCAGCGCGGTCATGTGCGGAAAGAGGTTGAAGCGCTGGAAGACCATGCCGATGCCCTGGCGGCGTCGTGAGACGGCCTTCCCGCTCAGCTCGTGGAGCTTGCCGTCCCGCTCTTCGTAGCCGACGAGCTCGTCACGGACGTACAGGCGTCCCCGGTCGATGGTCTCCAGATGATTGACGCAGCGCAGGAAGGTGGACTTGCCGGACCCGGAGGGGCCCACCAGACACATCACCTCCCCCTGGGCGACGGTCAGGTCGATGCCCTTGAGCACTTCGGTGCGGCCGAAGCTCTTGTGCACGCGCTCGGCTCTGATCACGGCTGGTGTCAACGTGCGCTCTCCTTACGGTGGTTCCGGACCGCGGCGCGCAACCGCTGGAGCGGGGTGGGCGGCAGGTCGCGGTTGGCGCCGCGGCCGAAGCGCCGTTCCAGGTAGTACTGGCCGACGCCCAGCACGGAGGTCGCCGCGAGGTACCAGAAGCAGGCGACGACCAGCAGCGGAACCTGCTGGAAGTTGCGTGAGTAGATGCCCTGGACGGAGGTCAGCAGCTCGGGCACGGCGATGGCGAAGACCAGCGAGGTGGTCTTCAGCATGGAGATCACCTGATTGCCGGTGGGCGGGATGATGATGCGCAGTGCCTGCGGCAGCACGATGCGGCGCAGGGTCTGCCCGCGGGACATGCCCAGCGCCTGGGCGGCCTCGTTCTGGCCGTCGTCGACGGAGGTGATCCCCGCGCGGACGATCTCGGCCATGTACGCCGCCTCGTGCAGCCCGAGGCCGAGGACGGCGGCGGTGAGCTGGGTGATGAGGTCGTTCGTGTCGGCCTGTACGAACGTCGGTCCCCAGGGGATGCCGAGGCCGATGGTGGGGACGACCGCGGAGAGGAAATACCAGAAGAGGAGCTGGACCAGCAGCGGGGTGCCGCGGAAGAGCCAGATGTAGCACCAGCTGAGCCGGGAGAGTATCGGGTTGGCGGACATCCGCAGGATGGCGAGGACGACACCGCCGAGGATGCCGAGTGCCATGGCGAGGAACGTCAGCAGCAGCGTGGTCCGCAGCCCCTCCATGATCACCGGCGAGAAGAGGAACTCGCCGACGGTCCCCCACTGCATACGGGGGTTGGTGATCCAGCCCTCCAGGAGGAAGACCAGCAGGAAGGCCACGACGACCGCGGCGACGCGCTGCCCCGGACGGCGCGGTGGGACGGGGCGCAGGGACTCGGCGGCGTCGCCGGAGTCCGCCCGGACGAGGGTCTCGGTCATGCCGCACCCCCGTTCACCGTGGCGCTCTTCAGGGCTCCGGAGCTGATGTTCCACTGCTTGAGGATCTTCGCGTAGGTGCCGTTGTCGATGAGTTTCTGCAGGGCACCGCGGACAGCCCGGACCAAGGTCGGCTCCTCCTTGTTGATCAGGATTCCGTAGGGCAGGAAGCGGTACGGCTCACCGGCCGTGCGGAACCTGCCGTGCGACATCTCCGCCTGGTAGACGACGGTGGGGGTGCCGCCGACGAACGCGTCGGCGCGGCCCGTGGACAGCGCCTGGAAGCAGCCGACGGAGTCGGGGAAGACCAGTTTCTCCAGCTCCGGCTTGCCGTTCGCCGCACATTTCTCGGCCTGCGCCGCCACGTCATCCACCTGCGAGGTGCCCTGCTCGACGGCCACCTGGCTGCCGCACAGGCTGGTGAGGGAGCGGATGTTCCCGGCGGCCTTCTCGGAGGTGAGGATCGAGCTGCTGGTCTTCATGTAATCGACGAACGTGACCTGCGACTGGCGCTCCTTCTTGTCGAGCATGGCCTGGATCGCCACGTCGTAGCGTCGGGACCGGACACCGCCGATGATGCTGTCGAAGTTTGCCTGCACCAGGTGCACGCGGACGCCGAGGATCTGGCCGACCGCGTGAATGAGGTCGGGTTCGGCGCCGATGACGGTCTTGTTGTCGATGTCCAGGAGGGACAGCGGCGGGTAGTCGTTGCCGACAGCCGACGTGATGGACCCCTTGTCGCGAATGTCCCGAGGGAGCAGGGCACGGAGCGCGGGGTCGACGCGCTGCTCGGGCACCTTGGACTGATTGACGGTCGCGGCGCCGCCACAGGCCGTCACGGTCAGCGTGAGCAGCGTCGCGAGCGCGAGGGGAAGTGCGGTGGCGCGGGCTCGCGCATGCCTTCCGGGCACGGTGCCTCCCTTCTGGTCCGCTGGTCAGAAGACCGGAGCGGGGCTGGTGAACGCCCAATCTGCGGGATGGCGGCGGCCCGGGCAAGAACAGGGAGAATGAACGTATCCACGCGGAGTGTTAAGTTCGTTTGATGCTGACTCCGCCGCAGCTTCAGGCGATATGCGAGGTGGTCGCCGCGGGCTCGTTCCGTACGGCCGCCCAGCGCCTCGGCTACACCCCCTCCGCCGTCTCCCAGCAGATCTCCACCGTCGAGCGCGCCCTGGGCGTCCCCCTCTTCGAGCGCTCACCGCGCAGCGTGCGCCCCACCGCGGCCGGGCTCCAGCTCGCCCAGCGCGCGGGACGGCTGCTGGCCGACCTGTCGGCGACGGAGAACGAGATGCGCGCCTACGCCGCGGCCGAGCGCGGGCGACTGCGGCTGGGGAGCTTCTGGTCCGCGGGCTTCCGGCTGATGCCGACGGTGCTGACGGGGTTCCTCCGCGACCGGCCCGAGGTCGACGTCCGCTATGAGGAGGGCGACCCGCAGGTCACCGTGCCCGCGGTGCTGGAGGGGCGACTGGATCTCGCCGTGATCTTCGAGTACGGCGTGGTACCGCACAACTGGCCCGAGGGCCTGGAACACACGCTGGTACGGGAAGAGCCGCTCTACCTCCTCCTCCCAGCGGAACACCCCCTCGCCGGACGGCCGCACATCCGCCTCGCCGACCTGCGGGACGAGCGCTGGATCAGCTACCACGAGGACACCGACGCCGCTCACTGCCTGCGCCACATCTGCGCGGCCGGCGGCTTTCTGCCCGAGGTGCTCTTCCGTACGAACGACTACAACCTGCCCTACGAACTGGTCCGGCAGGGCCTGGGGGTGGCGATCGCACCGGAACTCGCCGTCGCGGACACCTCCACCTCACCCGACGCATCCGGCACCCGCCTCGCCCGGCTCACCGACTCCGCCCACACCCGTCGGGTCTATGCCACCCGGCGTACCACCGACCCCAACCCCTTCC
>NZ_JAEEAP010000450.1 GCF_016103465.1 Streptomyces sabulosicollis
GCGCCCCCTCCGCCCGGCCTGTCCTCGCCGTTGTAGAGACCGGCGAGCACATACGGGCGGTCCAGATGGCCCTGCTCGAAACCGATCAGCACTTCGTCGCCCACCTCGGGGATGAACGCCTCCCCGCCACCGGTCCCACCCGCCTGGGCGGTGCGCGCCCAGTCGCTCGCGTACTCGTCGGACAGCCAGGGGAACCGCACCTTGACCCGGCCGAGCCCGTCGGGGTCCTTGGTGTCGGTGACCGTGCCATTGGCCAGCCCCGGACACCGGGAGCCGGTCTGCGCGCCGCCACCGGATCCGCCGCCGGTCAGCCCGAACAGCGAACGCTCCTGCTGCCCGGACACCGTCACCCACGTCTCATAGCCGCGCACCGGGTCGAACACATGCCGCGAGGAGGTGACGGTGTAGCGCCCCTCGAAGGGTTTGCCGACCCCGGCCAGGGTGACCGCGCCCCCCGCCCGAACCTCCGGATTGCCCCGGATCACCGCCTCCAGTTCGGCGAACGACCCCGCGATCCGCGCCGCGAGGGCGTTCGCGGCCTGGTCCACCTGCGCCTGCTGCCCGTACGGCGCGTCGGACACCACAAAGCTCGCCTCGCCGAACGGCCGCGCCACCTCCGCCGCCGTCACCCCCAGGTCCAGCGTCGCGGCACGGCCCGCGTCCGCGCGGCCCACCAGCGGCCGCTTGGTCTTCACATCCCAGCCCCGCACCTCGACCGTGGACACCTGCTCGGCCGCCGACACCCCGGCCCGGCAGCGCAGCAGGTTGTCCCCCATCTCCAGCACCAGGGGATCGCGGGCGGCGCGCGCCGAGGTGTCCGGGGCGCCGCCCGCCTCGGTCGGCTTGGCCACGTGCAGCCGTCCGTCCGTCACATACACCTGCGCGCCCGCCTCCTCGGCGAGCCCGCGGAGGAACTCCCAGTCGCTGATGTTCGGCTGCGCCACGTGCTCCAGCACCGGGCCCGCCACATCCACCTTCCCCGGCTTCAGCCCCGCCCGCCGGGCCACCCGGACACAGATGTCGGCCAGGGTCATGTTCTGGTAGCTGGCCACCTGACGGCCCCGGAAGAGCCGGTGGGACTCGTCCAGACCGCGCACCACCGTGAAGGTGCCGGTGTCGTCGATCTCCACTTCCAGCGCGGTGACGCTCCCGGTCAGCAGGGGGCGCGGTGAAGGCCCGCCCCCCGCGCCGGCCAGCAGCCGCACCTCGGTGCCGATCTCCACCCCCGTCTGCTCCAGCAGCACCCGGCCGGGGTCGCGAAAGCGCAGTACGAACAGATCGGGCAGCGTACGGCTGTCGTCCACGTACCCCTCGACCAGCGTGTTCACCAGTGCGGGGGAGAGCGGACGGCCGCCGAACTCCACCACCAGCGCTTTGGCGACGCTCTGCCCGGCCATCGCTCACCACCCCCCGCCGTGGCCGTCACCGGGGGCTCCGGCCCGCTCGTCGCGGTCCACCTCGTCCAGCGCCGGAAGCAGCAGCTCCAGGCCGCCCGGCAGCCGCATCGGATCGTCGATCCCATTGGCCTCCGCGATGACCCGCCAGGCCGCCGGATCGCCGTACTCGCGCCAGGCCAGCAGCGGCAGCGTGTCGCCGGTGCGGACCCGGTGCACCCGGCGGGCGTGCAGCGCGCCCGACGTCGGGTTCTGCCCCGGGGTCTCCCCGGTGATCTCCTCCATCGTCACCTGGCACACCGCCCGGATCGGCACACCGGAGGTGGTGAACAGGGTGTACTTCGCCTGCACTTGGCTGACATAGCCGGGGAACCCGGTGAGCCCGCCCCAGTGGAACACCACCCATGGCGGCGAGGCCCGCTGCCGCTGCCGGGTCTCGCTGGTCGGCACGCAACAGGTGAACAGCCGCTCCACCGAGGTCACCACGCTGGTGTCCTGGGTGTCGCTCGCATCGAAGAACATCTCGACGGTCAGCTTGCTGGGTTGCGGCCCCTGGTACTCGGGCGGCCCCGCGCTCTTCGCCCCCTTGGCCGGAGTGCGCTTCCAGGCCGCCGCCTTGGTCAGGCTCAGCTCCTTGGGGTTGAACTGGAAGTCGATCCGCCCGCACGGCCCGCCCGGTGTCAGACCGCCCCCCGGGGGAGGGGTGCGCAGCTCCAGATAGGCGTGCTCCAGCTTGGGCCGGGTCCCGCCGCCCGCCCTGCCCGCGGCGGCCCCGCCGCCCGCCGCGCTGAACGCCACGGGTGAACCCATGGGTCAGCCCTCCATCACATAGCCGTGGTGGGCGATCTCGATCGTCTCCATGGCCACCTTGGGCGACTCCGGATTGAACGACGGCCCGGTCCAGCGCACCGGAACCACCTCGAGCAGACCCCACTGGGCCACCCGGTGCCCGTCGCCCGTCCGCGCCTCGATGTGCGCGGTGCGGCGGGCGATCCCGGTGGTCATGGACGCGAACCACTTGGCCACCTTCTCGGTGTCACGGGTCAGCGGCCGGGACAGCTTGATGTTGGGGTACTTCAGCCGGGTGGGCAGCTGCCACAGATGGCCGTTGTTGCCGCCCTCCTCCCGCTGTTCGAGCACCACCTCGCAGCCCAGCCCCTCACAGGTGTTGAACGAGCCGAGCTCGATGCCGTCGACCGTGACGACGAAGCAGACGCTGACCGCCGGGTCATCGGTAACGGGCATGCCGTGTCCCTTCTCTCCGCACTTGTCAGTGCCTGGTGTTGATCAGATGTCCGGCCCGTTCGCGCTCCAGCCGCAGCTCCGCCTTCAGCAGCCGGCTGAGCGGTGCGTACAGCGCGCGGACCAGCTCGTCGTCCACCCTGGGCGACCCACCGCCCTTGCCGCCGTCCCCGTGCTCCTCCGGCCCTCCGGGCGCGCCCCCGGGAGACGGGCCGGGAGACGGGCCGGAGGACGGGCCGGACGGCGGCGGCTCGGGCGGCTCAGGCGGCTCGGGCGACTCGGGTGGCTCGGGTGGCTCGGGAGGGTCAGGGATGTCGGGGATATCCGGGCCCTCGGCATCGCGCTGTACGGGCGGGAGGACCCGCGCCCGCTGTATCGCCCGCGGGGGAGGGGCGGATGGAACGCGCGGCGGCTGGAACACCACGGAGCCGTCTGCCATGCGCTGGGCCACCCCCGAGGCCACCGCCGCCGAACCGGTGTCGACCAGCGGACGGGCCGGGCCCGTTGGCGCGGTGGTCGGTGCCGAGGCGAGGGGGCGGTGGCCTCGGGTGACGGGGGCCGGGGGAGCGGTGGCCTCGGGCGCCACCGACCGCTGAGCCGTGGGCGTCGCCGGGCGATGCGCGGACGGCGGCCCGCCGGTGGCGGCCGCCTCCGGCTTCGCGGGGGACGGGTCGGCGGCGGCCGACCACCGCACCGGCACGACCGGTTGCTCGGGTACGGGGCGGCTCGGTGCGGGGGATGCCTCGTGCGCTCCCGAGAACAGCGGCACCGACCGCTGTCCCACCAGCGGGACCACCGGTGCCGTCACCGGGGCGGGCTCGGCCGCGATCGGTGTCCCGGCGGCGGTGGCCCGTTGCAGCGGGACGGGCGGGGCCGCGGACGCGGGCGCGGCCGTCGGCTCGGGTGCCGGACCGGTGTCCGCCGTACGCACCAGCAGCGGGTCGTCGGGGAGCAGGGGCCTGGACGGCGCGTCGCCGCGCGGCGGTTCCGTCGGCGCGGCTCCCGGCTCCTCGGGCGTCAGGGCTCCGGCGCGCGCCGCGGGCTCGCGCTGGGCGGTCGGCGGCAGCTCGGTCAGCGGCTCGCCCAGCCCGAAGGCGGCGGACCGCTGGACCGGCGGCGAGGGCAGGGAGGGGGACGTCGCGGGCGCCGCGTCGCTCGCCTCCGTACGGGCGCGTGGCGCCGCGAGGGGCAGTGCGGCCAGTTGACGGATCCGTTCGTCCGGAGGGCGGGCGGAGATCAGCGGCTCGACCACCTCCGGCGCGTCCGGGGTGGCGGCATCCTCCGCCGCCCACGTGTCCGGGGTGACGGCATCCTCCGCCACCCGCGTGCCCGGGGCGGCCGCATCCTCCGCCACCCGCTGTACGGGTGCGCGCCGGGGCGTGGCCAACTCCCGTGCCACCACCGGGCCGACCTCCCGGCTCACCGTCGGCGGTGTGCGGCGGATCGGGTTCGGCGTATCGGCAGGGGACGGTGTGGGCGGTGTGAGCGGTGTGGCGAGACCGTGCCCCACCCCCGACGGCGCCTCCGGGCTCACCAGGTGGCCGAGCGTCCCGAGGAACGACGCGTTCTGCCATGTGCCCAGCCCCGCGCGGAACCCGGCGGGATCGGTCACCAGCTCGGGCGCCGCCACCGTGCGCTGCAACGGCGGCACCTCCCGCCACCCCGGCGTGGCGGGCGGCGCCGTGGGGCTCGCCACTGTCTCCGATCCGGTGCCCGCCGTGTTCCCCGCCGCCGGGCCCGTACCGCTCCGCCGGTGTCCGACCAGCCAGGACAGCAATCCCATCTCACATCACCGCTCGTTCAGCCGGGCGATGTGGTCCACGTACCGCAACCGGTCGGTGTGCTCCAGGTCGAGGATCTCGTCGAGGGACCAGTGGAAGTGGTAGGCGAGGTACGCGACCTCCTCGTGGATCCGGTCGGTCGCGTACGTCACGATTCCCCCAGGCGACCACCACCGGACAGGTCCACCGCGAAGTTCTCCCGGCACGAGGGGCAGGTCACCGCGGCCCGGGTGTGCCCCTCGGCGTTGATCCTGCGGTAGAAGTCCTGCAGAAAGGCCAGGTCGGAGGCGAACAGGTCCTCGACGACGCCTGGATGGATGTCCTCGATCGAGCCGAGCCGGGTGATCACCCGGGAGATCAGCACCACCGAGAGGTAGGCGGAGTTCTCCCGTACCCGGTCGTCCCGCAGCGGGACCAGCTCATCGCGGGCGGTGGCCAGCCGCATGACGCCATCGCGGTGCACCGTTCCGGATTCGTCCACGTAGCCGCGCGGCAGCTCGAAGGGGAATTCGGTCCTCAGCGTTTCGGTCTGCCGGTCCGGGTCGGCCCGCTCGGGGGATGCCGCGATGGTGCGCCGCATCAGTCGACTTCCACGCTCTCGTAGGTGATGGCCAGCTTCTCGGTGAGCACGGAGGTGTCACCGGCCTTGAGCGTGCTGATCTCCAGGGACTTGGGCCAGGCGTTGATGAGCTTGTACCGCTTGATCGGAATGCCCTCGTAGTCGTAGACGATGATGGAGCCGTTGCGCCGGGCGTTGGTCATCTTCCCGAACCGGGAATCCCTGATCCACTGCTCGAAGCTGTTGTCCTCGGTCAGACCGCGGGTGACCGTGACCTCACCGGCCTTGGGACGGCCGGGCAGCTTCTTGATCGCGTATTTTCCGTCGGCGGTGTTCTGCTTCAGCTCGATCACGTCCTGCTCCATCTTCAGACCACTGACCTCCGTGATCTGCCTGATGAGCACGCTGTCGAATTCCAGCCCGAAGGAATGCCCGACGGAACTGTCGAGTTCGGGGAGCGGCATATCAGCCTCCTAGGATCGCTCGGTCGTGGTGGTCATCACTCGTCGACCGCTCCCGTGCCCGCGGAGAGCTGGGCGAGCCGGAACACCACGAACTCCGCGGGCTTCACCGGGGCCACCCCGACCTCGCAGATCACCTGCCCGGCGTCGATGGACTCCGGCGGATTGGTCTCGCGGTCGCATTTCACATAGAAGGCTTCGTCCGGGGTCAGCCCGAAGAGCGCGCCCTTGCGCCATTCATTGACCAGGAACGCCGAGATGGTGCGCCGGACACGGGCCCACAGGGCGTCGTCGTTCGGCTCGAAGACCACCCACTGGGTGCCCGCCAGAATCGACTCCTCCAGGTAGTTGAAGAGCCGCCGCACATTGAGATAGCGCCAGGACGCGTCATCGGCGAGGGTGCGCGCGCCCCATACCCGGATGCCGCGGCCGGGGAAGGCACGGATGCAGTTGAGCCCGATGGGGTTGAGCAGGTCGTGCTCGCCCTTGGTGATCTGCGTCTGGAGGGCGACCGCGCCCCGAACCACCTCGTTCGCCGGGGCCTTGTGGACCCCGCGGGTCTCGTCGTTCCGTGCCCACACCCCCGCGATATGCCCGCTGGGCGGCACGAAGGCGTCCCGGCCCACGGCCGGGTCGAACACCTTGATCCACGGGTAGTAGAGGGTCGCGTACCGGGAGTCGAACCCCGTGGTCTCCTCGCGCCAGGTCTTGATCTGCCGCGGGCTCAGCGCGGGCGGCGGATCGAGGATGGCGATCCGGTCTCCCATCGCCTCGCAGTGGGTGATCAGCCCGCGCTGCACCGTGATCACCGTCTCGAGATCCACCGCCCCCCGCTGGTAGGCGCTCATCAGGTCCGGCGCGGCCACCATGGTGACCTCCTCGACCGCCTCCAGACCGCCGAATCCGGTCCGCCGGTCGGGATCCCCCACGTACGAATCCGCCGACAGCGCGTCCGGCACCACCGCCGCCCCGGCCCCCGGACCGGCCCCGGGGGAGGCGGCGAGCGTCACCACTTGTGACTCGGGCCGCGCGGGCGCCGCGCCCTTACCGGGCTCCTCCAGCCTGATCAGCTGGGACCGGGCCCTGACCTGGGTGGCCACGTTCTCCTTGCTGCGCTTGGTGGTCACGGCCGGGTAGGTCTCCGCGACCACTCCATCGTGCTTGACCACCAGCGCGAAGACGTCCTGCGGCGGGTCTTCGCCCTCGGGATCGGCCACCTCGACGGTGATTTCCCCGGTGACACCGGGCAGGGTGCGGACGACATACGGCCCGAGCTGGGCCGAGGGCCCCGAGGCGATCTCCTTCGCGGTGCCCGCGCGCTCTCCGCCCGGCTCCGCCTCCTCCGCGTCGCCGATGCGCACGACGTAGCAGATGCCACCACCGTTGGCGAAGAAACCGTAGACGGAGGAGGCGAGGTAGGTGCCCTCGACGAAGTCCCCGAAAACGGTGGTGAACTGCGTCCAGTTGGTGATGAGCGTCGGCTCGTGGAACGGCCCCTTCTGCGCGAACCCGATGAAGGCGGCGACCGAGGTCCCGACCCCCTCGATCGGCCGCGACCCGGATTCCACCTCTTCGACGTAGACACCCGGGGACAAGTACGACGGCATGCCACTCTCCTCGACCGGGGAAACGAGAGCGATTGTTCCCGGGCAGAGGATCACCGGGAACGGGCGTTCGGCCGCCCCCGCGTACAGACCGCCCTGCCCGAAGAGGCAGCGGAGTCCCTTTCCCCATCGGGCAGCAAGCCTTGCCCCCATCGCTACCCGGGCTGCCACGGGCTCGGAGCGGGCCGACCCAGCACCCTGACAGACATGTCGCGGACGTATCGCCGACCGCCCGGTGACCGGATGATGCGATGAAGTCTGCCTCGGAGAAGTCCGGGAAGTCCGGGAGGTCGGTACAGTCCACTCGGTCGGCGCAGTCCGCGCAGCCCGGGAACCCCGGACCGAAGGAGCGCACGGCCCCACCCCCGACCCCGGAAC
>NZ_JAEEAP010000451.1 GCF_016103465.1 Streptomyces sabulosicollis
GGACGCCCCACCTCCGGCCACACCCGCTGCTCGGTCAACAACTCCACCGCACCCGCCGACCAATCCACCCGCCGCGAAGGCTCATCCACATGCAACGTCCGAGGCAACACCCCATACCGCAACGCCAACACCATCTTGATCACACCAGCCACACCCGCAGCCGCCTGCGCATGACCAATATTCGACTTCAACGACCCCAACCACAGCGGACGCCCCTCAGGCCGATCCTGACCATACGTGGCCAACACCGCCTGCGCCTCGATCGGATCACCCAACGCCGTACCCGTCCCATGCGCCTCCACCGCATCCACATCCGCCGCCACCAACCCCGCACCCGCCAACGCCCGCCGAATCACCCGCTGCTGCGACGGACCATTCGGCGCCGTCAGCCCATTCGACGCACCATCCTGATTCACCGCACTACTCCGCACCACCGCCAACACCCGATGACCGTTCCGCTCCGCATCCGACAACCGCTCCACCACCAGCACGCCCACGCCCTCGGCCCACCCCGTACCGTCCGCCGAGGCCGCGAACGACTTGCACCGCCCGTCGGCAGCAAGGCCACGCTGACGGGAAAATTCCACAAAGGCGTCCGGCCCCGCCATCACCGTCACCCCACCGGCCAGCGCCATCGAGCACTCCCCCGCCCGCAGCGCCTGCGCCGCCAGATGCAACGCCACCAACGACGACGAACACGCCGTGTCCACCGTCACCGCAGGACCCTCGAACCCCAGCACATACGACACCCGACCCGACAGCACACTGCCCGCGCCACCGGTCATGAGGTAGCCCTCGGAACCGTCGGGGGCCGTGTCGAGGCGGCTGGTGTAGTCGTGGTTGACCATCCCCGCGAAGACGCCGATGTCCTGGCCACGGAGGGAGACGGGGTCGATCCCGGCGCGCTCCACGGCCTCCCATGACGTCTCCAGCAGCAACCGCTGCTGCGGATCCATCGCCAGCGCCTCACGCGGGGAGATCCCGAAGAAGTCGGCGTCGAACTCCCCCGCGTCATACAGAAACCCGCCCCGACGCGCATAACTCGTCCCCGCGTGGTCCGGGTCCGGGTCGAACAGGTTCTCCAGATCCCAGCCGCGGTCCACCGGGAATTCCCCGATGCCCTCGCCGCCGGCCAGGACCAGCTCCCACAGGTCCTCCGGCGAGGCCACGCCGCCCGGCAACCGGCAGGCCATCCCCACGATCGCGATCGGCTCGGTGGGATCGCCCGCCGTCCACCCCGATCCGTTCCGTCCGGTGTTCCGGCGGAGAAGCCGGGCGTGCAGGAACGACGCGAGCGCGGCCGGTGTCGGATGGTCGAAGGCAAGTGTCGTGGGCAGTTCGGCACCGGTCAGGTCTCGCAGGCGGTTGCGGAGCCGGACCACGTTCAGGGAGTCGAAGCCGAGGTCCTGGAAGGCCCGCTCGCCGTCGATCGCCGAGGCGTCGTCGTGCCCCAGCACCGCGGCCGCGCTGCTCAGCACCAGGTCGAGGACCATCCGCTGCCGCTCGGCCTCGGTGCCGGCCCTCAGCCGTTCGACGAAAGCCGTGGCGTCGTCGCCTCGGAGCGCCGCGGTCTCCGGCAGCGGCCGGGGACCCGGCTCATCCACAGTGGCGGCATGCGAAGCGGCGGCATCAGAAACCGGGGCGCCCGAAACGGGGGCATCCGAAACGAGGGCGTCCGGCCAGTACCGCCGGTGCTGGAAGGCGTACGTCGGCAAGTCGACCCTGCGCCGCGAGGTCCCCGGGAGCAGCGCGGTCCAGTCGACCGGGACACCACGGACATGCAACCGGGCGAGCGCGGCCACGGCGGCGACCGGATCGGCTTGTTCGCCGTGCAATGTGGGCACGAACATGGCCGGGTCGGCGCCGTCGCCCAGCGCTTCCTGCGCCATGGCGGTGAGCACGCCATCGGGGCCCAGTTCGAGGAAGGTCGTGACGTCCCGGGCGCGGAGCGTGGTAACGCCGTCGAGGAAACGGACCGTCCGCCGTGCGTGCTCGACCCAGTAGTCCGGGGAGCACAGCTGGTCGGGTGTGGCCAACTCGCCCGTGACGTCGGAGACGACTGGCACCGTCGGAGGCGCGTACGTCAGCCCGGCGGCGATCGCGCGGAACTCGTCGAGCATGCCGTCCATGTGCGCGGAGTGGAAGGCATGGCTGACCCTCAGTCGCTTGGTCCGGTGCCCGTGGGCCGCGCATGTCCGCTCGACGGCGGCCACGGCGTCCGGGTCACCGGAGACGACGACGGAGGCGGGCCCGTTGACTGCGGCGATGTCCACCGCACCCGGTGCTTCGGCCAGCAGAGAGCGAGCCACCGGCTCGGGGACGTTCAGCGCGACCATCGCGCCACCGGGCAGGGCCTGCATCAGCCGCCCGCGCGCGGCCAGCAGCGCGGCCGCGTCCTCGAGGGACAGCACGCCCGCCACGTGCGCGGCGGTCAGCTCGCCCACGGAGTGGCCGGCGAGGAAGTGGGGGCGCACCCCCCAGGACTCGTAGAGCCGGAACAGCGCGGTCTCCAGCGCGAACAGCCCCGCCTGGGCGAAGACCGTCCGGTCGAGCAACTCCGCTTCGGGAGATCCGGGCCGGGCGCACACGATGTCCCGTACGGGGTGTGCGACATGTCCGGCGCCGACCAGATGGCGGTCCAGTTCCGCGCAGGCCGCGTCGAAGGCATCGCGGAACACGGGATAGCACGCCTGCAGTTCCCGTCCCATGCCCGGGTGCTGGCTGCCCTGTCCGGTGAACAGCACCGCGAGCCTGCCGGGGCTCGGCACACCTCGTGCGACGGGGCCATCGCCCGGCCCGGTGAGGGCATCCAGCCCGCGCAGCAACTCCGCCCGCCCGGAGCCCACGACCACGGCCCGGTGGTCGAACGTGGCCCGTGTGGTGATCAGCGAGTGGGCGATGTCGCCCGGGCCGAGCTCCGGGTGGCTGCGGGCGAAGTCCGCGAGCCGGGCCGCCTGGCCGTACAGCGCTTCGGTGCTCCTCGCCGAGATCACCCACGGTACGGCGGCGGTGTCCGGGTCCGGGTCCTCCGGGGCGGGCAGGGCGGCGATGGCCGGTGCCTGTTCCACGATCACATGGGCGTTGGTACCGCTGACGCCGAACGCGGACACTCCGGCCCGGCGCGGGCGCTCGGCGTCCGGCCACGGGCGTTCCTCGGTCAGCAGTTCCACCGAGCCCGCCGACCAGTCCACCTCGGGGGTGGGGGCGTCGACGTGCAGCGTCCGCGGCAGGACACCGTGCCGCAGCGCCATGACCATCTTGATCACACCGGCCACGCCCGCGGCGGCTTGGGCATGACCGATGTTGGACTTCACCGAGCCCAGCCACAGGGGCCGTACGCGGTCCTGGCCGTAGGTGGCGAGGATGGCCTGCGCCTCGATGGGATCGCCGAGCGCGGTACCCGTGCCGTGTGCCTCGACCACGTCCACCTCGGCGGCCGACACGCCCGCGCCGGCCAGTGCCTGCCGGATGACGCGCTGCTGTGACGGGCCGTTCGGCGCCGTCAGTCCGTTCGACGCGCCGTCCTGGTTCACCGCGCTGCCCCGCACCACCGCCAGCACCTGGTGACCGTTGCGCTCCGCGTCCGACAGCCGCTCCAGGAGCAGCACACCCACGCCTTCGGCCCACCCCGTGCCATCGGCCGAGGCGGCGAAGGGCTTGCACCGGCCGTCGGCGGACAGTCCGCGCTGGCGGGAGAAGTCCACGAACGCGTCGGGCCCGGCCATCACCGTCACCCCACCGGCCAGTGCCATCGAGCACTCCCCCGCCCGCAGCGCCTGCGCCGCCAGATGCAACGCCACCAACGACGACGAACACGCCGTGTCCACCGTCACCGCGGGTCCTTCCAGGCCCAGGGTGTAGGCCACGCGCCCGGACAGGACGGCAGCGGAGACGCCGGTGATCCGGTGTCCCTCGACCTCGTCCGGGACCTGGCGCAGGCGGATCGCGTAGTCCTGGGTGTTCATTCCGGTGAACACTCCGATGGCGCTGCCGCCCAGCGTGGTCGGATCGATCCCGGCTCGCTCGAACACCTCCCATGAGGTCTCCAGCAGCAGCCGCTGCTGCGGGTCCATCGCCAGCGCCTCGCGCGGCGAAATGCCGAAGAACTCCGCGTCGAACCCGGCGGCGTCGGGCAGGAAGGCGCCGTGCCGGACGTAGGAGGTGCCGGGGTGGTCCGGGTCGCGGTCGTAGAGCGCGGACAGGTCCCAGCCGCGGTCGTCCGGGAAGTCGCCGACGGCGTCACCGCCCTCGCTGATCAGCCGCCAGAAGTCCTCGGGGCTGTTCACCCCGCCCGGGAAGCGGCAGCTCATCGCCACGATGGCGATGCCGTCGCCCGGAGCCTCGCCCGTGGGTGCCGGGGCGGCGGGGGCGCTCGGCGACCCCAGCAGCTCGGCGTGCAGATGCCGGGTGAGGGTCCGTGGGCTGGGGTGGTCGTAGAGCAGGGTCGAGGGCAGCCGCAGCCCGGTGGCGGCGTTGAGCCGATTGCGCAGTTCCACGGACGTCAGCGAGTCGAACCCGAGCTCCCGGAAGGCCCGTTCGGCGGCGATGCCGTCCGGTGACGAGTGTCCGAGCACCTGGGCGGCATGGTGGGTGACCAGGTCCAGCAGCGTCCGCTCCCGTTCGGCGGGGTCCGCTGACTCCAGCCGCCGTACGAGGTCGGTCCGCGGCGCCGCCGTACGGCCCACGACCCGGCGGCCCGGTGGCACCAGCTTGTGCAGCAGAGGGACGACCGGGGTGGCGGCCGCGTTGGCGCGCAGGCCCGCGAGGTCCAGCCGGGCCGCCACCAGCGCGGGTGTGGCACTGCGCAGACCGGCGTCGAACAGCGCCAGACCGGTCTCCTCCGACAGGGCGGTCATGCCGAAGCGCCGGGTGTGCTGCCGCAGGTCGGCCGCGGTGAGATGTGCGGTCATCTCGCTGCTGAGCGCCCAGTGGCCCCAGGCGAGCGAGGTGGCCGGGAGCCCTGCCGCCCCGCGCTGCTGGGCCAGTGCGTCCAAAAAGGCATTGGCCGCCGCGTAGTTGGCCTGTCCCGGGTTGCCGAAGACACCCGCGGCCGAGGAGAACACCACGAAGGCGGCGAGGTCCATGTCGCGCGTCAGCTCATGCAGGACGAGGGCCGCGTCCGCTTTGGGGCGGAGGACGGTGTCCAGCCGTCCGGGTGTCATGGCGGTGACCACGCCATCGTCCAGGACCCCGGCGGTGTGCACGACCGCCGTGAGGGGCGCTTCGGCGGGAAGCGAGGCCAGCAGGTCCGCCACCGCGGTCCGGTCTGCGATGTCGCAGGCCACCGTGCGTACGGACGCGCCCAGCGCGCCGAGCTCGGACTCCAGTTCCGTCACACCTTCGGCGGTGCCGCCACGGCGGCTGACGAGCAGGAGGTTACGTACGCCGTGCTCGGCCGCGAGGTGGCGGGCGAGCAGTCGGCCCAGTGCACCGGTGCCACCGGTGATGAGCACCGTGCCGGTCGGGTCCAGCGGTCGTGGTGGCTCTTCCTCGTTCGGCGTGGCCCGCACCAGCCTCGGTACGGATGCCGCCCCGGCCGCGATGGCGATCTGTGGTTCGCCGGTGGCCAGTGCGGCGGGCAGCAGGGCGCCGGAGGCGTCGTCCTCGTCCATCGCCACCAGGACCAGCCGGTCCGGGGCCTCGGACTGTGCCGAGCGCACGAGCCCCCAGACCGCCGCGCAGATCGGGTCGGTGACCTCGCGCGTGACGATGACCAACCGCGCATCCGCCTCCGGCGTGGCCAGCCACGCCTGGACCCACTCCAGCGCCTGCGAGGTGAGCGCCCGGAGGCCAGGCGTGGTGTCCGTCAAGTCCGCTCGTATGAAAGGCGGTACGTCCCCGTGGCCGGCCAACGTTGTCAACTCGGCCGGACTCGTCGCCGACATGACCACCGGACCCGAGGTGGCCGGGGCGGGTACGGCCGACGCGGCCGGGAACCACCGCACTTCGAACAGCGTGTCCCCCGGATCCGCCCCGGCTGCCGACACCCCTGCACCGACCGGGAGCGGCCGCGACACCACCGAGCCCACGGACCCGACCGCCCTCCCCTCCGAGTCCGCGAACTGCAGCGTCACGCCTCCCCGAGCGTCCGGGCCGATGCGCGCGCGCAGCGCGGTCGCCCCGGTCGCGGACAGGGACACCGCGCGGTAGACGGCGGGAAGCGTCGATGCCTCGGCGTGGGTGTCGGCGTGGCATCCGGCTTCCAGCAGGGCGGGGTGGAGCGTGTAGCGCCCGGCTTCGGCCTGCTGGTCGTCGGCCAGTTCCACCTCGGCGAACACATCGGTGCCACGGGTCCACGCCGAGCGCAGCACACGGAACGCCGGGCCGATTCCACGTCCGGCCCGTGCCAGATCGTCGTACACCTGGTCCACATCGATGGGGGTGGCTCCGGGGGGCGGCCACGTCGCGAGGTCGGCGTCGGGCGCGGTGACGGCCTGGGCGAGCGTGCCCGTGGCGTGTCGGGTCCAGTCCGTACCGCCCGACCCGTTGCCCTGCCGCCGGGAGTGGACGGTGAGGCGCCGTCGGCCGGAACCGTCGGCCCCATCAACGACCACTTGGAGCTGCACCCCCACGCCCTCCGCCAGGGCGAGGGGGGCCTCGATCAGAAGCTCGTCGACCACACCACAGCCGACCTCGTCACCGGCACGCACCGCCAGCTCCACAAAGGCCGATCCAGGGAGGACGGCCGTACCGGACACCGTGTGGTCGGCCAGCCACGGGTGACTGCTCAGCGACAGCCGGGAGGTGAACAACGCCCCGCCCAGGTCGGGCAGCTCCACCCAGGCGCCCAGCAGAGGGTGCTGAGCACCCACGAGGCCGACGGCGGTCACCTCACGGGTCCGGGGGCCACTCTTCAACCAGTAGTGCTGGTGTTGGAAGGCGTAGGTGGGCAGATCCAGCGCGGTGTGGGCGGAGAGGTCGCCGATCAGGGCACTCCAGTTCACGGGCACACCGCGTACGTACGCCTCGGCCAGGGAGGTGAGCACCCGGCGCATACCGCCCTCGTCCCGGCGGAGTGTCCCCGTCACCATTACCGGTCCGGCGTCCGCTCGCTCGGCCGCCGCCTCGATACTCATCGTCAGCACCGGATGGGCACTCACCTCAACGAACGCCCGGAAGTCCTCCTCCAGCAGACGCTCGATGGACGGAGCGAACCGCACCGTGCTCCGCAGGTTGCGGTACCAGTACCCGGCGTCCAGCCCCGCCGTGTCCAGCCACTCCGCCCCCACCGTCGAGAAGAACGGAATACGCGAGGACACCGGACGGACCCGCGACAACGACCGGACCAGCTCACCCTCGATCGCCTCCACCTGCGCGGTATGCGAGGCGTAATCCACATCCACCCACCGCACCCGCACCCCCGCCCCCTCGCACTC
>NZ_JAEEAP010000452.1 GCF_016103465.1 Streptomyces sabulosicollis
GGTCTGGCTGGCTCGGCGGGGGTGGCAGGTGACCGCGGTGGACATCTCCCGGGTCGCCCTGGAGCGCGCCGCCGCGGCGGCCGCGGACATCGAGGGGCGCGTGGCGTGGACGCGCGCCGATCTGACCAGCACGCCGCCCCCGGCTGCCGCGTTCGACCTGGTGTCCGTCCAGTACTTTCCGCTCGAGCGGCGGCCGGACCACGCCGCGCTGCGCGGCCTGCTGGACGCCGTCGCGCCCGGCGGCACCCTGCTGTTCGCCACGCACGCCCTCGCCGATCTGACCCCGCGCCCGGAGCAGGGCTTCGACCCCGGCGACTACTACCAGCCCGAGGACATCGCCGGGGTTCTCGACGACGACTGGGCGGTTCTGGTCAACGAGACCCGTCCGCGTACCGCTCCCGCCCCCGCCGGCACCCACCACACCCAGGACACCGTCCTGCGAGCGCGACGGCTGCGGTAGCCGGTAGCCGGGCCCGGTCAGGGCTGGAGCTGGTGGCCCAGGGCCGCCGCCTTCTCCACCCGCCGGGCGAGGACCTCCTCATGGCGCTCCGTCATCTGCCGCAGCGCGTCCTTGCGGTCGCGCTTGGAGAGCCGGTCGATGTAGAGATGTCCCGAGAGATGGTCGGCCTCGTGCTGCAGACACCGGGCGAAGTAGCCGGTGCCCTCGATCACCAGCGGGTTGCCGTCCTTGTCGACACCGCGGACCACGGTGCGGTCGGTGCGCGGTACGTCCATCCGCGCGCCCGGTACGGACAGACAGCCCTCGGCCTCCTCAATGAGCAGCCGGTGGGCCGGGTCGGGCTGGTCCAGGACCGGATTGATGATGTGGCCGACGTGCCGTACGCCGTGGTCGTCAGGGCAGTCGTAGACGAACAGCCGCAGATCGACGCCGACCTGATTGGCGGCCAGCCCGGCGCCGTCGGCGATGTACATGGTGAGGAACATGTCGTCGATGAGGGCGCTCAGCTCGGGGGTGCCGAACTCGGTCACCTCACGGCAGGAGCGGCGGAGCACCTCCTCGCCGACCTCGGTGATCCGGCGCGGTGAACCGCGCTCGGCCTCGGGGGGCAGCGCCGGATAGGAGTCGACGGGTTTCCCCTGCACCAGGACGCGCACCGCTGACCTCACCTTTTCCGCCCCCACTGATGGCCGATGACGGCCGACCCCACTGATGGTCATGTCGGGTCAACGTAGCAGGGGCGGTTCGGCCGCGGCTCCGGTGCGCGTCAGATCGCGTCAGGTACGGGGTCAGAACGCTTCGGCGAGTTCCTCCAGCAGCCGCCGCTTGGTGCGGGCCCCGACCAGCGAGCGCACCGGCTCGCCCGCCCGGAACAGCATCAGCGTCGGCATCGAGAGCACCCCGTACGCGTTGGTGGTGGACGGGTTCTCGTCCACGTCCAGGGACACCACCTTCAGCCGGTGGCCCTCCTCCCGCGCGATCTCCGCCAGCACCGGCGCGATCATCCGGCAGGGCGGGCACCACGAGGCGGTGAACTTCACCAGCACCGGCAGCTCGGCCGACAGCACCTCCTCGGCGAAGGTGGCGTCCGTGACCGTGGCCACTTCCCCGGTGTGTGTCACTGACATGTCATCTCTCCCTTGGGGTCTCTCTGGTGCGTGTGGAGCCGTTGTGGTGACGGCGAACTCACGGTCCGGGCGGTGTCAGCTCGCAGCGCGGCTCCGGCGCCCCTTCGGGTGCCGTCGCCGCGGCTTCCAGCTCCGCGCGGGCCCGCTCCGCCTGGACGAGCTGTGTCCCGACCCGCTCCCGGATGGCGCTCAGCCGGGCGATGCACTCGTCCAGCTCGGCGAGCTTGCGCCGGTAGACCTCCAGCGAGGCGGGGCAGGAGTCACCGGCCGGATGGCCGGAGCGCAGGCACTCGACGAACGGACGGGTCTCCTCCAGTTCGAAGCCGAAGTCCCGCAGCGTGCGGATCTGCTGGAGCAGCCGGAGATCGTCCTCGTCGTACGACCGGTAACCGTTGCCGGTGCGGCGCGCGGGCAGCAGCCCGAGCGACTCGTAATAGCGCAGGGTCCGGGTCGTGGTACCCGCCCGTTCGGCCAGCTCTCCGATCCGCATGTCCTGACGGTAGACCTTGACCCTGGCGTCAAGGCCAGAGCGCGGTGCGCGGCTGGGGGTTCGCCGTCCGGCGCGACGACGGGCCGACCGACGACCGAGCGACCGAGGACCGGCCGAGGACCGGCCGACCGATGGCCGCTCGACGGCTGACCGCTGTCAGAGCTCCGCTGACCGCTGTCAGACCTCCGCCGTACAGTGCCGACATGACCACACCCGACGTGGATGAGTTCGCCGAGCCGCTGCCCGCCACCCGCCGTGCCCTGCTGCGGCGCCTCGCCCATGGCCAGGCCGAGGGCCGTGCCCCGTCCCTGGTCGGGACCGTGGTGCGGGAGGGGCAGCTGGTGTGGACGGGTGCGCGCGGCAGTGTGGACGGATCCGCACCGGACGCCGACACCCAGTACCGCATCGGCTCCTTGACCAAGACCTTCGTGGCGGTGCTGGTGATGCGGCTGCGCGACGAGGGGGTGCTGGACCTCGGCGATCCGCTGGCCAAGCACCTGGACGTGCCGGAGGCCGAGGGTGCGACCGTGGCCCAGCTCCTCTCCCACACCTCGGGTCTCGCCGCCGAGGCCCGTGGTCCGTGGTGGGAGCGCACGCCCGGCACGCTGCGGCCCGAGACGGCCGATATCTTCGCCGAGCGCCCGCTGGTCCACCCCGCGGGCCGCCGTCACCACTACTCCAACCCCGGTTTCGCGCTGCTGGGCGCACTGGTCGAGCGGCTGCGCGGAGCGCCCTGGGGCGAGGTGCTCGCGCGTGAGGTGCTGGAGCCGCTGGGGATGGGGCGTACGTCGCTCGAGCCACGGGCGCCGCACGCCGGGGGATGGGCCGTGCACCCCTGGGCGGATGTGCTGCTCCCCGAACCGGCCGAGGACACCGGGCGGATGGGCCCGGCCGGGCAGCTCTGGTCGACCGCCGGGGACCTGGCCCGCTTCGCCGCCTTCCTGCTGGACGGGGACGAGCGAGTGCTCGGCGCGGAGTCGCTGGCCGAGATGCGGGCGCCCGCCGCCGCCCCCGAGGAGGGGGACTGGGACGGCGGCTACGGCCTGGGGATGCAGCTCGTCCGCCGCGGCGGGCGGTTCCTCCACGGCCACACCGGCTCCATGCCCGGCTTCCTGGCCACGCTGTGGGTGAGCGCCGAGGACCGGCTGGCCGGGATCGCGCTGGCCAACACCACGTCGGGGCCCGCGATCGGCGCCATCGCCGCCGACCTCATACGGATCGTGGCGGAGCGCGAGCCCCGTATCCCCGAGCCCTGGCGGCCGTTGACCGAGGCCGATCCGGCGCTGCTGGCGCTGACCGGCCCCTGGTACTGGGGTCCCCGTGCCTACCACCTGAGGCTGCGCGCGGACCGTGGGCTGGAGCTGTCCCCCGCCACCGGGGGAGGCCGGGCCTCCCGTTTCAGGGCCGAGGCGGACGGCACCTGGACGGGGCTCGACGGCTATTACGCGGGGGAGACGCTGCGGGTGGTCGAGGGGAAGGGTGGCGCCCCGGCCCATCTGGACCTGGGCACCTTCGTCTTCACCCGGGAGCCCTACGCCCCGGACGACGCGGTGCCCGGCGGGGTCGACCCGGAGGGCTGGCGCGCGTTCTGAGGGGGGCGCGGCGAGGGGGCGCCGCGTTCCGGCTCGCGCCGCCACACCGCGCGGTGGTGGCCGTCACTGGGCCCCGGGCCGCCCCGGGCCGCCCCGGGCCGCCCCGGGCCGCACCGGGCGGCCCATGAGGGGCCTCAGCGGGCTGTCGGCCGCCTTCGGCCCGCCGTGACCGCGCCGGGCCGGGAGAGGCCGGGCCCGGACGTGGCGGTCGTAGCCTGACCCGGCCAGTGGTACGCACGGCCGGGGGCTGGGTCGGCGGTGCGGTGACCGGCAGGTTGGTCTCCGGAACTCCGGTACTCCCGTACGCCGGAACTCGGTACTTCGGTACGCCGGTACTTCAGTACGCCGGTACATCGGTACGTCGGCACTTCGGTACGCCGGAGCCCACGTACTCCCGTACGCCGTACCCCGTACCCCCGCCGTGCCTCCGTGCCCTGCGCCTCCGTACGGGAGCGGCCTGATCCGACCCTTCGCCCTCCCCTCCCTCAGGAGCTCGCCGTGCGCTCGTCCGCGTTTCGTCTCAGCGCCTCCCTGTTCGCCCTCACCACCGTCATGGCCGCCTCCATGGCCGCCTCAGGGACGGCCACCGCCCGGCCCGGAGGTCCGGCGGCCGGGCGCGACCGGCCGGGCACCGTCTGGTCGGCCGGGTGGGCCGCTCCCGTCCAGCGCCCCAGCTCGGGCTTCGAGAAGAACTGGGCCGAGAGCGGCTTCGCCGAGCGCACCGCCCAGACCCTGCGCCAGGTCGTCAGGGTCACCAGCGGTGGCACGGCCGCCCGGATCAGGCTGTCGAACCGCTACGGCACCGCGCCGCTGCGGCTCGCGGGCGCGACCATCGCCCGTACCGCGCACGGCGCCTCCGTCCACGGCGCGAGCCTGCGCGCGCTGACCTTCGGCCACCGGCGGTCGGTGGAGGTTCCGGCGGGCGGGGAGACGGTGAGCGACGCGGCCCCGCTGCGCGTGGCGGCCCGTCAGCCGGTCACGGTCACGCTGTACTTCGACCGCCCGACCGGCCCCGCCACCTTCCACGCCCAGGCGTACGCCCGCAGCTTCCGCGCGGACGGCGACCACCGAGCCGACCGCGCCGGGACGGCCTTCACCGAGACCACCCACTCCTGGTACTACCTCTCCGACGTCGAGGTCACCGGCGGCCCCCGCCACTCCGGCGCGGTGGTGGCCTTCGGCGATTCGATCACCGACGGCTTCGGCTCGACCTACGACGCCGATCACCGCTGGCCGGATCTGCTGGCCGGGCGCCTCGCGGCCGCGGGCACCCCGCGCCCCGTCCTCAACTCCGGGATCGGCGGCAATCTGCTGCTGCACGACTCGGCCTGGTACGGGGACCGGGCGGGCGCCCGCTTCCGGCGCGATGTCCTGGACAAGCCGGGCGTACGGTCGGTGATCCTGCTGGAGGGGCTCAACGACATCGGCTTCAGCGAGGTCGATCTGCCCACCTACAAGCCCGATCCGCAGGTGTCGGCGGACGAGGTGATCGCCGGTTACCGGGAGCTGATCGGCCTGGCCCATGCCCGCGGGATCAAGGTCATCGGCGGAACGATCCTCCCGTTCAAGGGCGCCGAGTACCACACCCCGCGCTCCGAGGCGAAGCGTGCCGCGATCAACGAGTGGATCCGCACGTCGGGCGCCTTCGACGCGGTCGTCGACTTCGCGGAGGTCATGGCCGCGCCGTCCGATCCGCTGCGGCTGAACCCGGCGTACGACTCGGGCGACTTCAAGCACCCGAACGACGCGGGCTACCGGCGGATGGCCGGGGCCATCGACCTCGCGACGCTGTGAGGCCGCCCGGCGGTCAGGTGTGACCCGGTGAGGCCGGGTGAGGCCGGGGGAGACCGCGCAGGGCATCCCGGGTGGGGCCAGATGAGACCTGGTCAGGTCGGTTCAGCGCAGGGGCAGCTTGAAGCCGATGTGGCTGGCCTCGAAGCCGAGCCGCTCGTAGAAGCGGTGGGCGTCGATACGGGTCGCGTCCGAGGTGAGCTGCACCAGCACACACCCTTCGCGGCGCGACTCCTCGACGGCCCATTCGATCAACTGGGTGCCGAGCCCGCCGCCGCGCTCCTCGGAGTGGATCCGGACTCCTTCGATGATCGAACGCGTGGCCCCGCGCCGCGACAGCCCGGGGATCACGGTCAGCTGGAGGGTGCCGACGGTGCGGCCGTCCCGGACCGCGACGACCAGCCGCTGCTGGGGGTCCGCGGCCAGCCGCTCGAAGGCGGCGCGGTACGGGGTCAGGTCGTCCGGGGACTCCCGGCGGGCGCCGAGCGGGTCGTCCGCCAGCATGGCCACGATCGCCGGGATGTCCTCGGCGGTCGCGCGTCGTATCTCGAAGTCGCTCATGCGCTGGAGCCTACGCCGGGGCCCGCGAGCCCCGACGGCGGCGACGGCGGCGACGGGACAGGGAAACGGACCGTGCCGGTCAGCGGGTGCCGGTCGGCAGGCGTCGATCAGCAGGCGAAGGTCACCACGTTCCGGTCAGCATGCGCCGGTCAGCATGCGCCGGTCAGCAGGCGAAGGTCACCGCGTCCCGATCAGCATGTGTCGGTCAGCCCCTCGACCGCGGCGACGAGGGGCGCGAGCTCCGGCCGCCGGGCGGCCTCGGCGAGGGCCTCGCGCAGTGCCGCGTCATGCGTCGGCCGCGCCTCCTCCAGGAGCTTCAGCCCGTCGTCGCTGACGTCGGTGTAGATGCCGCGACGGTCGCCGGGACAGATGTAGCGGGAGAGCAGACCGCGGTCCTCCAGCCGGGTGACCAGCCGGGTCGTGGCGCTCTGGCTGAGTACGACGGAGTCGGCGAGCTGCTTCATCTGCAGATGTCCGCCGTCGCCGTCGTGCTGCCCGCTGAGTACGTTGAGCACGGAGAATTCGCGGACGCTCAGATCGTGCCTGGCCTGCAGTGCACGCTCGATATGCGTCTCTATCCGGCCGTGCAGGGAGGACAGGGCGCACCAGCCGTGGGCGAGTGCCTGTTCTGCGGGCGGGGCGACGGCGCCGTGCGGTTCGTCCGGCATGGAACCCCTCCTTGGTGGGTGAGCGGATTCCAGGATAGTCCAGGGATGAAATAGACCGCGTATGCAATTATCGGCGCTTTGTCGCCCGCAGCCGCCGTCCCCGGGCGGTCAGCCCCCAGGGCTTGATCACCGAGATCGCGGTGAGAAAGGTGTAGACGCCCAGGCTGACCGACGGCGCCAGGATCAGGTCCGTGGTCGCCCCGACCGACCGCCCGGCCACCACATCGGCCATCGCGGCGTCGATCCGGGCGCGCAGGGCGAACGCGGTGGCGCCGGTGGTGATCAAAGTCAGCCAGAACTTCACATACACCCACCGGTGGCGCGCCAGCCCCCAGGGCGTCCCCAGCGACAGCACGATCCCGCTGGCCAGCGACAGCAGACTGACCGGAATCAGCAGCCAGTCGCCCAGCACATTCATGGACCGGTAGGCCGCCCCGGCCTCTTCGGCCGAGTCGGCCACGGCCCCGGTGATCCCCAGGGCCAGCATCCCGAGGGTCAGGCCGAGCCATCCCACGGAGACGACGACGTGGACGACGAGGAGGCCCCGGCGCACGGGGCGGGTGAGTTGCGGCATGCCCCCACCGTGTCGGTGCCGCGACCCCGGGGCGTCTGACGGCGGGAGTATCCGCGCGTACTCCCGGCGGCGCGTGCGGCGCGGGCGGCGCGGGCGGGGCG
>NZ_JAEEAP010000453.1 GCF_016103465.1 Streptomyces sabulosicollis
GGCCTGGGGTGTGGGGCGGTGGGAGCCGGGCGAGGACGCCGGGGCGCTACGGGAGTCGCCGGGGCTGCCGGGGTCGCCGGGGCTGCTGGAGTCGCTCGAGGGGCCGGAACCGGATCCGCCGCATCCGGTCAGAGTCACGGCGAGTACGAGAGCGCACCCACAGGCGAGGGCGCGCCAGGAACCCGCCCGGCTCGTTGCCCCCATGGAGGGTCACGGTAGACCCGGCCTCCCCTGGGGGCAACGGCGATGGCGCCGGGCGTCACGCCTCGGCGCGCTCCTTGGCCTCGGTGATGTCGGCCACCGTCTTGGCCCGCCCGGCGTCGTCGACCTCGCGCAGCAGGCAGGTGAGGCGGGCGGTGCACACCCGCCGGTCCCGCTCATCGCTGATGACGATCTCGTAGGTGGCGGTGGAGCGGCCCCGGTGGACGGGGGTGGCGACACCGGTGACCAGGCCCGAGCGGACGCCCCGGTGGTGGGTGCAGTTGAGGTCCACGCCGACCGCGATCCGCCCGCTGCCGCCGTGCAGCATCGAGCCGACCGAGCCGAGGGTCTCGGCCAGCACGGCGGAGGCGCCGCCGTGCAGCAGCCCGTACGGCTGGGTGTTGCCCTCCACCGGCATGGTGCCCACGACGCGCTCGGCGGAGGCTTCGAGGATCTGCACGCCCATCCGGGTGCCGAGGTGTCCGGCGGAGAACAGCGCGGGGAGATCCACGCCGAGCGCCGCGTACTCGTCGAGTACCTCTTGCGGGAACTTCACGCTGGTCTGCTCGCCCATCGGGACCGGCTCCGTTCGGTTGCTCGCGGTGGCCACCTTTTGCGTGTGGTGGCCACCTTCTTACCAGGCAACTGAGCAAACGCTTAGGCCGGGGTCGTCTGTTCCAGGCGGACCACCACGGACTTGCTCGCCGGGGTGTTGCTGATGTCGGCGGTGGCGTCCAGCGGGACCAGGACGTTGGTCTCCGGGTAGTACGAGGCGGCGCAGCCGCGCGCGGTCGGGTAGTGGATCACACGGAAGCCGGTGGCGCGCCGCTCCGTGCCGTCCTTCCACTCGCTGACCAGGTCGGCGTAAGCGCCGTCGGCCAGCCCCAGCTCCCGGGCGTCCTCGGGGTGCACCAGTACCACCCGGCGGCCGTTCTTGATGCCGCGGTAGCGGTCGTCCAGGCCGTAGATGGTGGTGTTGTACTGGTCGTGGGAGCGCAGGGTCTGCAGCAGCAGCCGGCCCTCGGGCGCCTCGGGGTGCTCGACGGGGGCCGCGGTGAAGTTGGCCTTACCGGTGGCGGTGGGGAAGCTGCGGCTGTCGCGCGGGGCGTGCGGCAGGGCGAACCCGGCGGGGTCGCTCACCCGGTCGTTGAAGTCCTCGAAGCCGGGGATGACGGCGGCGATGCGGTCGCGGACGCTCGCGTAGTCCTTCTCGAACTCCTCCCAGGGGGTGCGGCTTCCGGGGCCCAGCACCCGGCGGGCCAGCCGGCAGACGATGGCCGGTTCGGAGAGCAGGTGGGAGCTCGCGGGTTCCAGGCGCCCGCGGGAGGCGTGCACCATGCCCATGGAGTCCTCGACCGTGACGAACTGCGGGCCGCCGCCCTGCACATCGCGCTCGGTGCGGCCGAGGGTGGGCAGGATCAGCGCCCGTGCGCCGGTGACCACGTGGGAGCGGTTGAGCTTGGTGGAGACGTGGACGGTCAGCCGGGCGGCGCGCATCGCCGCCTCGGTGACCTCGGTGTCGGGGGAGGCCGCCACGAAGTTGCCGCCCATGGCGAAGAAGACCTTCGCCTGGCCGTCGCGCAGCGCGCGGATGGCCCGGACGACGTCGAAGCCGTGCTCGCGGGGCGGGGCGAAGCCGAACTCGCGCTCCAGGGCGTCCAGGAAGGCCGGGGCGGGGCGCTCGAAGATGCCCATGGTGCGGTCGCCCTGCACATTGCTGTGGCCGCGCACCGGGCAGACCCCGGCGCCGGGGCGGCCGACGTTGCCGCGCAGCAGCAGGAAGTTGACGACCTCACGGATGGTGGGCACCGAGTGCTTGTGCTGGGTCAGGCCCATCGCCCAGCACACGATGGTGCGCTTGGAGTCGAGGACCATGCGCAGGGCGCGGTCGATGTCGGCGCGGTCGAGACCGGTGGCGCGCAGCGTCTCGTCCCAGTCGGCGGCGCGGGCCGCGGCGGCGAACTCCTCGAAGCCGTGGGTGTGCTCGCGGATGAACTCCTCGTCGATGGCTCCTTCCCCCGCGCTGGAGGCGCTGTCGGAGGCTTCGAGGATGAGCTTGTTGAGGAGGCGGAAGAGGGCCTGGTCGCCGCCGATCCGGATCTGCAGGAAGAGATCGGTGAGCGCGGTGCCGCCCCCGGCGATGCCGCGTGCGTTCTGCGGATTCTTGAACCGCTCGAGACCGGCCTCGGGCAGCGGGTTGATGGAGATGATCTTCGCGCCGTTGGCCTTGGCCTTCTCCAGGGCGGAGAGCATGCGCGGGTGGTTGGTGCCGGGGTTCTGCCCGGCCACGACGATCAGGTCGGCCTTGTAGAGGTCCTCCAGCAGCACGCTGCCCTTACCGACGCCGAGGGTCTCGGTGAGCGCCGAGCCGGAGGACTCGTGGCACATGTTGGAGCAGTCGGGCAGGTTGTTGGTGCCGAACTCGCGGGCGAAGAGCTGGTAGAGGAAGGCCGCCTCGTTGCTGGTGCGGCCCGAGGTGTAGAAGACCGCCTCGTCGGGGGAGTCGAGCGCGGTCAGCTCGTCGGCGATGATGTCGAACGCCCGGTCCCAGGTCACCGGCTCGTACCGCTCGGCGCCCTCGGGCAGGTACATGGGCTGGGTCAGCCGGCCCTGCTGACCGAGCCAGTAGCCGCTGCGGGTGGCGAGGTCGGCCACCGGGTGGGCGGCGAAGAAGTCCGGGGTGACCCGGCGGAGGGTGGCCTCCTCGGCGACGGCCTTCGCGCCGTTCTCGCAGAACTCGGCCGTGTGCCGCTTGTCCGGCTCGGGCCAGGCGCAGCCGGGGCAGTCGAAGCCGTCCTTCTGGTTGACGCGCAGCAGGGTGAGCGCGGTGCGGCGGACGCCCATCTGCTGGTGGGCGATGCGCAGCGAATGCCCTACGGCCGGCAGCCCGGCGGCGGCGTGTTGTGGGGGTGTGACCTCGGGCGCGTCCTGGATCGGATCGCCTGCGGGCGGCTTGGCTGCCATGTCGCTCCCCTTGGGCTCGAGCGTTGCGGGACCTGTGCGTGGACCTGTGGGTCCGATCCTGTCACGGGCCACCGACAGCCGGGGCGGCGGCCCGGCCCGGCCGTCGGTGGTCCGGCCCGGCCCGGCCCGGCCCGGCCGTCGGTGGTCCGGTCCGGCCCGGCCCGGCCCGGCCCGGCCCGGTGGTACGGCCCGGTTTGATCGTGTGCCCGGTCCGGTCCCGTGGCCGTCCGGGGCGGTCCGGTGGCCGGGGCCCCGGTCCGGTCCGGTGTCCGGGGCGGTCCGGTTCGGTCCGGTGTCCGGTCCGGTGGCCGGGGCGGGAGGCTTTGTCGGTGGGGCGTGGCAGGATCGGGGGCGTGGCAGAGAAAGCATCGAAGAAGACCGCAGCGCCCGCGCCCGACCGCACGGGGGATGGCCGCCCCCGCCTGCTCCTGCTGGACGGGCATTCCCTGGCATACCGGGCGTTCTTCGCGCTGCCGGCGGAGAACTTCAACACGACCACCGGCCAGACCACCAACGCGATCTACGGCTTCACCTCGATGCTGGCGAACACGCTCCGTGACGAGCAGCCCACGCACCTCGCCGTGGCGTTCGACGTCTCGCGCAAGACCTGGCGTTCCGAGCAGTTCACGGAGTACAAGGCGAACCGCTCCAAGGCCCCCGATGAGTTCAAGGGCCAGGTCGAGCTGATCGGCGAGCTGCTCGACGCCATGAAGATCACGCGCTTCGCGGTGGAGGGTTTCGAGGCCGACGATGTGATCGCCACCCTCGCCACCCAGGCCGAGGAGCAGGGCTTCGACGTCCTGATCGTCACCGGCGACCGGGACTCCTTCCAGCTGGTCACCGACCATGTCACGGTGCTCTACCCCACCAAGGGCGTCTCCGAGCTGACCCGGTTCACCCCCGAGAAGGTGCGGGAGAAGTACGGCCTCACCCCGAGCCAGTACCCCGACTTCGCGGCCCTGCGCGGCGACCCGTCGGACAACCTCCCCGGCATCCCGGGCGTCGGCGAGAAGACCGCGGCGAAGTGGATCAATCAGTTCGGCTCCTTCAAGGAGCTGGTCGAGCGGGTCGACGAGGTCAAGGGGAAGGTCGGCGAGAAGCTCCGCGACCACCTGGAGTCCGTGAAGCTCAACCGCCAGCTGACCGAGCTGGTGCGGGACGTGGAGCTCACCACCGGCCCCGAGGGGCTCGAGCGCACCCCGTACGACCGGGAGGCGCTCGGGGTGATCCTGGACGCGCTGGAGTTCCGCCACCAGAACTTCCGCGACCGGATCATGGCCGTCGACCCGGGCGCGGCGGCGGACGAGCCCGCCGCCACCGAACCGGGCGTCGCGGTCGACGGAGTGGCGCTGGGCCCGGGCGAGCTCGCCCCCTGGCTGGAGAGCCACCGCGGCGCGCCGCTGGGCCTGGCCACCGTGGACACCTGGGCGCTGGGCAGCGGCAGTGTCAGCGAGATCGCGCTGGCCACCGGCTCCGGCCCCGCCGCGTTCTTCGACCCGTCCCAGCTGGACGAGGCCGACGAGCGGGCGTTCGCCGAGTGGATCGCGGACCCGGACCGGCCCAAGGTGCTGCACAACGCCAAGGGGATCATGCGGGTCTTCGCCGAGCACGGCTGGTCCGTCGCGGGCGTCAGCATGGACACCGCCCTGGCCGCCTATCTGGTCAAACCCGGCCGCCGCTCCTTCGAGCTGGACGCCCTGTCGGTGGAGTACCTCGGCCGTGAGCTGTCCCCGGCGGCGGCCGCGGACAGCGGCCAGCTGGCCTTCGGCGCCGATGACGAGGCCGAGCGGGACGCCCTGATGATCAAGGCGCGGACCATCCTCGACCTGGGCGAGACCTTCGGCGGCCGGCTCAAGGACGTGGGCGCCGCCGGGCTGCTGCACGACATGGAGCTGCCCGTCTCCGAGCTGCTGGCCCGGATGGAGCGGTCGGGTATCGCCGCCGACCGCGGCTGGCTGGAGCGCATGGAGCAGCAGTTCGCGGCCGCCGTGCAGCACGCCGTGAAGGAGGCGCACGCGGCGGTGGGCCATGAGTTCAACCTCGGCTCGCCCAAGCAGCTCCAGGAGGTGCTCTTCGGCGAGCTGGGCCTGCCCAAGACCAAGAAGACCAAGACCGGGTACACCACGGACGCCGACGCGCTGGCCTGGCTGGCCGCGCAGACCGACCACGAACTCCCGGTGATCATGCTGCGCCACCGTGAGCAGGCGCGGCTGCGCTCCACCGTCGAGGGCCTGATCAAGACCATCGCCCCCGGCGGCCGCATCCACACCAGCTTCAACCAGACCGTGGCGGCCACCGGGCGGCTCTCCTCCACCGACCCCAACCTGCAGAACATCCCGGTGCGCACCGACGAGGGCCGGGCGATCCGGCGCGGCTTCGTCGTCGGCGACGGCTTCGAGTCGCTGATGACCGCCGACTACAGCCAGATCGAGCTGCGCGTCATGGCCCACCTCTCCGAGGACGAGGGCCTGATCGAGGCGTTCACCTCCGGTGAGGACCTGCACACCACGGTCGCCTCCCAGGTCTTCTCCGTCGACAAGTCGGCGGTCGACCCGGAGATGCGCCGCAAGATCAAGGCCATGTCCTACGGGCTGGCGTACGGTCTCTCGGCGTTCGGCCTCTCCCAGCAGCTGGGCATCACTCCCGATGAGGCCCGCAAGCTGATGGAGAACTTCTTCGAGCGGTTCGGCGGGGTGCGCGACTATCTCCAGCGGGTCGTCGAGGAGGCGCGCGCCACCGGCTATACGGAGACCATGCTCGGCCGCCGCCGCTATCTCCCGGACCTCACCAGCGACAACCGGCAGCGCCGCGAGATGGCCGAGCGGATGGCGCTCAACGCCCCGATCCAGGGCACCGCGGCCGACATCGTGAAGATCGCGATGCTCAAGGTGGACGCGGCGTTGACGAGGGAGAAACTCTCGTCGCGGATGCTGCTGCAGGTCCACGACGAAATCGTGCTGGAGATCGCGCCCGGTGAGCGGGAGCGGGTCGAGGAGCTGGTGCGCCGGGAGATGACGGGCGCCTTCCAGCTCAGCGCCCCGCTGGACGTATCGGTAGGATCCGGTGCGGACTGGGAGTCCGCGGCTCACTGAGAGTTCGCCCGACGCGGTGTTTGCACCGGTAGCTGCGGGCCATAAGTTGTCGTAGTGTCACCAGAGTTGACGCGCTGGGGGAGCGCGCCGTGTTCGACGGGAGGGACACACGGATGGCACCGCTTATCGGCCGACGACTGCGCAAGGGGGCGGCCACGACAGCGGTGGCGGCGGCCGCGATGGCCGCCCTCACCGCGTCCCAGGCGCCCGGGTTCGCCAATTCCGACCACGGCGACCGGAACCGGGAGCAGCGGGCCGGGGAGGCACCGGCGCCGGACGACACCCCCATAGACGGTGGTTCCTCGTACCACACCGATCTGCCACCCCTGGTCACCCCGGACAAGCCGGGCTCCTCGATCGACCTGCCCGGTCTCCCCGGGGGCAGCAACACCAAGCCCGAGGCGGGCATACCCGCGAGCGTCCTCGCCGCCTACAAGAAGGCGGAAGCGACCCTGAGGGAGTCCAACCCCGGTTGCAACCTGCCCTGGGAGCTGCTCGCCGCGATCGGCAAGGTCGAGTCCGGCCAGGCCGGCGGCGGCAATGTGGACGCCGACGGCACCACGGTCTCGCCCATCCTCGGCCCGGTTCTCAACGGCGACGGCTTCGCCCTGATCAAGGACACCGACGGTGGTGCCTACGACGGTGACAGTACGCATGACCGGGCGGTCGGCCCCATGCAGTTCATCCCGTCCACCTGGGCCAACTGGGGCCGGGACGGCAACGGTGACGGCGAGAAGGACCCCAACAACGTCTATGACGCCGCCCTCGCCGCGGGCAGCTACCTCTGCGCGGACGGCCGCGACCTGTCCGTCAAGGCCCACCTGGACCGCGCGATCCTCGGCTACAACCACTCGCGGGAATACCTGAACACCGTCCTGTCGTGGTTCGAGTACTACAAGCGCGGCACCCATGAGGTCCCCGACGGCACCGGTGCGCTCCCTTCGGGGAACGGCTCGGGCGACAAGGGTAAGGACTCCGGCAGGAACCCGGGGAAGGACGGCGGCAAGGGCAAGGACAACGGGAAGGGCGAGGAGAACGGCGCCCACACCCTGCCCAAGCCCGACGACAAGCCCGACAC
>NZ_JAEEAP010000454.1 GCF_016103465.1 Streptomyces sabulosicollis
GACTAGTCGTCGGCAGCGTCAGATGTGGTATAAGAGACAGCCGCACACACCCAGCAGAGCGGATCTCAGCCGCTCACGCCAGGCCCGCCACGCGGTCCGTGGGCAGGTGGAGTCAGGCCCGTTATGCGGGCCTACGGGCGGGCGATCGGTGCCACCACCGCGTCGGTCAGTGACGCCAGGTCCTTGGGGGACAGCTCGACCTCCAGGCCGCGGCGGCCCGCCGAGACGCAGATCGTCTCGTAGCCGTCGGCCGACGCGTCCAGGGCCGTGGGGAGGCGTTTGCGCTGGCCGAGCGGGGAGATCCCGCCCCGCACATAGCCCGTGGTGCGCTCGGCCACCGCCGGGTCGGCCATCGTGGCGCGCTTGCCGCCCATCGCCGAGGCGAGCGCCTTGAGGTCGAGCGTGGTCGAGACCGGCACGATGGCGACCGTAAGGCGGTCATCGACGCTCGCGACGAGGGTCTTGAAGACCCGGCCCGGTTCGACGCCGAGTGCCTGGGCGGCCTCCTCGCCGTAGGACGGGGCCGCCGGGTCGTGCTCGTAGGAGTGCACGGTGAACTCCGTGCCCGCGGCGGTGAGGGCGGTGGTGGCAGGGGTGCCCGCCGAGGTCTTCCTGGTCTTCTTGGGCATGTTCGTCCGCGTCAGTTGGGGCTGGTGGGACCGCGGGTCAGATCGACGGCCGGGAGCGACGGGAGCTTACCGATGACCGCGCTCTCGGCGCGAAGGAGTTTCAGCTCGTCGGCCAGTCGGCTCGCGGTGTCCGGCGCCTGCAGCAGCCGCTGCTTGGCGGGCGTGTCGAGCACGGCCGCGGCCGCCACCAGGTAGGAGAGGACGGACGGCTCGCCCGGCAGGTCCTGTTCGGCCGCCAGGGTGCGCTCACGGGCGCCCGCGAGCCGCTTCTGGTACATGCGGAAGGCCCGTACGACCCCCGAGGCCAGCGCCCCGGCGCCCTCGCCCTGCTCCTCCTCCAGCTCCTTGACCTCGGCCGTCAGATAGGGGCCCGAGGAGTCCACGGAGACCAGCTCGAAGCGGGTGGTGCCGGTGGCCAGCACCTCGAAGGTGCCGTCCTCCTGCTCCCGGATGGTGGCCGCGTCGGCCACGCACCCCACGGAGTAGAAGGACTTGGCGGGGTCGGGGCCGAACCCGGCCGCCGGGCCGGGGTCCGGCGGGGTGAGGGAGTCCGGCAGGCCGATCGCGCTCGGCGCGACCTCGTGGCCGTCCCTGATGGCGATCACCCCGAACCGGCGCGGCGCGTCCTCGGGCAGCGCCGACAGATCGCGCATCAGGGAGCGGTACCGCTGCTCGAAGACGTTCAGGGGCATGACGAGCCCCGGGAACAGCACCGTGTTCAGCGGGAAGAGCGGAAGGCGCGCGGAGGTCACGGGGCGTAAGCCTAATGGCCCCGCGCGTTTCCTTTCACTGGCGCCGGAGCAGCGGTCATCACTGGTGCCGGAGCAGCGGTCATCACTGGTGCCGGAGCAGCCGTCACTGGCGCCCGGGCAGCCGTCACTGGCGCCGTAGCAGCCGGGACGCGCCGGCGGCGACCGCGGTGGCCAGCACCCAGCCCAGCAGGATCATGACGATGGACGCCCATTGGACGGCGCCATCGGGCTTCCAGTAGCCGTCCATGCCCAGGTCGATGACCGGGATCAGCAGATCGAGCGTGTACAGCGAGGCGTTCCAGTTCGGCGATTCGTCCGGCTTCAGCGCCTCCGGCCGGTTGTGGGCGAAGAACACCGAGCCGACCGCCCACAGCACCGCCATCCACACCGCGGCCCGGCCCGGGCGGTAGCCGTAGGCCACCGTCCAGTCCTGGAGATAGCCCCACACCTTCCCGGCGAGCGGCAGCGTCTCCCGGCGGCGCCGCTGCTTGGCGAGCTGCACCTCGCGCGCGTCGGCGTCCTCGCCGCTGGCCCGCATCGTGTTGGCCAGCATCTCGTACGGCTCGGGCGCGTACTCGGGCGTGGCGGCGGCCACCCACTCCAGCCGCCGGGCCAGCGGGAAGTGGCCGCGCGGGATCAGGCACTCATAGCTGAACCCGGCCATGGTCAGCCCGCCCGGCCCCGGCCAGCTGACCGACTTGTCGACGAGATTGACCACCCGGGCGCCGGAGAGGATCACCCGCCCGCGCTGCGGCCGCTCCCCGAGGAAGCGCAGCTCGGGGGTCTGGACCCGGCGCAGCGACAGCTCCTGGTCGTTCTCCATGATGAAGCGGGCCTGGTCGAAGTCGATCGCGTCACCGATCCGCCCGTCGTCCAGCCGGATCCCGCCCTCGCACTCGAAGCGCTGGATCCGGGTGCCGCGGGTGGGGGTGGAGGCGGTGCCGTACGGCGGGGTGGAGCCGCTGGAGTAGGTGCTCACCCCGCCCGCGGTGAGGTAGAGGCTGCGCTCCACGGTCAGCTGCGGGGCGTTCAGCGCGCGGCGGCCGTAAGGGTTGCGCAGCCGGCTGCCGCGGAGGCTGAGCGACACGCCGATCTGCGCCCCGCGCAGGCTCAGCTCGCCGTACGACTCGATCATGTCGGCCTGGAAGTCCTGGGCGACGGTCAGCCCGTCGGCGCTGATCGACATGCCCCGGCGGTCGCGGCGCACGATGAGCTGGTTGAGCAGTAAATCGGTGCCGATATGGGCGTCGGTGAGCCGGATCCCGTGTTCGACCACACAGCGCGGCAGATGCAGATCGCCCTCGGTGCGCAGCCGGGCCGCCTCCAGCCGGGGGAGGGAGCAGCCCACCAGGCGCAGGGTGGTGAACTGCGCCTCGGGGACCAGCACCTCCCGCTCGAAGCGGCAGTTCTTGAGCTCCACATAGGGCTCGATGTTCCCGCCGGCCAGATCGAGCGTGCCGGTGATGTGCACCCCGTTGAGCTTGAGCGCGGAGACCCGGCCCGGCTGTGCGGGCGGCCCGTCCAGCAGCAGGAGGGCCACGACACGTGCGCGGACACTGCGCTCCGGGCCCCAGGCGTACGGTCCTGAGGGGTCGTTCCGCTGGGGATGGGAGGTGCGCAGGTCATGGGTGCTGCCATTGCGGAACGCCTGCCACATGCCCCATTCGGCGGTGGTCAGATCGAGGCCCGGGGGTGGGTCGCCATCGTGCGGCTCGGTCACAGCCGTGTCCCCTCCTGATTCTCCGTGTCCCCGTACGGAGCACATTCCCGCTGAGTAACCGGTTGAACGCCAACGGTCAGGGTCAACTTAGGGGGTCCATGTCACTGAGTGATCACGTGGTCCGTATCACTGACTGATACGGGGGGAGGGGCGCCGTGGCGGGTCTGAGACAATTGATCGCGTGATCTCCCGTATCGATCTGCGCGGTGCCGCCTTCCCCGAGGGCGGGATCGACCGTGACCTGCTGCCCCGTGCCGAGCTCGACGTCGAGGCCGCCCTGGAGAAGGTGCGGCCCATCTGCGACGACGTACGCCATCGCGGTACCGCTGCGCTGATCGACTACGCCCATCGGTTCGACGGCGTCACCATAGAGCGGGTGCGGGTCCCGGCGGAGGCGCTTCAGCGCGCCCTCGCCGAGCTGGACCCGGCCGTGCGGGCCGCCCTGGAGGAGTCCATTCGGCGGGCCCGGCTGGTCCACCGCGACCAGCGGCGCACCGACCACACCACACAGGTGGTGCCGGGCGGCACGGTCACCGAGCGCTGGGTGCCGGTCGAGCGCGTCGGGCTGTACGTACCGGGCGGGCGCTCGGTCTACCCGTCGTCCGTGGTGATGAACGTGGTGCCCGCCCAGGAGGCCGGGGTCGGCTCGATGGCCGTCGCCTCCCCGCCGCAGGCGGAGTTCGGCGGGCTGCCGCACCCCACGATCCTCGCGGCGTGCGCCCTGCTGGGCGTGGACGAGGTGTACGCGGCCGGTGGCGCCCAGGCCATCGCCATGTTCGCCTACGGCACCGAGGACTGCCGCCCGGTGGCGATGGTGACCGGGCCGGGCAACATCTGGGTCGCCGCGGCCAAGCGGCTGCTCAAGGGCCGGATCGGCATCGACGCCGAGGCCGGGCCGACCGAGATCGCCATCCTCGCCGACGCCACCGCGGACCCGGTGCATGTCGCGGCGGACCTGATCAGCCAGGCCGAGCACGATCCGCTGGCCGCGTCCGTGCTGGTCACCGACTCCGAGGAGCTGGCCGCCGCGGTCGAGAAGGAGCTCGAGGTCCAGGTGGGGGCCACCAAGCACGTCGCGGACCGGATCCGTCCGGCGCTGGCCGGGCGGCAGTCCGGCATCGTGCTGGTCGACGGTCTGGAGCAGGGCCTGGCCGTGGTGGACGCGTACGCGGCCGAGCACCTGGAGATCCAGACCGAGGACGCGGCGGCCGTCGCGGCCCGGGTGCGCAACGCCGGGGCGATCTTCGTCGGGGCCTACGCCCCGGTGTCGCTCGGTGACTACGCGGCGGGCTCCAACCACGTGCTGCCCACCGGCGGCTGCGCCTGCCACTCCTCGGGGCTGTCCGTGCAGTCCTTCCTCCGCGGTATCCACGTGGTGGACTACACCCGGGACGCGCTGGCCGAGATCGCCGGCCATGTGGTGACGCTTGCCGAGGCGGAGGATCTGCCCGCCCACGGCGCCGCGGTGAAGGCAAGGTTCGACTGGAAGGTGCCACCGAGCAAGTGACCGGTATTGACGATCTCCCGATCCGGGACGAGCTCCGTGGCAAGTCCCCGTACGGCGCTCCGCAGCTGGACGTGCCCGTACGGCTGAACACCAACGAGAACCCCTATCCGCTGCCCGAGCCGCTGGTCGCCCGGATCGCCGAGCGGGTCACCGAGGCCGCCCGTCACCTCAACCGCTACCCGGACCGGGACGCGGTCGAGCTCCGCACCGAGCTGGCCCGCTACCTCAGCCGTACGGCCGGTCTCGAGGTCGGCGTCGCCCAGGTCTGGGCGGCCAACGGGTCCAACGAGGTGCTCCAGCAGCTGCTCCAGACCTTCGGCGGGCCGGGGCGCACCGCGATCGGCTTCGAGCCCTCGTACTCGATGCACGCGCTGATCTCGCGCGGCACCGGCACCGGCTGGATTTCCGGTCCCCGGAACGCCGATTTCACCATCGATGTCGATGCCGCCCGTAAGGCCATCGCCGAGCACCGCCCCGATGTCGTCTTCATCACCTCGCCGAACAATCCGACGGGGACGGCCGTCGACGCCGAGACGGTGCTGGCGCTCCACGACGCGGCCCAGGACGCCAGGGCGGACACCGCCGGGGCGCTCGTCGTCGTGGACGAGGCGTACGGGGAGTTCAGCCACCGTCCGTCGCTGCTGCCGCTGATCGAGGGGCGGCCGCGGCTGGTGCTCTCGCGGACCATGTCCAAGGCGTTCGGCGCGGCCGGGCTGCGGCTCGGCTACCTCGCCGCCGACCCGGCGGTCGTCGACGCCGTCCAGCTGGTCCGCCTGCCGTACCACCTGTCCGCCATCACCCAGGCCACCGCGCTGGCCGCCCTGGAGCACACCGATACGCTGCTGGGGTACGTCGAGGCGCTCAAGGCCGAGCGCGACCGGCTGGTGAGCGAGCTGCGCACCATCGGCTGCGAGGTGACCGACTCCGACGCCAACTTCGTCCAGTTCGGCCGCTTCGAGGACGCCCACGCGGCGTGGCAGGGCCTGCTGGACCGGGGCGTCCTGGTCCGGGACAACGGCGTACCGGGATGGCTGCGGGTCACCGCGGGGACCCCGGCCGAGAACGACGCGTTCCTGGACGCGGTACGCGAGCTGATGAAGGAGACGAGCGCATGACCCGCGTGGGACGCGTGGAGCGCACCACCAAGGAGACCTCGGTCGTCGTCGAGATCGACCTCGACGGCACCGGCCAGGTCGATGTGTCGACAGGGGTCGGCTTCTACGACCACATGCTCGACCAGCTCGGCCGCCACGGCCTCTTCGACCTCACCGTCAAGACCGAGGGCGACCTGCACATCGACACCCACCACACCATCGAGGACACCGCCCTCGCGCTGGGCGCCGCCTTCAAGCAGGCGCTCGGCGACAAGGTGGGCATCTACCGCTTCGGCAACTGCACGGTGCCGCTGGACGAGTCGCTGGCCCAGGTGACGGTCGACCTCTCCGGCCGCCCGTACCTGGTGCACACCGAGCCGGAGAACATCGCGCCGATGATCGGCACCTACGACACCACGATGACCCGGCACATCCTGGAGTCCTTCGTGGCCCAGGCGCAGATCGCCCTGCACGTCCACGTGCCCTACGGGCGCAACGCCCACCACATCGTGGAGTGCCAGTTCAAGGCCCTGGCGCGGGCCCTGCGCTACGCCAGCGAGCGCGACCCCCGCGCCGCCGGGATCCTCCCCTCCACGAAGGGGGCCCTGTGAGCGTCGCACGCGCGGCCGCCGGGCCGCGGACGGCACTCGACCCGCGCTTTCGCCGCGCGGGCGGAGAAGCGAACGGGGTAGCGTCGTGAACGGCCTGTCGACCGCGTTCATCCTCCTGGGACTGTTCCTGCTCGGCGGGGTCATCTCCTTCGTCAAGCAGGGCATGTCCAAGAGCATCATCACGCTGCTCGGGATCGGTGCCACGATGGCGCTGCTCGCCGGGATCCTGCGGCTCGAGGTGTGGAATTGAGCAACAAGAGCGTCGTTGTCCTCGACTACGGGTTCGGCAACGTCCGGTCCGCCGAGCGGGCCCTCGCCCATGCCGGGGCGCAGGTCGAGATCACCCGTGACTACGACCGGGCGATGGCCGCCGACGGCCTGCTCGTCCCCGGTGTCGGCGCCTTCGCCGCCTGCATGAAGGGGCTGCGCGCGGCGCGCGGCGACTGGATCGTGGGGCGCCGGCTGTCCGGCGGCCGCCCGGTCATGGGCATCTGCGTCGGCATGCAGATCCTCTTCGGGCGGGGTATCGAGCACGGCGTCCCGGCCGAGGGCCTGGACGAGTGGCCCGGCACGGTCGAGCCGCTGCGCGCCCCCGTCGTCCCCCACATGGGCTGGAACACGGTCAAGGCGCCCGGCGACTCCCAGCTTTTCGCCGGCCTGGACGAGGGCGAGCGGTACTACTTCGTCCACTCCTACGCGGTCCGCACCTGGGAGCTCGAGGCCACCAACCCGCACATCCCGGCCCCCAAGGTCACCTGGGCCACCCATGGCGAGCCGTTCGTCGCCGCCGTCGAGAACGGCCCCCTGTGGGCCACCCAGTTCCACCCCGAGAAGTCGGGCGACGCCGGGGCGCGGCTGCTCCGCAACTGGCTCGACACGCTCTGACCGGCCCGCGCCGGCCCCGTTCCTGTCTCTTATACCCATCTCCGAGCCCACGAG
>NZ_JAEEAP010000455.1 GCF_016103465.1 Streptomyces sabulosicollis
CGTCCTGGACACCGCACTACAGCCAGTACCGGCGGGCGTACCCGGCGAGCTCTACATCGCCGGTGCCGGCGTCGCCCGCGGCTACCTCGGCCAACCCGGCCTCACCGCAACACGCTTCATCGCCAACCCATTCGCCCAAAGTGGCACCGACACCCGCATGTACCGGACCGGAGACATGGTCCGCTGGCGCACCGACGGCCAACTGGAATACCTCGGACGCGCCGACGACCAGGTCAAAATCCGCGGCTTCCGCATCGAACCCGACGAAATCGCCTCCGTCCTCACCCACCACCCCACCGTGAGCCAAGCGGCCGTCATCGCCCACGAAGACCGCCCCGGCCACAAACAACTCCTCGCCTACGTGGTCCCGGCCGATGACGAAAGCACCGACCCGACCACACTCCGCACATATATGGCGGAAAAACTCCCGGAATACATGGTCCCGTCAGCCGTAATGGCCCTGGACGAACTCCCACTGACCGTCAACGGCAAACTCGACCGCCGCGCACTCCCCGCACCGGAGTTCGGTGCGCCCGAGGCCGTGCAGCGGCCGCAGAACGGCACCGAGCACACACTGTGCGGTCTGTTCGCCGAGGTACTGGGGCTACCCGATGTCGGCACGAACCAGAGCTTCTTCGACCTGGGCGGGCACTCCCTGCTGGCGACACGCCTGGTGGCCCGCGTACGAGCCGTCTTCGGCGTCGAACTGGGCGTCCGCGCCCTGTTCGAGGCACCGACGGTCAGTGCCCTCGCGCACCGGCTGAACAGCGGGGACACCGGACGCGCACTCGATGTCCTGCTGCCGCTGCGGTCGACGGGCAGCGCCCCTCCGCTGTTCTGCGTCCATCCCGCGGGAGGGATCAGCTGGCCTTACGCTGGCCTCGTACCGTATGTCGATCCCTCGTGCCCGGTGTACGGGGTGCAGGCTCGGGCGCTCGCCGGGGCCGAACGCACTCCCGCGACGGTCCGGGAGATGGCGGCGGACTACGTCGAGCAGATCCGCACCGTGCAGCCGGTGGGCCCGTACCGCCTCCTCGGTTGGTCCTTCGGCGGCCTGGTGGCCCATGCCATGGCCACCGAGCTGCAGGAGCAAGGGGAGAGCGTCGACCTTCTGGTCATGCTCGATTCCGCTCCTACGGAGCGACTCACCACCGAGGACATTCCGGAGTTCAGCGAGCAGGACATGCTCGGCTTCCTGCTCGGCGCCGTCGGAGGTGATACGGACGGCATTCCCCAGGGTGAGCTGACCGCTGACGAAACGGCGGAGCTCCTGCGCGACCGAGGTGCGCCCGTCGATCTGCTGCTCGACGCGGAAACCCTGCGCGGTCTGCGCGCGTGTTTCGAACAGACTCCGCGACTGCAGACCACGCACGTTCCCGGTCGTTTCCAGGGGGACGTGGTCTTCTTCGCCGCGACGCTCGGTGTGCCGGGCCGGGCGCAAGAGCCCCTGGTGCCGGCCGAAGCGTGGCGGCCTTATGTGTCCGGTGACATCGACGTACACGATGTGGAGTGCGAACACCACGGAATGATGCAGCCCCAACCGCTGTCCGAGATCGGCCCGGCGCTGTCGGAGATTCTCCGCCGACTCGGCTAGCCCCCGCTTCTCGGAACCTTCGGAAACCCTCGGAAAGCAACGGAGTGAAATGACATGTCGAACCCCTTCGACGACCCCAACGGCACCTTTCTCGTCCTGGTGAACGAAGAGAACCAGCATTCGCTCTGGCCCGAATTCGTGCCGGTGCCGGATGGGTGGCGGGTGGCCCACCCAGCCGATTCCCGAGACGCCTGCCTCGCCTTCATCGAGGAGAACTGGACGGACATGCGACCGGCGAGCCTGGCCCGCGCGATGGACCAACCGGCCGGTGCCCCGCGGCCGCAGTGAGATGACCCCGGGAGAAGAGCCCGGGAGAAGAGCCCGGGAAATCATCGTGAGGTGACCCCGGGCGAACAGCCCGGGAAACGATCCGCTCCGCGCGCCGCCGACCGCGGCGCGCGGCCGCGGTCCGGGCTCTTGTGTTGACGCTGGTCAGCGGCGCTCCTCGATAAGGTGACCGGATCTCCGACCGTCACACTCGCGTCGGCGCGAGGCTAGTATGGGTCGATTTGAGCATGCGGAAGGATCCCTTCGCGCTTGGAGTGAAAGACCGCAAAGGACGGCAAGAGATGACGCATCAGTCCGTACCGTTCGACGATCTGGACCGGAAGATCGTTGCGGCGCTGGTCGCCAACGCCAGGACGAGCTTCACGGAGATCGGCGCCGCGATCGGGCTCTCGGCCTCCGCTGTCAAGCGCCGCGTCGACCGGATGCGGGAGACCGATGTGATCACCGGCTTCACCACCACCGTGCGCCCGGCCGCGCTCGGCTGGCGGACCGAGGCGTATGTGGAGGTGTACTGCGACAGCGCCGCCCCGCCCCGGCGCCTCGCGGAGGTCGTGCGCAACTATCCGGAGATCATCGCGGCCATGACGGTGACCGGCGGGGCAGACGCTCTGCTGCATGTCATGGCCACCGATGTGGAGCATTTCGAGGAGGTGCTGGAGCGCATCCGGGCCGAGCCCTTCGTCCGCCAGACGATCAGTTACATGGTGCTGTCGCACCTGCTCACGGGCAGTCCGGAGGCCGGTGCGGCCCCGCCCGCGACCGCGACGCAATGAACCGGCGCGATCGGGGCCCAGCACGCAGCATCGCTGCGCGTACACGCAGTTTTCCTTTCTTGTCTCCCCTCTCCTCCGCTTTCTACCTTTGATTCATCCCCCCGGTCGCCCGCGGAAGCGAGAGGAATCCTCCGTTGTCCCTTACGCGTGTGCCGCGCCCCAGGCGCTTCTTGACCTGTGCCCCCAGATATTTCGATGTGCGGTATGCCATCAATCCCTGGATGCGTGAGGACACCGAGGTCGACACCGACCTCGCCCAGGCGCAATGGGAGACGCTGATCCGCGCCTACCGCGACCACGGCCACCGGGTCGAATGCATCGAGCCGGTGGCGGGGCTTCCGGACATGGTGTTCGCGGCGAACTCGGCCCTCGTCCTGGGGGGCCGGGTCTTCGGCTCGCGGTTCCACGCACCCCAGCGCCGGCCCGAACAGCTCGCCTACGAACGGTGGTTCAAGGCGGCGGGGTTCGATGTCCATCCGCCGGAATCGGTGTGCGAGGGCGAGGGCGACCTGGTCCCGGCCGGGCCCTACGTCCTGGCGGGCACCGGCTTCCGCACCACCCGGGCGGCCCATCAGGAGGTGCAGGAGTTCTTCGGGGTGCCGACCATCAGCCTGCTGCTGGTGGACCCGTACTTCTACCACCTGGACACCGCGCTGTTCGTCCTCGACGACCGGAACATCGCCTACTACCCCGAGGCGTTCTCCCCCGGCAGCCGTGAGGTGCTGAAGCGGCTCTACCCCGACGCACTGATCGCCACCCGGGACGACGCCATGGCCTTCGGGCTCAACTCGGTCTCCGACGGCCGCCACGTGTTCGTCGCGCCCCAGGCCACCGGGCTCATCGACCAGCTCACCGCCCGCGGTTACGTCCCCGTCCCCGTCGACCTGTCGGAACTGCACAAGGCCGGTGGGGGCATCAAGTGCTGCACACAGGAGATCCGCTGATGACCGCCATGACCCCCGACGCCGCCACCACCGCAGCGGCGGACGCCGCCCGCCCCGCCCGTTCGTCACACGAGCTGATCCGCGCCGAGGAATCCTCGCTGGCGCACAACTACCATCCGCTGCCCGTGGTCGTCGCCCGTGCCGAGGGCGTGTGGGTGGAGGACGTCGAGGGGCGCCGCTATCTGGACATGCTGGCGGGCTACTCGGCCCTCAACTTCGGCCACCGCCACCCGGCGCTGATCGAGGCGGCCCACCGTCAACTCGACCAGCTCACGCTGACCTCGCGGGCCTTCCACAACGACCGGCTGGCCGGGTTCGCCGAGGGGGTCGCGGAGCTCACCGGGCTCTCCATGGTGCTGCCGATGAACACCGGCGCGGAGGCGGTGGAGAGCGGCATCAAGGTCGCCCGCAAGTGGGCGTACGAGGTGAAGGGCGTCGCCCCGGACCAGGCCACCATCGTGGTGGCGGCGGACAACTTCCACGGCCGGACGACGACGATCGTCGGGTTCTCCAGCGACCCCGTCGCCCGCGACGGCTTCGGCCCGTTCGCCCCGGGCTTCCGCGTCGTGCCGTACAACGACCTCGCGGCGCTGGAGGCCGCCGTCGACGAGACCACGGCGGCGGTCCTCATCGAGCCCATCCAGGGCGAGGCGGGCGTGGTCATCCCCGACGACGGCTATCTGCGCGGGGTGCGCGAGCTGACCCGGCGCACCGGGACGCTCTTCATCGCCGATGAGATCCAGTCCGGTCTGGGCCGCACCGGCACCACCCTGGCCGTCGAGCACGAGTCGGTGATGCCGGATGTGCTGCTGCTCGGCAAGGCGCTGGGCGGCGGCATCGTGCCGGTGTCGGCGGTGGTGGCCGACCGTGCGGTGCTCGGGGTGCTCCGCCCCGGCGAGCACGGCTCCACCTTCGGCGGCAATCCGCTGGCCGCGGCGGTCGGCTCGGCCGTGGTCGATCTGCTGCGCACCGGGGAATTCCAGCGCCGCGCACGGGAATTGGGCGAGGTGCTGAGGGGCGGGCTGGCCGCGCTGACGGGCAAGGGCGTCGTGGGCTACCGCTGCCGGGGGCTGTGGGCGGGCGTCGACGTGGACCCCGCGCTCGGCACCGGCCGCGAGGTGAGCGAGCGGCTGATGGCCGAGGGGATCCTGGTCAAGGACACCCATGGTTCGACGATCCGTCTGGCACCGCCGCTGACCATCACCCGTGAGGAGTTGGAGGGGGCGCTGGCGGCGCTGGAAAAGGTACTCGGCTGACCGGAGCCCATCGATCCGACCGAGCTGACCGGAGCCCATCGAGCTGACCAAGCCGATCGACCCGACCAAGCCGATCGAGCTGATCGGTTGATCGAAAGTACTGAGCGCCGGGCCGCATTACGTTTCATACGGCCCGGCGCTTCCTCATGTTCAATCCCGCCCGGAGATTCTTTATCAGCGGCCCCGTCGCGGTCCCACCAGAACCCTGAACCGTAGGTAACGCCCAGGTCACGGCGGCCTTTCCGAGTTTTTATGTACGTTATTGAGCATTCCACTGTTCCCGATCGCACGGTGTGGAACACTTCGTGTCATCTCGCCGGACACAACAGGCGAAGGTAACGGCACGGAAAGGAGTTGCGGCTGGAGTGGACAGTGAACCGGTCACGGTGACTGCCGCATACCGGGTGAACCCCGGCCGCGAAAGCGAGTTCCATGCCTGGGCGATCGAGGTGCTCAATGCCGCGGCGAGCCTTCCGGGATATCTCGGGGGCGGGGTGATGGGATCCGGTTCGACCTCGTCGGAGTGGCACGTCCTCCACCGGTTCGAGGCGGAGGGACCGGCACGGGCATGGGATTCCTCGCTGGAGCACGCGCGATTGGCGTCCCGTACCGGGTCCTTCGTCCAGGAAAGGGGGACGCAGCGCACCTCGGGACTGGAGAACTGGTTCAAGGGGCCGGTGCGGCCACTGCCGCCACCGCCTAAATGGAAACTGTGGCTGGTAAATCTGAGCGCGGTGTTCCCTCCGGTCCTCATCTTCAATGTGCTGGGGATCCCGTTCATCAAGGACGCCAATTCCTGCTGCGGACCCTGGCGCTGTGTCTCGGTGTGACCGCGATGGTGACCTGGCTGGTCATGCCACGGCAGCAGCGGCTTCTGAAGAAGTGGCTCTACCCGCCGCTTCAGTCGATACGAGGACGTCGCAGGCGGATCGCGGCCGACGGCCCACGAGCTCGCCGCCAGGTGAGCGGGGTGGGGCGGCCCGAGGGCCGGGGCGGGTGAAACCCGGTCGGATTTCTCATCGCAAGGAGGCAAATCCGGATGGAATCGCTGAGGACACTCCTCGTCGATCATTACGACTCGTACACGTACAACCTCTTTCATCTGCTGACCGAGGTCAACGGCGAGGAACCGGAGGTGCTTCTCCATGACGCGCCGGAGTGCGCGGACATCGATCTCTCCGCGTTCGACAACATCGTGCTCTCCCCCGGCCCCGGCCATCCGGCCGATCCGCGGGACTTCGGCGCCACCGCCCGGCTGATCGAGCGGTCGTCCATCCCCGTGCTGGGGGTGGGCCTGGGGCACCAGGGGATCGCGCTCGGCGCCCAGGCGCGGGTGGTGTCCGCGCCCGAGCCCAGGCACGGACACCTGTCCCGGATCAAACACGGCGGGCGCGGGCTGTTCCGCGGCCTTCCACAGGACTTCACGGCCGTGCGCTATCACTCGTTGTGCGTGGCCGAGCCGCTGCCGCTGGGACTGCAGGGCATCGCCTGGTCCGAGGACGGTGTGCTGATGGGGCTGCGGCACCGGGCCCGTCCGCTGTGGGGCGTCCAGTTCCACCCCGAGTCGGTGCTGACCGGATACGGCCACCGCATGCTCGGCAACTTCCGCGATCTGACCGTCGAACACGCCAACGGCGAGTCGGTGACCTCCACCGTGACCCCCGCCTCCGCCGAGGAGCCGCGCCGCGCCCGTACGGCGGCCAAGGCCAAGGCGGACACAGCAGCCAGCGTCTCCGCCTCCTCGCACACCCCCACGGCGGACGCCCCCAAGGCGGACCCCCGGGCGGAGCCGGCCCGGCCCGCCCCCGAGCACGCCGCTCCGGCGGAGCCGCCCCAGGAGGGCCCCGGCCACCGGCTGCACGCCCGGTGGCTGGCCGACGCCACCGACACCGAGGCGGCCTTCACCCGGCTGTACGCGGAGGCGCCGCACGCGTTCTGGCTCGACAGCTCGCGCACCGAGTCCGGCGAGGCCCGCTTCTCCTTCCTGGGGGACGGCACGGGCCCGCTCGCCGAGTTCGTCCGCTACGACACCGACACCGGCGTCTGCGAGGTCGAGCGGGCGGGACGGCCCGCCGTCCGGATCAAGGGCAGCGTCTTCGACTACCTCAAGCGGGAGCTGACCCGCCGCCGGGTCAAGGCCCCCGACCTGCCCTTCGACTTCACCGGCGGCTACGTGGGCTACTTCGGCTACGAACTCAAGGCCGACTGCGGATCCCCGGGCCGCCACCGGGCCACCACCCCGGACGCCTGCTGGCTCTTCGCCGACCGGTTCGTCGCGGTCGACCACCAGGAGGGCGTCACCTACATCTGCTGCCTCGCCGAGGACACCCCCGACGGCCACCGGGAGGCGAAGGACTGGCTGGACGCCACCGTGACCGTGCTCAGCGGGGTGCCGACGCTCACCGGCCCCGCCCCGGAACCACCCT
>NZ_JAEEAP010000456.1 GCF_016103465.1 Streptomyces sabulosicollis
GCGCCTGCGGCGGGTTTTCCCCTGCCCGCCCCTTCCCGCAGCCGGGGCTCCGCCCCGGACCCCGCTCCTCAAACTCCCCCAGCTACCGCTGGGAGGTGCCCCCTGAGGGGCTGGGATCGGGGGATCACCGCCCGGCCCCCCGCCTGCCGGAGGGGCTGAGGCGCCCGGAAGGGCTGGAACTTTTCGAGGAGAGACCCATGACGACCGCTACTCCCACCCCCTTCGGCACCCGCCTGCGCGCCGCCATGGACGCCCGCGGCCCGCTGTGCGTCGGCATCGACCCGCACGCCTCCCTGCTCGCCGACTGGGGCCTGGGGGACGATGTGGCCGGTCTTGAGCGGTTCACCCGGACCGTCGTGGACGCCCTCGCCGAGCGGGTGGCCGTCCTCAAGCCGCAGTCGGCCTTCTTCGAGCGGTTCGGCTCCCGCGGCATCGCGGTGCTGGAGCGGGCCGTCGCCGACGCCCGCGCCGCCGGGGCGCTGGTACTGATGGACGCCAAGCGCGGCGACATCGGCTCGACCATGGCCGCGTACGCCTCCGCCTATCTGGATCCGGCCGGCCCGCTCTTCTCGGACGCGGTCACCGTCAGCCCCTATCTCGGCTTCGGCTCGCTGCGCCCGGCGCTGGACGCGGCGCGGGCGGCGGGGGCGGGCGTCTTCGCGCTGGCGCTGACGTCCAACCCGGAGGGCGCCGAGGTGCAGCACGCGGTACGGCCCGACGGGAGGACCGTCGCGGCCACCGTGCTGACCGCGCTCAAGGCCGAGAACGCCGCCGAGGCCGCCGAGGGACGCCTCGGCTCGTACGGGGCCGTCGTCGGGGCCACGCTCGGCGGCACCGCGCGGCGGCTGGGCGCGGATCTGGCGATCGACGGGCCGCTGCTGGCCCCCGGCATCGGGGCCCAGGGCGCGACCCCCGCCGATCTTCCGGTGGTCTTCGGCCCGGCGGTGCGAAATGTCGTTCCGAGCGTCAGCCGGGGGGTGCTCCGGCACGGTCCGGACGCCGCGTCGCTGGTCGCGGCGGCCTCCCGAATGGCTGATGAAGTGCGTGCTGTGGCCGAATAACCCGGTTACTTTGTCCGTAAATGTCTGAGTCGAGCGAGTCTGACCAGGACTTTTCGTCTGTTCTCGCTGACTGGAGCGGGATCGGCCGCTAGTCTCCGACGAGAGCGAACGCGCGCTGCGTTGCGCGTTGCTCCCCAGGTGAGGGGCGACTAGGTTCCTCACCGGTCCATATCCGACAGTTCGACATCCGAGGTGACGTAGGCGTGGCTCTTCCGCCCCTTACCCCTGAACAGCGCGCAGCCGCGCTAGAAAAGGCCGCCGCGGCTCGCCGGGAGCGCGCCGAGGTCAAGAATCGACTCAAGCACTCCGGCGCCTCCCTGCACGAGGTCATCAAGCAGGGCCAGGAGAACGACGTCATCGGCAAGATGAAGGTGTCCGCTCTCCTCGAGTCCCTGCCCGGCGTCGGCAAGGTCCGCGCCAAGCAGATCATGGAGCGGCTCGGCATCTCCGAGAGCCGTCGTGTGCGGGGTCTGGGCTCCAACCAGATCGCGTCGCTCGAGCGTGAGTTCGGCGGCGCCGCCGGCTGACCCGGCCCGGCGTTTCCAGGCACTCCCGGGAACCTGGATAATCGCTCCATGGCAGCACACTCCGCACGACCGCGACTGACCGTGCTCTCCGGCCCCTCCGGGGTCGGTAAGAGCACGGTCGTCGCCCATATGCGCAAGGAACACCCCGAGGTCTGGCTCTCGGTCTCCGCCACGACCCGGCGACCGCGCCCCGGTGAGCGGGACGGCGTCCACTACTTCTTCGTGGACGACGGGGAGTTCGACAAGCTCATAGCCAATGGTGAGCTGCTGGAGTGGGCCGAGTTCGCGGGCAACCGCTACGGCACCCCGCGCGAGGCGGTCATGGACCGCCTCGACGCGGGGGAGCCGGTGCTGCTGGAGATCGATCTGCAGGGCGCACGGCAGATCCGTGAGTCCATGCCGGAGGCACAGCTGGTCTTCCTCGCGCCGCCGAGCTGGGAGGAGCTGGTGCGCCGGCTCACCGGCCGGGGCACCGAGGCGCCCGAGGTGATCGAGCGGCGGCTGGCGGCCGCGCGGACCGAGCTGGCCGCCGAGTCAGAGTTCGATACGACCTTGGTCAATACCTCCGTCGAGGACGTGGCAGGCGAGCTGCTAGCCTTGATGCGAGTGGCTTGATCTTCGATTCACTCTTGCCATCAGGCGAAACAAGGAAGGCTAGAGAGTGTCCTCTCCCATGACCGCGCCCGAGGGGATCATCAACCCTCCGATTGATGAGCTGCTCGAGGCCACCGACTCCAAGTACAGCCTGGTGATCTACGCGGCCAAGCGCGCCCGTCAGATCAACGCGTACTACTCCCAGCTCGGTGAGGGCCTGCTCGAGTACGTCGGTCCCCTCGTGGACACCCACGTCCACGAGAAGCCCCTCTCCATCGCGCTCCGTGAGATCAACGCGGGCCTGCTGACCTCCGAGGCCATCGAGGGCCCGGCGCAGTAGTTCCGGATCGCTTCGCCACCGGCCCGGCAGTGATGCCGGGCCCGTGGTGTGTCATGGGTACGTGAGCCGACCCGGCGTACCGTGACTGCACGTACGGCCCGATGGGGCATACGACGTACCCGGTGGGGAGAGCCGAGCGATGGACAAGCCCGAGGTGGTCCTGGGCGTCAGTGGCGGGATCGCCGCCTACAAGGCGTGCGAGCTGCTGCGCCGCCTCACCGAGTCCGGCCATGACGTACGCGTCGTGCCGACCGCCTCGGCGCTGCACTTCGTCGGCGAGGCGACCTGGTCGGCGCTGTCCGGGCACCCGGCGACGACCGAGGTCTGGGAGTCCGTCCACGAGGTGCCCCACGTCCGCATCGGCCAGTCCGCCGACCTGGTCGTGATCGCCCCCGCCACCGCCGATCTGCTCGCCAAGGCCGCCCACGGCCTGGCGGACGATCTGCTCACCAACACGCTGCTCACCGCGCGCTGTCCGGTCGTCTTCGCGCCCGCGATGCACACCGAGATGTGGGAGCACCCCGCCACCCAGGAGAACGTGGCGACGCTGCGCCGCCGCGGCGCCATCGTCATCGAGCCCGCCGTGGGGCGGCTCACCGGCGTGGACACCGGCAAGGGGCGGCTGCCGGACCCGGGGGAGATCTTCGAGGTCTGCCGCCGGGTGCTGGCCCGCGGCACCGAGGCGCTCACCGCCGATCTGGCCGGCCGCCATGTCGTGGTCAGCGCCGGAGGCACCCGCGAGCCGCTGGACCCGGTGCGCTTCCTCGGCAACCGCTCCACCGGCCGCCAGGGGTACGCCCTGGCCCGTGCCGCCGTCGCCCGGGGCGCGCGGGTGACGCTCGTCTCGGCCAACAGCGAGCTGCCCGACCCGGCGGGCGCCGATGTGGTGCGCGCGGGCACCGCGGCCCAGCTGCGGGAGGCCGTCCTCAAGGCCGCCGCGGACGCCGACGCCGTGGTGATGGCCGCCGCCGTCGCCGACTTCCGGCCCGCGCGGTACGCCGAGGGCAAGATCAAGAAGCGGGAGGGCCAGGAGCCCGAGCCGCTCGCCCTGGTACGGAATCCGGACATCCTCGCGGAGATCTCCGCGGAGCGCGCCCGCCCCGGCCAGATCGTGGTCGGCTTCGCCGCCGAGACCGACGATGTGCTCGCCAACGGGCGGGCGAAGCTGGCGCGCAAGGGCTGCGATCTGCTCGTGGTGAACGAGGTCGGGGAGCACAAGACCTTCGGCGCCGAGACCAACGAGGCCGTGGTGCTCGGCGCCGACGGCACCGAGACGCCCGTGCCGTACGGCCCCAAGGGCGCGCTCGCCGACACCGTCTGGGACCTGGTGGCCCGCCGCCTGGGCTGAGCCCGGACCGAGGGCGGCGGGCGGGTCCTCTCGGCGGGCTCGACGCGGGCGTGACACGGCCGATCGGGCTCATGACACATTCCTGTCACGCCGGGGCACGGCGGGGTGGGGCTGTATTTCGGCTTGAGGCAAGGTATGTTCCCGGTCACGGGCCTGCCCGTTCTGTGGGACGGGGATGCTTGACCGGTGGACGTGCCGGATAAACTGGCCCAGGAACCGCACCGGGCGCAGCCCCCGGGCGGTCCCGACCATGATCAGCCAGCAGCCGCTGCAACCCCAGGGAGCGATGTGTCCCGCCGCCTGTTCACCTCGGAATCCGTGACCGAGGGTCACCCCGACAAGATCGCTGACCAGATCAGCGACACCATTCTCGACGCCCTTCTGCGGGAGGACCCGACCTCCCGGGTCGCGGTCGAGACCTTGATCACCACCGGTCTGGTGCACGTGGCCGGCGAGGTGACGACCAAGGCGTACGCCCCGATCGCGACGCTCGTCCGGAACAAGATCCTCGAGATCGGCTACGACTCGTCGAAGAAGGGCTTCGACGGCGCCTCCTGCGGCGTCTCGGTGTCGATCGGTTCACAGTCGCCGGACATCGCCCAGGGTGTGGACTCCGCCTACGAGCTCCGGGTCGAGGGCGACGAGGACGAGCTGGACAAGCAGGGCGCGGGCGACCAGGGCCTGATGTTCGGGTACGCCTGCGACGAGACGCCCGAGCTGATGCCGCTGCCGATCAACCTGGCGCACCGGCTCTCCCGCCGGCTCTCCGACGTCCGCAAGAACGGGACCATCCCCTACCTGCGCCCGGACGGCAAGACCCAGGTCACCATCGAGTACGACGGCCACAAGGCGGTCCGCCTGGACACCGTCGTCGTCTCCTCGCAGCACGCCTCCGACATCGACCTGGACTCACTGCTGGCGCCCGACATCCGGGAGTTCGTGGTCGAGCACGTGCTGAACGAGCTGGTCGAGGACGGCATCAAGCTCGACACCGAGGGTTACCGCCTGCTGGTCAACCCCACCGGCCGCTTCGAGATCGGTGGCCCGATGGGCGACGCCGGCCTCACCGGCCGCAAGATCATCATCGACACCTACGGCGGCATGTCCCGTCACGGCGGCGGCGCCTTCTCCGGCAAGGACCCCTCCAAGGTCGACCGCTCCGCCGCCTACGCCATGCGCTGGGTCGCCAAGAACGTGGTGGCCGCGGGCCTCGCCCAGCGCTGCGAGGTGCAGGTCGCGTACGCCATCGGCAAGGCCGAGCCGGTCGGCCTCTTCGTCGAGACCTTCGGCACCGCCGCGGTCGACTCCGAGAAGATCGAGAAGGCCATCTCCGAGGTCTTCGACCTCCGCCCGGCCGCGATCATCCGCGACCTCGACCTGCTCCGCCCGATCTACGCCCAGACCGCGGCGTACGGCCACTTCGGCCGCGAGCACTCCGACTTCACCTGGGAGCGCACCGACCGCGTCGACGCCCTCCGCGCGGCGGCGGGTCTGTAGGCACCGGCTCGAACACACGGCCCCCACGAAGGCCCGGACGCCCCCGCGGCGCCCGGGCCTTCGCGTCCGTCTGATGTCCGTGCGGTCTGCTAAGACTTGATCTGTGAGCAGGGACAACGAGCGGCCGATGGATCCGGCGGAGGCGTCGGAGGGGGAGCAGCTCGCGCTCATTCGGGAGACGGTGCGCAAGGCCAAGGTGCCCAAGGCCAAGCCGCGGACCTGGCGGGGGGCGGCGCTGGCCGCGGAGCGGCCGGTGGCGCGGGTGCTGGTGGACAAGGGGCCGGTCCACCTCGACAAGTTGTGGGACTACGCGGTGCCGGCCGAGATGGACGCCGAGGCCCGGCCCGGGGTGCGGGTGCGGGTGCGGTTCGGGGCCGGCACCGGGAAGGTGCGCGAGGGGCGGCGCGAGGGGGGCGGGCTGCTCGACGGGTACATCATCGAGCGCGTCGCCGAGTCCGAGTACCGCGGCCCGCTGGCCGCCCTCGCGCAGGTGGTCTCCACGGAGCCGGTGCTGGGGCCCGGGCTGCTGGCGCTGTGCCGGGCGGTCGCCGACCGGTACGCCGGGTCGCTCGCCGATGTGCTGCAACTGGCCCTGCCCAAGCGCAACGCCCGCGCCGAGGGCGAGCCGTCACCGCCGCCGCTGCCCCCGCCGGGGCCGCCCGCGCCCGGGAGCTGGGCGCGCTATCCGGCCGGGCCCGGGTTCCTGGAGGCGCTGGCGCGCGGGGACCGGCCGCGTGCCGTGTGGACCGCGCTGCCCGGACCGCACTGGCCCCGGGAGTGGGCCACCGCCGTGGCCGCCACGCTCGCGTCCGGGCGCGGGGCGCTCGTCGTCGTGCCCGACGGGCGGACCGCCGAGCGGGTCGACGCCGCGCTCGCGGAGGTGCTCGGCGGCCCGGGGCGGCATGTGCTGCTCACCGCCGACCTCGGGCCCGAGGAGCGCTACCGCCGCTGGCTGGCGGTCAGCCGGGGCTCGGTCCGCGCGGTGGTGGGCACCCGGGCGGCGATGTTCGCACCGGTCCGGGACCTCGGGCTGGTGGGGATCTGGGACGACGGGGACCGCAGCCACAGCGACGACCGGCTGCCGCAGCCCCACGCCCGCGATGTGCTGCTGCTGCGCGCCGTCCAGGAGAAGACCGGCTTCCTGCTGGGCGACCTCGGCCGCACCGTCGAGGCCGCCCAGCTGGTGGAGAACGGCTGGGCGCGGCCGCTCGAAGCCGACCGCGAGCGGGTCCGGGCGGCCGCCCCGCTGATCCGTACGGTCGACGAGGGCGAGGTGGCCCGGGACGCGGAGGCCCGCGCCGCCCGGCTGCCCACGCTCGCCTGGCAGACCGTACGGGACGCGCTGACCCGGGGCCCGGTGCTGGTGCAGGTGCCGCGCCGGGGCTATGTGCCGAAGCTGGCCTGTGAGCGCTGCCGGGAGCCCGCGCGCTGTGCGCACTGCTCGGGCCCGCTGGAGGCGCGGGACGCGGACCATCTGGTGTGCGGGTGGTGCGGGCGGGACGAGCCCGCCTGGCAGTGCCGCGCATGCGGGGGCGTCCGGCTGCGGGCGTCCGTCGTCGGCGCCCGGCGCACCGCCGAGGAGCTGGGCCGTGCCTTCCCGTCCGTGCCCGTCCGCACCTCCGGCCGTGACCATGTGCTGACGTCCGTTCCCGACCGTCCGGCGCTCGTCGTGAGCACGCCGGGCGCCGAACCGGTCGCCGAGGGCGGCTATGCCGCGGCGCTGCTGCTCGACGGCTGGGCCCTGCTCGGCCGCCCCGATCTGCGCGCCGGTGAGGACGCGCTGCACCACTGCCGCTTGATGTTCTCCTTCAGCTCCACACCGAGCGGTCCGTAGTCCCAGGCGGCGCGCTGGCCGCCGTAGATCTCGCTGCACGGGTAGACGAAGCCACGGCGCTTGCTGAGGCTGACGA
>NZ_JAEEAP010000457.1 GCF_016103465.1 Streptomyces sabulosicollis
GAGACAGGGCTGGGCGGGCCCCTTCGCCACGATGCCGCCCGCCGCCATCGACCAGGTGGTCCGCGTCGATCTGCTCGCCGCGATGCGCCTGGTCCGCATGGTCGTCCCCCGGATGGAGGCCGAACGGCGCGGACACATCGTGCTGATCGGTTCGGTGGCCGGGACCGTCGGGGTGCGCGGCGAGGCGGTGTACTCCGCGGCCAAGGCGGCGCTCGGCGTCTTCGCCGACGCCCTGCGCCACGAGCTGAGCCGGGCCGGTGTGCGCGTCACCCATGTGGTCCCCGGCGTGGTGGACACCCCGTTCTTCGCCCGGCGCGGCGCCCCGTACACCCGGCGGCTGCCCCGCCCGCTGCCGCCCGAGCGGATCGCCGACGCGGTCTGGGACGCGGTGGAGCGCGGGCGGGACGAGGTGTACGTACCGGCCTGGATGCGGCTGCCCGCGGTGGTCCGGGCGCTGGCCCCCCGGCTGTACCACCGGTTGGCCACACGCTTCGGGTGACCCCCGGTGAGCGCCCTGACCATCGTGCTGGCCCTGCTGTCCGCCCTGGGCAACGGCGCGGCCTCGGTACTGCAGCGGCGGGCCGCGATGGACCAGGTCCGGGAGGAGCCGGGCGACGGGGGGCCGATGCGGAACCTGCTGCGGCTGGCGCGGCTGCTGCACCGCCCGTTCTGGCTGGCCGGTCTCGCCGCGATGGTGGTGTCGGCGGTGGCGCAGGTGGGCGCGCTGGCGGTCGGGCGGCTCTCGGTGGTCCAGCCGCTGCTGGTCAGCGAGCTGCTGTTCACCCTGGTGGTCGGCAGTCTGGTGTTCCGCCACCGTCCGGACGGCCGGACCTGGCTGTCGTTCGTGATGCTCGCCGCCGGGCTCGCGCTCTTCCTGGCGGCGGCCGACCCCTCCAGCGGCTGGCCCACGGCGCGCAACGGCCGCTGGCTGCCCGTGGGCGTGGTGGTGGCCATCGCCGCGGGCGGCCTGATCGCGGGGGCCCGGGTGCTGCGCGGGGCCGCGCGCGCCGCCGCCCTCGGCAGCGCCACCGCCGCCTGCTTCGCCTGCACGGCGGCGCTGATCAAGGAGCTGACCGGGCGGTTCGCCGGTGGGGTGGTCGCGGTGCTCACCGACTGGCCGCTGTACGCGGTGTGTGCCGTAGGGCTGCTGAGCTTCCTGCTGCTGCAGAGCACCCTGCGCGCGGGCACCCTGGCCGCCTCGCAGCCCGCACTCACCCTCGGCGACGCCCTGGTCAGCATCGCACTGGGCTGGGTGCTGTTCGGCGAACGCATCGAGCTGGGGCCGCGCATCGTGCCCGAGGTGGCCGGGATCCTGCTGATGGCGGCCGGCATCGTGGGCCTGACCCGCTCGCCCGCCACGTGCGGCGGCTGGGACCAGGCCGTCCCCGAGCCGCCGCGGAACTCCGGGGCGCCGCTCCCCGGAGGGCGGGGCAGCCCCGGCGGCGAGGGAACACCATGAACGTCCGCCGCCGCTCCGGTGTCCTGGTGCGCGACACCGCGCTGCTCGCGGCGGCCGCCCACCTCGCACCCGCCGGCACCTGGCTGCCCGGCCCCCGGCGCGTCCTCTTCCCCGCCCTGGCGGGCCGCGGACGGCCCGACCATGTGGCCCTCACCTTCGACGACGGCCCCGATCCGCGCACCACCCCGCGCTTCCTCCAGGTGCTCGACGAGCTGGGTGTCCGCGCCACCTTCTTCGTCCTGGGGGACGGGGTGACACGCTTTCCGCACACCACGCTGGAGATCGTCCGCCGGGGCCATGAGCTGGCCGTCCACGGCTGGACCCACAGCCGCCCCTGGCTGCCCACGGTGTCCCGGGACGCACATGAGGTGGCCCGGGCCGCCCGCGCGATCCGGCTGGCCACCGGCGCCACACCGCGGTGGTACCGGCCGCCGTACGGCATCCTCACCGGCGGCCGCTGGCTGGCTGCGGTCCGGGCCGGGCTCACCCCCGTCCTCTGGTCGGCCTGGGGGCGCGACTGGACCGAGGACGCCACCCCGGGGTCGGTGGCCGCCGCCGTACGGCGCGACCTGCGCGGCGGGGCCACCGTATTGCTGCACGACACCGACCGTGCCGCGGCCACGGGCTGCTGGCGCGCCACGCTGGCCGCGCTGCCCGTGGTGGTGGCGGAGTGCCGGGCCGCGGGTCTGGAGGTGGGGCCGCTGGCCGAGCACGGGGTACGCCGATGAGGTCAGCCGTCGCGTAGGCGGGCCATCTTCCGGGGGTCCACGACCCGGTCGAAGTCCTCGGCCCCGATGTGCCCGCTGGCGATGGCCGCCTCGCGCAGGGTCGTTCCCTCGGCGGCGGCCTTACGGACGATCTCGGCGGCCCGGTCGTGGCCGATCTCCGGGGACAGGGCGGTGACCAGCATCAGCGAACGGGCCAGATACTCCTCGATCCGCTCGCGGTTCAGCTCGATGCCCTCGACGCAGTACGCGCGCAGCTTCTCGCAGGCGTCGGCGAGGACGCGCACGGAGTGCAGGAAGTCGCTGATGACCAGCGGCCGCGCCGCGTTGAGCTGGAAGTTGCCCCGCGTGCCCGCGTGTGCCACCGCGGCGTCGTCGGAGAGCACCTGGGTGCACACCATCATCATGGCCTCGCACTGGGTCGGGTTGACCTTGCCGGGCATGCTGGAGCTGCCGGGCTCGTTCGCGGGCAGCGTGAGCTCCCCGATCCCGCCGTGCGGGCCGGAGGCCAGCCAGCGGATATCGTCGGCGATCTTCATCAGGGGGACGGCGAGCCCCCGCAGCCCGGCGGAGGCGGCCACCATGGCGTCCACACCGCTCTGTGCGGCGAAGAGGTTGGACGCCACCTTGAACGGATGGCCGGTGGCCCCGGCGATCTCCTGGGCCACCGCGGGCCCGAAGCCCTCCGGGGCGCCCAGACCGGTGCCGACCGCGGTGCCGCCGATGGCGAGCTGGTACAGGTCCGGCAGGGTGGCCCGCAGCCGTTCCAGCGCGTCGGAGAGCTGGGCGGCGTAGCCGGACCACTCCTGCCCCACGGAGAGGGGGACCGCGTCCCGCAGATGGGTGCGGCCGGTCTTGACGATGTCGTACCAGGCCCGGGACTTGGCGGCGATGGCCTCCTGGAGCAGGCTGACCTGCGGCAGCAGCGGATCGTGCAGGACGCGCACCGCGGCGATGTGCATGGCCGTGGGGAAGGTGTCGTTGGAGGACTGGCCCAGGTTGACGTGGTCGTTGGGGTGCACCGGCTCCTTGCTGCCCACGACGCCGCCGACCAGCTGGATCGCGCGATTGCTGATGACCTCGTTGACGTTCATATTGGTCTGGGTGCCGGAGCCGGCCTGCCACACATACAGCGGGAAGTGGTCGTCCAGCGCACCGGAGACCACCTCGTCGGCCACATGGGCGATCAGATCGGCCTGCCACCCGGCCAGCCGCCCCTCCCGCCCGTTGACCAGCGCGGCGGCCTTCTTCACATAGCCGTACGCGTGGTAGACCGCCTTGGGCATACGGTCGTCACCGATCGCGAAGTGGACCAGGGCCCGCTGGGTCTGGGCGCCCCAGTACCGGTCGGCCGGGACCTCGACGGCCCCGAGCGCGTCCGTCTCCCGCCGGGTGCCGGTGGCGTCGATGCGGGTGGGCAGGTCCCGCACCCTCGGGGTGCCCCGGGCGCCCCGGCGCCGGTGGGGCGTGTTCATCGGGTGCTCTCCCAGACGGATGGCAGCCCATCCATACGCACACTCCGCATCACGGCTGTTGCCCTCCACGCCAGTGTCGCTCCGCACCGCCCCGGCCGCATCCGGCCGGGGCGGCGGCGCTGGGGCCGCGTCCGGTCCGGGCGCCTCAGATCCGGGTGCGCAGCCGGATGAGGGTGCCGTCCGCGTCGGCCTGCATCTGCACGACGTCGCACAGCATCCGCACGCCCCACAGCCCGAACCCGGGCTCGCTGTCGGCCGGCGGGGTGAAGCCCCACAGCGCGTCCGGGTACCAGTGGCCGGGCCCGGAGATCTCGCAGACCAGATCGCCGTCGTGGACCCAGGTGCTCAGCCGCGCCGGGGCCCCGCCGTGCCGGATCGCGGTGGTGGACACCTCGCTCACGGCCGCGACCATGTTGCGCAGCGCGTCATGGCCCATGCCGTGCCGGCTCGCCCGCTCGGCGACGAAGGCGCGCACGGCGTCCAGGTCGGTCGAGACGATCGACACGGACTCGGCCGCCCGCGGGGCGGACGGCAGGGGACGCCGGTCGCAGGTGGCGCTGAACGGGCCGGGGTCGGTGTAGGCGTCGCTCTTCTCCGGTCCGTGGCCGTCGATGATCTCGGGGTGGGTCTGGCGCGCGTAGGCGAGGATCTCGGGGTGCAGCAGACGCCGGTCGTAGCAGCAGATGGCGCGGGCGCCGGAGTGGGCGAAGGCCGCGTTGACGATCGACTCGTAGCGCGCCCACTCCACCACCTCGAGCGGGGTGCGGCCCTGCCACACCGGTTCGGCGATCACCCGGACCCGGCGCGGCTTCTCGGCCTTCACGAAGGAGTCATAGGCGGCGATGGTCTTGACCGGGTGCTGGTACCAGCTGAGCGCCTCCTCGAACTGCACCGCCTTGGCGTCCTGCCCGAGCGCGTCCCGCAGCGCGTCGATGTTGGAGGTGGCGGCCACGACGGCCACGGCGTCGTCCGCCTCCAGGCCCTCGCGGAGGAACGGGACGCAGACGTCGACCACTTCCTCCTCGTCGCGGTAGAGGAATCCGCGGTGCATCATCGCGTCGCGGTGGTCCGCGACGGGGCTGCTCGGGCTGGTCATCGGGCCTCCCTGGGGCTCGGCCGGCGAAAACACGCGGTGCGTCATCGAATTACCGGACGGTATGGCGCAGTCTGCCACTTCCCCGGCCCGGCGCGCAGCCCGTTCCGGCCATACATGGACGGCATCCTGACGGTGCATTAGCATCCTCGGGCGTGACAGAGCTGAAGAACATCAACGCAAATGGACTTGATTTCGGGTATTTCGAAGCGGGCCCGGCCGACGCCCCATTGGCGCTCTGCTTGCACGGCTTCCCGGACTCCGCGCACTCCTGGCGCCATCTGCTTCCCGCGCTCGCGGACGCGGGCTACCACGCCGTCGCGCCCTTCATGAGGGGCTACGCGCCCAGCGGCATACCTGCCGACGGCGCCTACCAGGCGGGGGCGATCGCCGCCGACGCCAACGCGCTCCACGAGGCGTTCGGCGGCGACGGCGACGCCGTGCTCATCGGCCACGACTGGGGCGCCATCGCCGCGTACGGCGCCACCGGCAGCGCCCCCGAGCGCTGGCGGCGCGCGGTCACGATGTCGGTGCCCCCGCTGGGCGGGGTGCTGGCCGACTTCTTCACCTATGACTACGGCCAGTTCAAGCGCTCCTTCTACATCTTCCTGTTCCAGACGCCGCTGGCCGAGGCCGGCGCGGCGGCGCACGACATGGCCCTGATCGACGGCCTGTGGCGCGACTGGTCGCCCGGGTACGAGGACGCCGCCGAGGACATCGCGCACGTCAAGGAGAGCCTGCGGGACCCGGCCCACCTCGCCGCCGCGATCGGCTACTACCGGGCGCTGTTCGACCCGTCGCGCCATGTGGCGGCGTACGCGGCCGAGCAGGAGGCGGTCACCCGGACCGGAGAGGTCCCCATCCTCTATCTGCACGGCACCGACGACGGCTGCATCGGTGCCGATGTCGTCCAGGGGGCCCGGGACCACCTCCCCGCGGGCTCGCGCATGGAACTGGTCGACGGCACGGGGCACTTCCTCCACCTGGAGCGGCCCGAGCGGATCAACCGCGAGGTCCTGGGCTGGCTCGCCGGATGACCGGGTGACCGGGCGGCTCTGGACCCACGCCGTGGGCCATATGGCGTGTGACCAGGGCCCTCTCCCGCGCGGAAGGTGATGCGGCCGCGTCGGGACCCCGACCGGGCCGGACCCGGTCGAGCCGCCGCGGCCACCGCTTTACCGCCGGTATACCGCCGCTGATCCGCCCTCTTCCATGCTGGACGCATCGCTACAGCCGCCCGGTAGGGACGCGTCTGGAGAGGGCCTGTGAACGTCGACCAGCAGCACCAGCCTCATGTCGAGGACGGACCCCTCTACGCCTGGAGCACCTTCCAGCTCTGCGGCGGGGTGGAGGGGTCCGGCCCGAGCGGCACCTGCCGGGCCGAACGCACCGCTCGCGCCTGTCTCGAAGCCGCGCTCCAGGCCGCCGCGGCCCACTCCGGCGCGTACTCCTGGGGCCAGCTCAGCCGGGTGTCGGCGGATGTCGACCTGCCCTTCCACCTGTGGGCGCGGGATCCGGTCGCCTGGGCCGAACCGGGGCCGAGGAAGACCGTCACCTGGCGTCCGGGGGCGGCTCCGCACCCGCGGTGACCCGGAACCGTCGGCGGCGAGGCGAGGCAGTGCTAGTGGTAAGGGAATCACGATGAAGAGCAGCGGACCCGGCATCGGGCTCAGGACGAGGGAGTGGCGGCCGGCCGACCACGGCCGTCTTGCGGTCAGCGCGGCGAATCCGGCCAGGGTCTACAACTATCTCGTCGGCGGTAAGGACAATTACCTCGCGGATTACCAGCAGGCTCAGCGATTTCTGGGAGTCGCACCGGAAGTCCGCGACACCGCGCTCTCCAATCGGAGATTTCTTCACCGTGCCGTCCGCCATCTCGCCACCAATGGCATCAGTCAATTCCTGGATATCGGCGCTGGATTGCCGGCCACCCCGAATGTGCATGAAATCGCCCAGGCGGTGAATCCCCGGGCGCGGGTCGTCTACGCCGACAACGACCCCATCGTGGCGAGCCACGGCCAGGCCCGGCTCTCCGTCTCCGGCACCACGATGGTCAAGGCCGACATCCGCTCGCCCGAGGACCTGCTGGGCCATGAGGAGCTGCGACGGCTGCTCGACCCCGCACAGCCGGTCGCGATCCTGCTGACGCTCGTCCTGGACTACATCGAGGACCTGGCGAACCCCGTCGGCATCGTCCGCAGGCTCATGGACTGGGCCGCGCCGGGCAGCTGTCTGGTCATCTCCCACGCCACCGGCGACTTCACCGTCGACACCGACCGGGACTGGAAGGTCATCAGCTTCGAGGACCCGGTGTCCCTGGTGGCCCGCGACCGTGCCGAGATCATGGAGTTCTTCGCCGGGCTCGACCTGCTGGCCCCGGGCCTGGTGCAACTGCCCTCGTGGCGCCCGGGCATCGGCGCCGAGTCCGACCCGAGCCGGGTGTGGGCCTACGGCGGGGTGGCCCGCAAACCGTAGTCCCGGCCCCCGCGCCTGACACCC
>NZ_JAEEAP010000458.1 GCF_016103465.1 Streptomyces sabulosicollis
GGCTCCTCGTAGTGGGGCTGGGCTGCCTTCGCCGGAATCAGGGGGTGGATCTCGGGATGACGGGCTCGATGTGGATGGTCGGCACTGAGGGCGGGGGCAGGCGGTACGCCGGGGGCGTGGGCCATGCCGGGAAGGTGGGCTGCCGGTAGGTCGGGAACGGTGCGGGGTTCGTGGCCGTGCCACCGCCCGGCTGGTAGCGGTCGTTCCAGCGGGTCACCGGGGTTCCGGGGTAGCTCGGCTCGTCCCGGTTCGCCCAGAGGGCGAGCGTCAGCCCCGTCATCCCCACCAGCACGGTGAGCGCCAGCGCCCGTACGGCGGTGATGCGTCGGCGTGCGGGGGCGGTGGGCCCGGGTGCGATGCTGATCCGTCGCGCCCTCTCGCCCGGTGTCGGCCCATCCGCCGTGGCTCCGGACCGGCCGGTGGTGGGCAGGGGTGCGCGTTCGTCCACGCCCAGGGCGGCCAAGTGCAGGCCCAGCCGCTGGGTCTGGCCGGGGAGCCGTACGGCGGTGTCGGCCCAGGTGCGGATGGTCTCGGGGGCGATGCCGTCGGGCGGTACGAGGATGCTGGGGCCGGTCCAGTGCACGGCCCAGTACGCGGTCCCCCGCGCGACCAGCTGCGCCCCGATCAGTACGGCCAGGGCCTCGGCCAGGGGAGCGAGTGGGTCTTGTTCGGTCTGCTTCTTGCGGGACATCCGCTCGCCCTCCGGCAGACGGGCGTTGAGCGCGCGGGCCAGCGGCATGCGGCGGCCGCCGTCCAGCAGGCGCAGCACTCGGTGGATGGTCAGCGTGTCCGGCTCCGGTTCCGGCTCCGGTTCGGCCTTCTGTCGCCGCCCCGTCCCTTCCGTCCCCTCCACCCCGCGCACCGCCTCCGTCAGCGGGGTGAGGACGCGCGTCGCGCGGTGCTCGGCCAGTTCGGTGAGCCAGTCCCGCCACGGCACCCGCTCACCTGCGTCCGGGCCGGACAGCATGACGCGGCCCAGCGCGACCGCGTACCGCGGCTGTACGGAGAGCTGCACGGAAAGCTGTACGGAAAGCTGTATGGAGAGCTCTGCGGAGCCGGGTTCCCGGGAGGGTGCCGCGACGGGCCCCCGCGCGGGCAGGCGCGACAGCCGTTCCAGCCGGACGGCCAGGGCCGGATGCGCGTCGTCGGGGTTCGCGGGCCGCTCGACAGCGCGTGCGCGCAACGCGGCCATCGGCTCCCGCAGTTCGGGCGCCTCGACCATATGGGCGAAGGCGCGGAACGGATCGTCGGGGATCCGGCCCGTCGCCCGGCGCATCGGGGTGAGGAAGTCCGCGAGGAACTCCTGCCACGCCACCTCCAGCGCCGCCGTCGAGCACAGCGCGTCGGCGACGGCGCCCGGACCGGCCACCCGCGCCGCCTCGCGATCGGCCTCCAGCTCCTGCCGCCGCCGGACCGGGCGGGTGAGCCAGCGGAAGACGCGGGTGTAGAGACCGAGCAGCAGCAGCGGCAGGCCCGCGTAGAGCCGCACCAGATCATTCGCGGCCGACGCGTCCTGGATCGCCTGCCGCGCGGCGACCAGCCCCGCCGCGCCCCGGTGGGCGACCGCGCCGAAGCGGCTGTGGCGGCTGGAGAAGTGGCCCAGCTCGTGCGCGAGGACGGCGCGCAGTTCGGCGGGCGACAGACCCGCCAGCAGGGGCAGCCCGAGGTAGAGGACGCGCCGGCCGGGGGCGAGCCCGAGGAGCGGTGCGTCCTCGGTGACGGAGGCGTTGACCTCGGCGGTCAGCTTGATCTGGCCGGGCGGCCGGGTGCCGACGTCGAGGGCCAGCTCCTCGACCGCGCGCCATAACTCCGGCGCCCCGCGCCGGGTCACCGTCACCACGTCCTCGCGCGGGGCGGCCGGGCGGGCGGTGCGGATCACCGCCCACACCATGCCGAAGACGATCGGGGCGAACGCCGCGCAGGCGGTGACGACGGTGGTGGGCGGCGTCGTGGCCTCCGGCGTTCCCGCGGTCCATAAGGCGGCCACGAGGAAGGCGGCCCACAGCAGCACCATGGCCGCGACCAGCGCGTAGAAGACGGCGAGCAGGGCGAGGGCGAGGAGCGTGCGGGCGGTGGCGATCACCGATGCCCCCGAAAGCCGTCGCGGGCGCGGTTCGGGGCGTCGTCGCGGCCGCCGCCCCCGCCCCTGGCCCCGCTCCGCAATGCCCGGCCCTCGCCCCGAAAGCCGTCCGACAGCCACTCCGCGGCGCCGTACAGCGCCGCGCTCAGCGGGTCCTTCGGGGCGCGGGTCAGGAGGCGTTCGGTCGAGCGGCCGAGTTCCGGGGAGACGTCCAGCAGCAGGCTCAGCCGGGCGCGGGCCTTGTGGAGGTTGCTGCCGACGCTGCCCACGGAGATGCCCAGCTCGGCGGAGATCGCCTGATAGCTCATGCCCTCGAGCGAGTGCATGACGACCACCTGGCGCTGGCGCGGCGGCAGCGTGCCGAGGGCCCGCAGGGCGGCCAGCGCCTCGGCGGTCTCCTCCACGCTCGCGCTCGTGGCGGCCGGGACGGTCAGCTCGACCGGCTTCCAGCGGAACCACCAGCGCCGCCCGTCCCGTGAGAGCTTGCGCCGCATGGTGGTGGTCACCCATGCCTCGGGAGAGGCACACGTCCTGACCTCGGGCCAGCGGCGCATCGCCTCGATGTACGCCTCCTGCACGGCGTCCTCGGCGTTCTGCCGGTTGTCGCTGAGCATCACCGCGCGGGCGGCCAGCCAGGGGTAGGTGCGGGCGTAGAAGGCGTCGAACTCCTCCTCCGGCCGCCCGCCGCGCGTGGTCTCCTCGGCGGTGTCACTCACCTCGATCGCCCCCGTCCCGTCCGCCGCGTCCGCCCCGCTCCTCCCGCTCGCCCTCCCGCTCGTCGGGCCGCCGTATGGTCAGCGCCGCGCCGTCGGGGCGGCGGTCGGTGAGGACCGTGCCCGGAGCCGTTCTGCTCACCAACTCGGCCAGCGTGCGCGCCCGGAGCCGTTCGCCCGAGCGCGCCGCCAGCCAGCGGATGACGTCCCCCATCAGCCGTAGCACGGCCACTGTCACGACCGTTGCCACCGTGAGCCACGGATTGTCCATGAGCACTGTTGTGTCTCCTCTTCATGGTTCCCGGCCGGAGCCGGTTCACCATGAAGAGCCCTCATGAACCGTATTTCTTCACCGCGTTTCGCACCGTGTTTTCCGGGAGATGTCAGCCGATCGCGCGCTGCGCCTCGTACAGGTTGCGGGGGTGGACGGCCTCCGGGTGCCCGTAGGACTCGATACGGGAGTGGAGCGGACCGGTGAAGTCCGGGACGTCGATCTGGCCGAACTGCCGCACCTCGCTGATTCCGACCGTCGCGCTGTACGGCGCGATGTCGTCGATCTTGACGCACCCGGCCCGCTGATTGGTGACCGTGACGTTCCAGTGGGCGAACCGCGCCCCGTAGAGCGGACCGGCGCTCGCGTCGCCGCCGTGCGACCCCGTGTTGTCCACGGTGATCTCCGTACGGACGTTGGCGAAGGGCATCCCGCGGTGGGTGTCGAAGGTGCCCATCTCCATCCGGCCGCGCGACCAGACGTTGTAGCTGGACAGCCCCTCCACGTTGATCCCGTGCAGCTGTGTCCCCGCCGGGGCCGGGACGGTGCGCTGGGCCAGGACGAAGTCCTCCACGAGGTTGTCGTGCGAGCCCTCGCGGCAGCAGTAAGGATGGTGGCTGCCCCGGCCCGTCACCCGGGTGCGGCGCAGGGTGCACGCCTTGGCGGCGACGAGCAGGAAGCCGTTGTCGACGTTGTTGACGGTCACGTCGTCCACCCAGCAGTCCCACGCGCACTGCAGCGCGACCCCGTTGTACCCCTTGTCCAGCAGATGCTGCGCCTGCGGGGTCTCGACGACGTCGAGGGTGATGCCCTCGACCCCGGAGCCGGTGACCGGGCGCACCAGCGTGGTGAACCGGGGCCGCCACGCGGGCCGGGCGTCGAGCGGCAGCGGACGGTCGAGGGTCACCCGGCGGCGCCGCCGGTCCACGGCGACGACGCGGCACGGCCACTCATAGGGGACGTACGAGGTGAGCTTGGTCTTGTCGGTCCAGACGTACTCGGCCGCGCCCTCGACATCACCGGCCATATGAGCCAGCAGCGAGTGGGTGTCGTCGTCGGCGAGTTGGAACAGCACGCGGTCGCCGCGGCGCAGGGCGGACGGGTCCTCGACGGTCACCGTCCAGTCGCCGCGGCGGGCGGAGGCGGCGAAGTCGGTGAGGGTGTGCCACTCGTCGCGCCGGTCGCCGGTCCAGCCCTCGAACGGCCACGCCTGGGCCCGGATCGCGTCGGTGAGGGAGCGCCAGCGGGCGTCCGGGCAGATCCAGATGAGCCCGCCGGCCCAGGACCAGGACGACTTGTTCCCGCCGTAGCGGCTGCCGTACGGCCCGATCAGCTCGGTGAGGCTGCGGGTCGCGTGGAGGGTGGTGCGGCCGCTGCCCGCGCCGCGCAGCACGACGTTGTCGTAGCCGAGGCGGATGATGTCGTCCACGCGGTACGTCCCGGGCGGCACCAGGACCGTGCCGCCGCCGCGGCGTCCGGCGGCCGCGATGGCGCGGTTGATCGCGGGGGCGGCATCGGCGGAGCCGTCGGGCCGGGCCCCGAAGGCGCGGACGTCCGCGACGACGGGCCGGCCGGGGAAGTCCGCGCGGCCGCCGAGGTATCCGGCGCGGCCGACGTAGGGGATCTGGGGGTGGGTGTACGGCCGGTCGCGGAACTCACGCCAGAGGGCGGACGTACGGGCTCCACCGGACGTGCGGGCCCCGCCGGACGCATGCGTTCCGCCCGACGCACGCGGTGCGGCCGCCGCCGCGTCCGTGGCGGTCAGGAGCGGGGCGCCCACCCCCAGGAGCGTGGCGCCCGCCGCCAGGCCCATCGCACCGCCGAGCAGCTGCCTTCTGTCGATCTCCGTGCCCATGAGCCAGCCCCGCCTTCCATGGATGTGAACGAAGTTCAGGTGAGAGACGGCGTGAGAATGCCATGGGGCAAGGGCGCGCGGAAGGGGTCGCGTCAGGATGGGCGCACGTCAAGCAGAAAGACGTGCGTGAATCAGAAAGGTGGGCGTCAAGCAGAAGGGTGCGCGTCAAGCAGAAAGGTGGGCGTCGGACGACGACCGGGCCGGGGCCCGGTCGTTCACTTCGCCGCGTCGCGAGTCAGATTGCTGAACGCCTCAAGATTCCGTGTCGATTCGCCCCGCGAGGTCCGCCACGCGTACTCCTTGCGAATGGCCGTGGCGAACCCCATCTCCAGCAGCGTGTTGAAGCTGCCGTCCGCGTTCTCCAGCACCGTGCCGAGCAGCCGGTCCACTTCCTCCGGGGTCACGGCCACGAGCGGCAGCTTGCCCACCAGATAGATGTCGCCGAGCTGGTCGATCGCGTAACTCACCCCGTACAGCCGGGTGTTGCGCTCCAGCAGCCAGCGGTGGACCGCCTCGTGGTTCTCGTCCGGGTGGCGGACGACGAAGGCGTTGACCGAGAGCGAGTGCCGGCCGACCCGCAGCGAGCAGGTGGTCGACAGCTTGCGGGTGCCCGGGAGGGTGACGACGTAGGTGCCGTCCTCCGGGCTCTCCCACTCCAGTTCGGCCTCGTTCAGCGTCCGCTCGATGACGGCCCGGGGGTCGGCCTCGGGGGCGGTGTCGGCCTTGCGGTCAGTCTTGGGCCCGGCCTCGCGGTCAGCCTCGGTCCCGGCCATGGGGTCAGCCTTGGGGTCAGCCATGGGCCGATCGTAGGCGACGCCGCTCGCGCATCGCCTCCGTGTACACCTCCGCCGTCGCCGCGGCGGCCGTGTCCCACCCGAAGGACTGCGCGTGCCGGGCCGCGGCCGCGCCCATCCGGTCCGCCCGCCCCGGTTCCCGCGCGAAGGGGCGCAGGGCGCGGGCGTAGTCGGCGGGGTCATGGCCGTCGACCAGCGTGCCGCTGACCCCGTCCCGTACGGCCACCGGAAGGCCGCCCACCGAGGCCGCCACGACCGGGGTGCCGCACGCCTGCGCCTCGATGGCCACCAGTCCGAACGACTCGCTGTACGACGGCATGACCAGCACGGACGCCGCCCGGTACCAGTCCGCGAGCTCGTCCTGCGCACAGGGTGGCCGGAACCGCACCACATCGCAGATCCCCAGCCGCGCCGCCAGCTTGTGCAGCTTCTCGGGCTTGGCCAGGCCGCTGCCGCTGGGACCGCCCACCACGGGCACGACCATGCGCTCGCGCAGCGAGGGGTCCTCCTCCAGGAGGTGGGCGACCGCGTGCAGCAGGATGTCGGGCGCCTTCAGCGGCTGTATGCGCCCGGCGAAGAGGGGTATGAGCGCGTCGGCCGGGAGCCCCAGCCGGGCGCGGGCGGCGGCCCGGCCGTCGGCGGGCCGGAAGCGGTCGAGGTTCACCCCGGGGTGGACGACCGCCACCAGCTCGCGCGCCGCCTCGTAGTGACGCACCAGCTCGTCCGCCTCCTCGGCGGTATTGGCGATCAGCCGGTCGGCGGCGCGGACGATCTGCTGCTCGCCGATGACGCGGGCCGCGGGCTCGGGGGTGTCGCCCGCCGCCAGCGCGGCGTTCTTGACCTTGGCCATGGTGTGCATGGCGTGCACCAGCGGCACGCCCCAGCGCTCGGCGGCCAGCCAGCCGACGTGGCCGGAGAGCCAGTAGTGGGAGTGGACGAGGTCGTAGTGGCCCGGCCGGTGCCCGGCCCACGCCTGCATGACGCCGTGGGTGAACGCGCACAGCTGCGCCGGGAGGTCCTCCTTGGCCAGCCCCTCGTAGGGCCCGGCGTCCACATGCCGGACGAGGACCCCGGGGGCGAGCTCGACAGCCGGGGGCAGCGCGGCGGTGGTGGCCCGGGTGAAGATCTCCACCTCGATGTCGATGGCGGCCAGGCGCCTGGCCAGCTCCACGATGTAGACGTTCATCCCGCCGGCGTCACCGGTGCCGGGCTGATGCAGCGGCGAGGTGTGGACGCTGAGCATCGCGATCCGCCGCGGCCGCCGTGGAATGCGGCGAAGCCGCTGGTGGGGCGGGGCGCCGAACGGTATGTGGGACCGGCCTCGCAGGCCGCCGAGCCGGGACGCGTGCTGGCTCACCGAGCGTTACCTCCTTGCCGGGGCGGGCTCCCTCCTCGTCGGTCAACACCGGAACGTATGGTTCCCATTTCCGCTTTGCCAAAGCGTGACGTTCTGATGTCCGACGACCACTCCCCGTCCGCCCCGGCATAGGCCTGTCTCTTATACACCTCTGACGCTGCCGCCGACTAGTCGAG
>NZ_JAEEAP010000459.1 GCF_016103465.1 Streptomyces sabulosicollis
GGGCGGGACGGGGGGCGCCGCGTACGAGGGCTACGAGGCATACGAGGGCGGCAGCCCCGAGGCCGAGCGGCTGCGCTTCGAGAAGCTCACGCGCGAGCTGATGCGGATGCGGCGGTACGCCGACGGCACGGACGGCTCGGGAGCCCCGCTGCCGCTGCGCGCCTTCCGCGCCGAGGCGGCACTGGGCGTGGAGAACGCCCGGCTGCGGTTCCGCGACGACCTCCCGCCGGAGCTGTGCGTGGGATACGCCCGGCCGGGCGCCGAATACCCGGCCGTGGTGCGGCTGGCCAGTGCGAGCGGCTCCGAGGGCTACGGCGCCGCGCCCGATCTGCGGCGGCTGGCGGTACGGGTCCAGGCCGGTCCGGAGGAGACCCACGATCTGCTGGCCACCAGTTTTCCGGTGTCCCATGCCGCCGACGCGCACGAGTTCGTCGCCTTCGCCAAGGCCACGGCGGGGGCGGAGAGCACCGTGGAGAAGGCGTTCGGGCTCTTCGTCCGGCTGCCGCTGGCGGTGGGCTGGGCCACCGCCGACCGGATGCGCCGCAACATGCGGATCGCCACCCGCCACACGGTGGGCTCACTGGCCCGCGAGACCTTCTGGAGCCGGGGCGCGATCCTGTGGGGTCCGGCCGGTCCGGTGCGCTACCAGCTGCGCCCGGCACCCGGCGGCACCCCCGCTCCCCCGCCCGACGGGGGCGACCCGGGCTATCTCCACCGTGAGCTGGCGATGCGGCTGGCCACCGGCGACATCGCCTTCGAGCTGTGTGTGCAGCGCTATCTGGACGACCGCCGCACCCCGGTCGAGGACGGTTCGGTGGAGTGGCGGGAGAGCGACGCGCCGGTCGTCCCGGTGGCGGTGCTCACCGTGCCGCGCCAGGACCTGGACAGCGCCCGGGCCCGCTCCGCGGCCCGCCGGGTCGAGCGGCTGGCGTTCAACCCCTGGCACACCACCGAGGAATTCCGTCCGCTCGGCAATCTCAACCGGGCCCGCAAGGCCGCGTACGAGGCCGCCGCGGCGCACCGCCTCGGCCTGCGCCACCCCACCGCCGAGCAGCCGCGCACCGGGCTGCTGCCCGTCCCGGTGCGCACCGCCTTCGACCTGCCGGTGCGGGCGGCCGTCGGCCTGGTCGACCGCTGTGTGCCCTGGGACCGGCTGCCGGCCCCACTGGGCCTGCTCAACCCGATGGCGCTGGGCCGGACGCTGCGCCGGCTCGGCCTCGTCGCGGGGGACGACGCACCCGAGGCGCCGCGCCCCGATCCGGCCGGGGAGAGCCCCCGGGCGGCGCGCTCGTACGACGGCCCGGCGGGCGGTCCGGCGGTGGCGCGGCCGGGCAGGGCCGGGACCACCGCCGGCCGTCATCCCGCACCGCTCCACCGGCCCCACCTGATCCATGTGCCCCACCCCGCCGCGGTCGCCGGACAGCTGCTGCGCCGGGAGCGCCTCCGGCCCGCCACCTCGCTCAATGTCCTGGCGGCCGCCTGGCTCCACTTCCAGTCCCCCGACTGGGTGGCCGGCGCCCGCCACCCGTGGGACGGCTCACGGATGTACGGCGGCACCGGGACGCGCCTGGAGGACGGCCATCTGCCGCTGGGCCCGGGCGGGGTGCCACCGATCGGCGCGCCCGGCACCTGGTGGCTGGGGCTCAGCGCGGTGCACACGCTCTTCGCCCGTGAGCACGACGCGGTCCGCGAGGCGCTGCGCCGCACCCATCCGTCGATGAGCGAGGAAGCGGCCCACCACACGGCCCGGCTGGTGGTCTCCGCGCTCATTGCCAAGATCCATACGGTGGAGTGGATCCCGGCGATCCTCGCCACCGACGTCATCGACATCGGCTCGAAGACCAACTGGCAGGGCCCGCCCGCCCATTGGCTGTCCCGACTCGGCCTGTGGCTGTTCGAGGCGAGCGCGTCCGCGGGTCTCCCCCGTGGCGAACCGGACCACCCGGGGATGCCGTACCCGCTCGCCGAGGAGTTCCTGACGGTCTACCGGACGCATCCGCTGCTCCCGGACGACATCGAGCTGTGCGACCACCGCCTCGGGCGGCCGGCGCGGGCGCTCGGCTTCGAGGAGGTGCGGGGCCCGGCGGCCGAGACGGTGATGCGCAAGACGGGGCTCGCCGACACCCTGTACTCCTTCGGCATCGCCCATCCGGGCGCGATCACCCTCAACAACTCCCCGGACGCACTGCGGCATTTCGAGCGGAACGGCGAGATCGTCGATCTGCCGGTGGTGGACCTGATGCGGGCCCGGCGGCGGGGCGTACCACGGTACAACGACTTCCGGGCCCGGCTGGGCACACCCCGGATCCGCTCCTTCGAGGAGCTGTCCCCCGATCCGGACACGGTCGCGCGGCTCGAAGCGGTCTATGGCTCGGTCAACCAGATCGACACCCTGGTGGGGCTGTACGCGGAGAATCCGCCCGGGAGGTTCGGCTTCAGCGGGACGGCGTTCCGTGTGCTGCTGCTCCTGGCCACCCGGCGGATCGCGAGCGACCGCCTCCTGACCGTGGACTTCCGGCCCGAGGTGTACACGCCGCTGGGGCTGGACTGGGTCGAGAAGTCCAGCATGACCTCGGTGATCCTGCGTCACTGCCCGGAGCTGGCCGGGGTGCTGCCGCGCGGGGCGAGTCCGTTCGCGCCCTGGCGGCCGGTGGTGCCGTCCCCGTCCTGACCCCTCCACCCCGGCTTTCCGGGCGGACCGCGCCCGACCGGACCGGTTCACGGCTCGCGCCGCCGCGGCGGCGCGAGCCGTGAGGCCCGTTGACCGCGGCCCGAACCGCGGCCAACAACCGGTTCAGTCCTGGCGGAAGCGGTTGATGGCCGGGAGATGGCGCTCGCGCAGCTCCGGATCGCGCACCCCCAGCCCCTCCTCCGGGGCCAGGCACAGCACGCCGACCTTCCCGGAGTGGCGGTTGCGGTGGACGTCCTGGGTGGCCGTGCCGACCGCCTCGAGCGGATAGACCTTGGAGAGCGTGGGGTGCACCATCCCCTTCTCGATCAGCCGGTTGGCCGCCCATGCCTCCCGGTAGTTGGCGAAGTGGGTGCCGATGATCCGCTTGAGCGCCATCCACAGATAGCGGTTGTCGTACTCATGGCGGTAGCCGGACGTCGAGGCGCAGGTGACGATCGTTCCGCCGCGCCGCGTCACGTACACACTGGCGCCGAAGGTCTCCCGGCCCGGGTGCTCCACGACGATGTCCGGGTCTTCGCCGCCGGTCAGTTCGCGGATCCGGGACCCGAAGCGCTTCCACTCCCTGGGGTCGGGGGTGGTCGCGTCCTTCCAGAAGCGATAGCCCTCCTCGGCGCGGTCGATGACCAGCTCGGCCCCCATGGAGCGGACGAGTTCGGCCTTGCGACGGCCGGAGACCACGCACACCGGGACCGCCCCGCCGTTGACGGCCAGCTGGGTCGCGTACGAGCCGAGGCCACCGGCCGCGCCCCAGATCAGGGTCACATCGCCCTGCTTCATCTGGGCGCCGTTGCGGGAGACGAGCTGCCGGTACGCGGTGGAGTTGACCAGGCCGGAGGACGCGGCCTCCTCCCAGGTGAGGTGGGCGGGCATCGGCATCAGCTGGTTGGCCTTGACCAGCGAGAGCTCGGCGAGCCCGCCGTAGTTGGTCTCGAAACCCCAGATGCGCTGCTCGGGGTCGAGCATGGAGTCGTCATGGCCGTCCGGTGAGCGCAGTTCGATGGACAGGCAGTGGGCCACCACCCGGTCCCCCGGCTTCCAGTGGCGCACCCCCGGCCCGGTGCGCAGCACCACACCGGCCAGATCGGAGCCGAGGACGTGGTAGGGCTGGTCGTGGCGGGCGGCTCCGGGGTCGTCGGTGCGGGCGTAGCGCTCCAGGAAGCCGAAGGTCGGCAGCGGCTCGAAGATGGCGCTCCAGACGGTGTTGTAGTTGATCGCGCTGGCCATGACCGCGATCACCGCCTCGCCCGGGCCCGGTTCGGGCGTGGGCACCTCGCGGATGTGGAGCGACTTCTGGGGGTCCTTGTCCTTGGTGGCCATGCCCTCGAACATCTCGGATTCCTCTTTGAGGATCACCGCGCCCCGATAGGACTCGGGGAGGTCCAAGGCGGCGAAGTCCGCGGCCACCGCATCCTCTGCCAGCACGGCGCTGATGATGTCCTGCATGACATGTCCTCCGATGTACCGCTCCGGGCACCTGTGTGTCCCGGAGGCTATGGCAGCGGCCACGATCCGAATAACCCCTAGCTCCGTCCGGGTCGCGCCCCCTAGGCGCCCCCCTATACGGCCAGGGAGTGCAGACAGGCGATGAGCGTGCGGGCCTCGACGTTGACGTAATGGCTGTGGCGGATCAGGTCGAGCAGCTGGCGCACGGCCATCCAGCGGTAGTGCGGCGGCTCCTCGGGGACGGCGCTCATCTCCGTCTCCACGATCAGGTAGCGGTTGAAGGCGTGGAAGAAGCGGCCGCCCTCCTCGGAGAGCACGGTGTCGAACCGCACCCGGTCGGCCGGGGCCTCCACCACCTCCTTGAGGAACGGCGGCGTGGCCCCCTCGGGCAGATGGGTGTAGTTGCGCGGGGTGCACTGCACGGTGGGGGCCAGTTCCACCACGTCCGTGTAGCCGGGTTCGGCGCGGGCCTGCACCAGCACATGCGGCACCTTGTCGGCGTGGGCCAGCAGGAAGGCCGCCACGCCGGGTCCGTGGGGCTCGATCATGGGCTGGGTCCAGCCGCCCACCTCGCGGCCGCCCGCCGTCACGTCCACGGCCATCACGCTGAAGAAGCGTCCGCTCTCATGGGAGATGCGGTGGGCGTTGCGGTGCCAGCCGGTGGCCTCCCGCAGCGGTATCCGCTCGGTGGACACCTCGCGTTCGGTGCGCAGTCCGGTGATCCAGCTGAGGATGTCGGCGTCGCGGTGGCGGGCGTGCTGCCCCTGCCCCGGCCGTCCCGGCTCGGTGGCCCCGTAGGGTCCGGCGGCCGGGAAGGCGTCCTCCGGGTCCAGCGGGGAGTGCGGCAGACAGGCCAGGACGCTGCGCGCGTCCATGTTCACCAGGTCCTCCACGGCCAGCAGATGGTGCAGCTGGCCCAGCGTCAGCCAGCGGAAGCCGTCGCGCACCTCGACGTCCTCGTCCCGCGCGACCTCGACCAGCATGTTGCGGTTGCGCTTGCGGAAGAACCAGCTGCCCTGCTCCGACTGGCGGACGTCGGCCAGCACCCGGTGCCGCTCCAGCCGCTGGAAGTACTCCAGATACGGCACCGCCCGGCCCTTGTGCACGCGGGTGTAGTTGCTGCGGGTGGCCTGGACGGTGGGCGACAGCTGCAGCCCGCCGTGGTTGCCCGGCTCCATCTTGGCCTGCATCAGGAAGTGCGGTACGCCGTCGAAGTCCTTGACCAGGATGCCCAGGATGCCGATCTCGGGCTGGTGGAGGATCGGCTGGCTCCACTCCTCCACCGGCGCCCCGGACATCCGCACCCGGATGCCCTCGACGGTGAAGAACCGGCCGGTCTCGTGGACGAGGTTGTGGGTGTCCGGCGCGAAGTCCCAGCCGCGCATCGCCTCGAACGGGATGATCTCGACCCGGGACTCGTCGGCGTCGACGCGCTCGCGGAACCAGCGCTGGAAGTCGGCGAGCAGGGTCACCGAGCTGTCGACGGTGGCGGCGGAGCGGACCAGCCGCTCCTGGAGCGTGCTCACCACGCCCACGCCTCCGGTCCGGGGCCGCCGTTGCCGATCGGCGGGAACAGCCGGTCCAGTTCGGCCAGCACCTCGTCCGACAGCGTCAGCTCCATGGCCTTGAAGGCCCCTTCCAGCTGGTCCAGGCTGCGCGGCCCGATGACCGGCGCGGTGATGCCGGGGCGTCCCATCACCCAGGCGAGACCCACCTCGGCCGGGTCGGCGCCGAGGCCGTCGCACAGCTTCTCGTAGGCGGCGACGGCGTCCCGGTGGACCTCCAGCGCCTGGGCGGCCCGGCCCTGGGCGGTCTTCATCGCGGTGCCCTCGGCCAGCTTGCGCAGCGCCCCGCTGAGCAGCCCCCCGTGCAGCGGCGACCAGGCGAGCACCCCGACCCCGTACCGCTGGGCGGCGGGGATCAGCTCCAGTTCGATGTGGCGGGTGACGAGGTTGTAGACGCTCTGCTCGGAGACGATGCCGAGGAAGTGGCGGCGGGCCGCGGCCTCCTGGGCCTCGGCGATGTGCCAGCCGGCGAAGTTGGAGGAGCCGACGTAGCGCACCTTGCCCTGCCGGGTCAGCGTCTCCATCGCCTGCCACACCTCGTCCCAGGGGGCGTGGCGGTCGATGTGGTGCATCTGGAACAGGTCGATCCAGTCGGTGCCCATCCGGCGCAGCGAGTCCTCGCAGGAGGCGATGATGTGCCGGGCGGAGAGCCCCGAGTCATTGGGCCAGTCGGTCATCGGGTTGAAGACCTTGGTGCCCAGCACGACCTTCTCGCGCCGGCCGCCGCCCCGGGCGAACCAGCCGCCGAGGAACTCCTCGGTGTAGCCCTTGTGCTTCTGCCAGCCGTACTGGTTGGCGGTGTCGATGAAGTTGACCCCGCGGTCCAGTGCGGTGTCCAGGATGGCGTGGCTCTCCTCGTCGCTCGCCCTGACCCCGAGGTTCAGGGTGCCCAGGCACAGTCGGCTCACCTTGAGGGCGGTGCGGCCGAGACAGGTGTACTGCATCAGTGTCCTTCGGTACGGGCCGCCGCGGCAGCCGGTCGGCTCGAGGTGGCGGAGGCGGCCCACAGGTCGTGGAGGGATTCCTTGAGGGCCACCTTCGGGGCCCAGCCCATGAGGCGCCGGGCGAGACGGATGTCGGCCTGGGTCCAGCTGCCGCCCTTGCTGTGCACGGCGCCGCTCTCCTCGCGCACCAGATGGGCGGGGACCCGCGAGGCGGAGATCAGCGTCCAGGCCAGTTCGCGCATGCTGAAGGCGTCGCCCTGCCCGATGTTGAGTACCCGGCCGGTCACCGGGCTGCCCGCGGCCAGTACCACGGCCTCGGCGACGTCGCGGACGTCGATGACGTCGCGCCGGTCGTCGACGAGGGTGACGGCGAGCGGAGCGTCCTCGGTGGTGTGGCGCAGCCGGTGGGCGAGCCCTCCGAGGAAGCTGCCCCGGGGAGTGCCGGGCCCGCAGACGTTGGTGACGCGCAGGACGCAGCCGTCGATGCGGCCCGCGTCCGCCGCGCCCAGCACGATCCGGCTGCCGACGAGCTTGGTGCGGGCGTAGGGGGTGCGGGGGGCGGTGG
>NZ_JAEEAP010000045.1 GCF_016103465.1 Streptomyces sabulosicollis
AGCCCGGGACGGCCCCCGGCCAGGGCGCGGTGCTGCGCCGCCTGGTGCGGGACAACCTCCACTACGCGCTGGGCATCAGCAGCCCGTATCCGCTCGGCGCCACGTCCGAGGCGTACGGGCAGGCCCTGCACGCCCTGGCCGCGGCGCGCCATACGCCCGAGCGGGTGGCCGCCTACCTCGGCCGGACCCCGCTGGTGCCCCTGCTGCCCCGCCCGGAGGCGGACATCTGGGCCCGCGCCCTGCTGCGGCCACTGGGGTCCACCCCGAGACCCACCCTGGACATCACCCGGCTCGCCGTCACCTTCCCCCGGTCCGCCGTGGCCCGGCTGCTGGACATCAGCCGCAACACCGTCTCCCATCACCTCAGCCGGGTGGAGGCCACTCTCGGCCTGGACCTGGGCGACGTACGCACCCGGGCCGCCCTCGACCTGGCCTTCTGCCTGTCCGGAGGGCAGCCGGACGGCGGCTTCGGCGCGGAAGTCGGCTCCGGTCCGGAAGTCGGCTTCGGCACGGAAGTCGGCTTCGGCACGGAAGTCGGCTTCGGCGCGGAAGTCGGCTTCGGCGCGGAGCACCGGCGGCCGGTGCCCACCCTGGACGAGCTGTTCCGCACCGCGCCCGCCCACGCCTGGGCGCGGGAGTTCCTGCGCCCGCTCCGGGACACCCGTGGCCGCGATCTGCATACCACCCTGCGCGCCTGGATCGACGCGAACACCGACGCCCAGCGGACCGCCCGCCACCTCGGTCTCAGCCGCAACACCGTCCGGGCCCATCTGCGGGCCGCCGAACACCTGCTCAGCCGGGACCTGCTCACCACCGGCTCCGGGATCCACGACCTGGTGCACGCCCTGCACATCACCGGTCTCCCCCCGGCGGGCTGACTGCGCAGCGTGCACATGTCGCGGGCGGGCGATGCGCACCGTGCACCGTTGCCCGCCCCCGTGATCCGCTTTAGCGTCACTCCTGCCGCACCGCGCGGGAACGAAACCCCGCCTCCCAGCGTGGCGGGCGGTCTGTATCACCGCGAGGGGAGTGATGCAGACCGCCGCCGTACGGTGCTCACAGCTCCGAGGGCTTCTTCTCCGCGGTGGGCGCGGTACGTGCTCGGGGACGTGCCGGTACACGTCCCCGAGTGACGGCGAGCACGGCGCCCGACAGCAGCACCAGCGCGCCCAGCGCCTGGAGACCGCCGAAGGACTCGCCCAGGAAGACCATGGCGCACACGGTGTTGACCACCGGGACCATGAACATCATCAAGGACGCGGACGCGGGGCCCACCGCCCCCACCCCCCGGTAGTACAGGAGATTGGCCACGGCGGCCGGGCCGATGGCGAGGAACACCACGTTCAGCCAGAGCCCGGTCGACATCCCGTCCCAGTGCACCTCACCGAGATCCGGTGCGGCGACCACCCCCAGCAGCACCGCCCCCGCACACGTCGCGTAGGTCGTGGCGCGCAGCGGGTCGATCCCGGCCAGCACCCGGGGCCCGACGAGCGTGTACGCGGCCCAGCACGCCGCGCTGAGCAGATACAGCAGATCGCCCGAGAGCCGGGTGGTGCCCCCGTGTGCGCTGCCGCCCGCGCCGAAGAAGAACACCACCGCCCCGGCGAGCCCGAGTGCGAGCCCCGCCAGCCGCCCCCCGGAGACCCGCTCGCGGCCGGTGACCAGGAGGAAGGCGCTGGTGAGCACCGGGCTGAGGACGGGGATGACGATGCCCGCGTCGAGCGAGGGCGCCAGCGACAGCCCCCAGAAGAAGAAGCCGTTGTAGGCGAAGACCCCCAGGACGCCCGCGAGCGCCGCCCGTCCGCCGCCACGCGCGGAAGCCGGGGTGGCCGCCGGTTTGCCGAAGACCGCCACGGCCACCAGCAGGGCCACCGCACCGCCACCGAAGCGCAGCAGCGCCGCCACGGTGTGCGGCAGCTGGGCGACCACCGACTTGGAACTGGAGAAGGCGCTGCCCCACAGCAGCATGGTGACCGTGAGCAGCAGGTACGGGCTCTTCCATCCCTTGTCTTCAGGCATGTCCCGACCCTGACCCCCGGCCTCCCCTCCGGTCTTGAACGCTGGTGCGCCGCCCCGGCGGCACCCTCTTCGCGGGGCCATCCTGTCCGTTCCGTGAGGAATACCCCTTCCCGGGATGTGGAACCGGGTAGGTGTCGCCCGTGGCATCAGGGCCTCGGAGGCCGACCCGTGACCCGGACCGTCCACGACGGTTCCCGCTTCGGAAGGTGGTAGGTGGTCCCGTTGAACACCGCTGACCAGGAGACACCGCGCGAGCGCGAGGAGTTCCGCCGCTCCGCGCCGCACTTCGCCGACCGGATCACCGCCGACGGCCGGGACGGCTGGCCGGTGGAGGCCGGGCGCTATCGGCTGGTGGTCAGCCGCGCCTGCCCCTGGGCGAGCCGCGCGCTGGTCTCGCGGCGGCTGCTCGGCCTGGAGCAGGCCCTGTCGCTGGCCGTCACCGACCCCATCCAGGACGAGCGCAGCTGGCGCTTCACCCTGGACCCGGGGGACCGGGACCCGGTGCTGGGCATCCGGTTCCTCAGCGAGGCGTACGACGCCCGCGAGACGGGGTATCCGGGCGGGGTGAGCGTGCCCGCGCTGGTGGACGTGGTCAGTGGCGCGCTGGTCACCAACGACTACCACCGGATCACCCTGGACCTCGCCACCGAATGGACCGCCCTCCATCGCGAGGGCGCCCCCGACCTGTACCCCGAGGAGCACCGCGACGAGATCGACGACGTGGCGGAGGGGATCTACCGCGATGTGAACAACGGTGTGTACCGCGCGGGCTTCGCCGAGCACCAGCACACCTACGACGACGCCTACCGGCGTCTCTTCGCCCGTCTCGACGAGCTGTCCGAGCGGCTGGCCACGCGGCGCTATCTGGTCGGCGACACCATCACCGAGGCCGACATCCGGCTGTTCACCACGCTGGTCCGCTTCGACGCCGTGTACCACGGCCACTTCAAGTGCAACCGCAACAAGCTCAGCGAGGACCCGGTGCTGTGGGGGTATGTCCGTGACCTCTTCCAGACTCCGGGTTTCGGGGACACCGTCGACTTCGACCACATCAAGCGCCACTACTACCAGGTGCACACCAACATCAACCCCCGCCGCATCGTTCCGCTCGGCCCCGACCTCTCCGGGTGGCTGACGCCGCATCACCGCGAGGAGCTGGGCGGGCGCCCGTTCGGCGACGGCACCGCACCCGGACCGGTGCCGGACGGCGAGGCGGTGCCGGAAGAGGGCCGGGTGGCTTGAAGTCGCACATGTCGCATTCCCGTGCCGCACGGCGCCGCATGTCGCTTCGTTCGCCCGGTCTTCAAGTGATCGGCACACCTGTTACACAGACGCCATGTGTGTTCCCCGATCCGGGCACCACCTCGGCCCCGGCGGTGGCGGTCGGGTCCGACATGACGCGCGTCACCTCGCACAAGGGACGTGGTGGCAGGTGAGTTCGGTGGCCATTCTGTGAGGGAACGGCGCCCATGAGGTGTGGTCGTGTGCCCGTGGTGTGATCGGAAAGTGGCGGAATGCCCGGTTCCGGACCGTGGCTGATTCGCAGCGTGGCGAGCCCCGTGATTACATCCGTTTCCGCGCTAAGGCATCCACGGATCCCCGGTTCCCGCCGGAACCCCGTGACCGTGCCGTGGGAGCCGATTTCCCCTCGGCCCCCATGCGCTGTTGCAAGCTCAATGAGACAGTCACCCAAGGGAGACGCAACAATGAACAACGCGCCCAAGGTCGCCACCCAGGAGATCTCCGACGCCGAACTGGACAACGTGGCCGGCGGGATCGGCAACCCGGTGGGCGACGTCCTCGGCACCGTCGACACCGTCACCGGCCCGGTGACCGGCGCCGTCGGCACCGTTACCGGCACGGTTGACGGTCTCACCGGCCTGAACACCACCGGCATCGTCGGTGGGGTCGTCGGCAGCCTCTGAGGCTGACACACCGCCTTCCCTGTGCCCCGGGCCTGCCTGGTCCGGGGCACTCGGCGGTCCACGGACCCCTTTTCGATCACTCCCTTCGCGGTTGAGGAAAGACTCTCGTGCAGTTCCGCCAGCAGGCCCTCTCCAAGGCGCAGTCGGCAGAGGACATCGACCTGCCGGTGCGCTACGCCCGTCCCCAGGGATGGCTGGCGCTGGCGGTCACGGTGGTGGTCATGGCCGGGGCCGCCGTATGGGCCGTCACGGGCACCGTGTCCAACACCCTGGAGGCCACCGGGATCCTCACCCACGGCCAGGGCAGCTATGTGCTGCAGAGCCCGATCGCGGGCCAGGTGACCTCCGTCCTCGCACGGGAGGGCAGCACCCTCCCGGCGGGCGCGCCGCTGCTGAAGGTCCGCACCACCCGTGGCACGACGGTCGTGCGCACCATCGCCGCCGGCCGCCTCACCGCTCTCTCCGCCTCGATCGGCTCCGTGCTGAACACCGGCGCCAACGTGGCCTCCGTGGAGCGGGTCCGCCACTCCGGCGACCCCCTGGTGGCGACCCTGTACGTCCCCGCGGACCGGGCGGCCTCGGTGCGGGTGGGCGCGTCGGTCGACCTCAGTGTGCAGTCCGCGCCGACGCAGACCTACGGCGTGCTCCGCGGTGAGGTGCGGGCCGTCGGCCGGACCGCCCAGTCCAGCCAGCAGATCGCCTCCTACCTCGGCAGCGAGCAACTCGGCGAGGAGTTCTCCCGGCACGGCCCGCCGGTCGCCGTCCAGGTACGCCTCGACCGCGAGCGCGGCACCCGCTCCGGATACCGCTGGTCGTCCCCCGAGGGCCCGCCGTTCGCCCTCGGCTCCATGACCCTGACCGACGGCACCGTGCACCTCGACGCCCAGCACCCCATCGATTGGCTGCTCCCGTGACCGCGACGAACGAGGCCGGACCGCCCCGGCCCGCACCCGCCGGAAGCAGCGGGGCCCGCCGCCCCCAGCCGGCCCGCGGACGGCGGCGCGCCCCGCGCGGCGGAGCCGGGCCGAGGAAGCCCCGGCGCCGTACCGTGCGCACTCCCACCGTGCTCCAGATGGAGGCGCTGGAGTGCGGTGCGGCGTCGCTGGCCATGGTGCTCGGACACTACGGGCGCCATGTGCCGCTGGAGGAGCTGCGGATCGCCTGCGGTGTCTCCCGGGACGGCTCGCGCGCCAGCAATCTGCTCAAGGCCGCCCGGAGCTACGGTCTGCGCGCCAAGGGCATGCAGATGGAACCGGAGGCCCTCGCGGAGGTCCAGGCCCCGGCGATCCTGTTCTGGGAGTTCAACCACTACGTCGTCTACGACGGCATGGGGCGGCGGTTCGGCAGGCGCGGCGTCCACATCAACGACCCCGACAAGGGGCGCCGCTTCGTTCCCATCGAGGAGTTCGACACCAGCTTCACCGGTGTGGTCCTGGTCCTCGAACCCGAGGAGTCCTTCCGCCGGGGCGGGCGCCGCCCCGGGGTGCTGGGCGCCCTGCCCCCGCGCATGCGCGGCACCACCGGCACCCTGCTGGCCTCGCTGCTGGCCAGCCTGCTGCTGGTGGCGGTGGGGGCCGCGGTCCCGGCGCTCAGCCGTACCTTCATCGACACCTTCCTGATCGCCGGCCAGGACTCGACGCTGGAGCCGCTGTTCGCGTCCATGGCCGTGGCGGTGGTCCTCACCGCCGTGCTGACCGGCGTCCAGCAGGCGAACCTGCTGCGCGGGCGCATCATCTCCTCCACCCTCAGCAGCGCGCGGTTCCTGCGCCATCTGCTGCGGCTGCCCGTCACCTTCTTCGCCCAGCGCAGCCCGGCCGACCTGGTCCAGCGGCTGCGCTCCAACGACACCGTCGCCGAGACGCTCGCCCGCGATCTGGCGGCCGCGGCCGTCGACGGGGTGGTCGTGGTGCTCTACGCCGTGCTGCTGTGGACCTACGACCCCCAACTCACCCTCGTCGGCGTCGGGCTGGCCCTGCTCAACGTGGTGGCCATACGGGTGGTGGTGCGGCTGCGGGCCACCAGGACGCAGAAGCTGCGGGCCGACACCGCGCGGCTGACCACCACCTCGTACACCGGTCTCCAGCTCATCGAGACGGTGAAGGCCACCGGTGGCGAGGCGGGCTACTTCCGCCGCTGGGCCGGTCAGCACGCCGTCACCCTGGAGGAGCAGCAGCGCCTCGGCGTGCCGAGCTCCGTACTGGCCGTGGTCGCCCCCACCCTCGCCACCCTCAACAGCGCCCTCATCCTCTGGATCGGCGGGCTGCGGGCCGTCGAGGGACACATCTCCATCGGTCTGCTGGTGGCCTTCCAGGCGCTGGTGACCCGCTTCACCGCGCCCATCACCCGGCTCAACGGGGTGGCCGGCCGCATCCAGGACTTCTCCGCCGACGTGGCCCGGCTCAAGGACGTGGAGAACTTCCCGGTGGACTCCCTCTACACCCGCGACGAGCCGCGCGAGGACACCCGCCGGCTGACCGGACAGGTGGCGCTGGAGAACGTCACCTTCGGCTACAACCCGCTGGACGAGCCGCTGCTGCGCGACTTCTCGCTGTCCGTCGGCCCCGGCCGGCAGGTGGCGCTGGTCGGCGCCTCCGGCAGCGGAAAGTCCACCGTCTCCCGGCTCGTCTCCGGCCTCTACACCCCCTGGGAGGGGGTCATCCGCATCGACGGACAGCGTCTGGAGGACATCCCTCGCGGCGCCCTGGCCGCCTCGGTCTCCTTCGTCGACCAGGAGATCTTCCTGTTCGAGGGGACCGTGCGGGACAACGTGGCGCTGTGGGACCCGTCGATCCCGGACGAGGCCGTGGTGGAGGCCCTGCGGGACGCCGCGCTCTACGACGATGTGATCGCCCGGCGCCCGGAGGGGATCCACTGCCGGGTGGAGCAGGACGGCCGCAACTTCTCCGGCGGCCAGCGGCAGCGGCTGGAGATCGCCCGCGCCCTGGTGCGCCGCCCCAGCGTGCTGGTGCTGGACGAGGTCACCAGCGCCCTGGACGCGCGGACCGAGCAGCTCGTCATGGACAACCTGCGCCGCCGCGGCTGTGCGTGTGTGGTGATCGCCCACCGGCTCAGCACCGTGCGGGACAGCGACGAGATCCTCGTCCTGAACCGCGGCACGGTCGTCGAACGCGGACGGCACGAGGACCTCGCCGCCGCCGGGGGCCCGTACGCCGAGCTGATGAAGGAGCACTGACATGGCGTCCGTTCACCCGGCCGCGGCGGTGGCCGCGGACGGCGGCGACGCGGTGGTCCAGGCGCTGGGCGCCCTCGGCACGCCCGTCGACTGCGCCGGGCTGCGCAGCCTCCCGCTGGAGGGCCCGCAGGTGCTCTGGCTCGTCGTCGGCGGTGCCCTGGACCTGTTCGCGGTCGACGCCGCCGAGGAGGGACAGTGGCACTTCCTCGGCCGGCTCGAGACGGGCGCGGCGCTCCCCGGCCCGGTCGAGGGGCCGCGCCACACCCTGCTGGGCCGGCCCTCGCAGGACTGCCTGATGCGCCGCATCCCGCTGCGCGAGCTGTACCGCCCGGAGGCGTACGACACCTACGGCACGGGACACTCCGGCGATCCGTACGCCACGTACGGCGGCGGATTCCAGAACACCCCGCCCACCCCGCTGGAGCACGCCGTGGCGCTCGGGGTGAGCCGCAGCCTCGGCGTCCTCTTCCAGGCCCCGCTGGACGGCGGGGCCGCGCCCGACGCGGAGGCGGCCGACGAGGACCTGCTCTGGCTCCCGGTGCCGCCCGGCAGTGTGCGCTACGGCGCCGAGTACAGCGCCCAGGCCGCCGGTGACCTGCTGATCGACGGCGCGCTGTGGCAGCGGATGGTCAACCAGCAGTACCGCCTCGGCACCGCCGTGGACCGCTGGATCGAGACCATGGAGCGGGCCCACGCCGACCGTACGGCAGCCGGTATCCGGGCCGGTGAGGCCGTGCGCACCCGCGCCGACCAGGCGCTCATCGCCTCCATCGGAGGGCCGCGGCGGGACCGGCGGCCGTCGGAGGAGAGCACCGACGACGCCGTGCACGCGGTGTGCCGCGCGGTGGCGGAGGCCGCCGGGATCACCCTGCCCGAGCCGCCGAGGGGCCGCGCCACCGACGACCGTACGGACCCGGTGGAGCGCATCGCCGCCCACGCCCGGATCCGCACCCGCGCCGTCCGGCTGGAGGGCCCCTGGTGGCGGGAGGACGCCGGACCGCTCGTGGGCTACCGCGCCAAGTCCGGGGCCCCGGTGGCGCTGCTGTGGCGGCGCGGCCGGTACGAGGCGGTCAACCCCGCCTCCGGCCTGCGGATCCGCGTCGGCGGCGGCAACGCGGAGGAGTTCGAGCCGCGGGGCGTGATGTTCTACCGTCCGCTGCCCGACCGGCCGATGACGGTGTGGCGGCTGATGCGCTTCAGCGTGCGCGGCGCCGCCGGGGACGTCCGCAACCTCCTGATCGGCGGGCTGGTGACGGTGGCGCTCGGCGCGCTGGTGCCGCTCGCCACCGGCCAGGTGCTGGGCGGATTCGTGCCCCGTGCCGAGAAGAGCCCCATCGTCCAGATCTCGCTGGCCCTGATCGTCGCCGGGGTGGTCGCGGCCGCCTTCATGCTGCTGCAGAACCTGACCCTGCTGCGGCTCGAGGGGCGGCTGGAGTCCACCCTCCAGCCCGCGGTGTGGGACCGGCTGCTGCGGCTGCCCACCACCTTCTTCGCTCAGCGCTCCACCGGAGAGCTGGCCAGCGCGGCACTGGGCATCAGCACCATGCGCCGGGTGCTGTCCGGGATCGCCCCGACGGTCCTCCAGGCCGGGACCGTGGGCGCGATGAACCTCGCCCTGCTGCTGTACTACAACGCCTCCCTGGCGCTCGCGGTGATCGCCGTACTGCTGGTGGTCTCCGGGGTCTTCCTCGGGATGGGGCTGTGGCAGGTGCGCTGGCAGCGACGGCTGGTGGAGAGCGAGAACAAGCTCAACAACCAGGCGTTCCAGACCCTGCGGGGTCTGCCCAAGCTGCGGGTCGCCGCGGCCGAGAACTTCGCCTACGCGGCATGGGCCCGTGGCTTCGCCCACTCCCGCGATCTGCACCAGCGCACCGGGCGCATCAAGAACCTCACCCAGGTGCTGGATTCCGTCTACCTCCCACTGGTCTCCCTCGCCGTGTTCATGCTGCTGGCGGGTCCGGCGCGGGGGAGCATGTCGGCGGGCGCCTTCCTGACCTTCAACACCTCGGTGACCATGCTGCTCACCTCCCTGACGCAGCTCACCAACTCCCTGGTCTCGGTGGTCGCCGTCCTGCCCCTGTTCGAGCAGGTCAAGCCGATCCTGGACGAGCCGCCCGAGGTACGCGGCGGCAGTGCCCAGCCGGGGCTTCTCTCCGGTGACCTCCGGGCCAGAAACCTCACCTTCCGCTACGGCGACGACGGGCCGCTGGTGCTCGACGACGTCTCGCTGGAGGTCAGGCCGGGCGAGTTCGTGGCCGTCGTCGGCCCGAGCGGCTGCGGCAAGTCGACCCTGCTGCGGTTGCTCATCGGCTTCGAACGGCCGGTGTCCGGGAGCGTGCTCTACGACGGCCAGGACCTCGCCGCCCTCGACCAGGCGGCCGTGCGCCGCCAGTGCGGGGTGGTCCTCCAGAACGCCCAGCCCCTGGGCGGCACGATCCTCGACTGCATCCGCGGCGCCGAGCCGTACACCGCCGAGGAGGCCATGGAGGCCGCCGAACTGGCGGGTCTGGCCGAGGACATCCGGCAGATGCCCATGGGGCTCCAGACCATGATCTCCGGCAGCGGCGCCATCTCCGGCGGCCAGCGGCAGCGGCTGATGATCGCCCAGGCCCTCATCCGCCGTCCGCGCATCCTCTTCTTCGACGAGGCCACCAGCGCCCTGGACAACGAGACCCAGCGCATCGTCATCGACAGCACCCGGCGGCTCAACGCCAGCCGGCTGGTGATCGCGCACCGGCTGTCGACCGTCATGGACGCCGACCGGGTGCTGGTCATGGAGGACGGCCGGATCGTGGAGCAGGGCGCCCCGGCGGAACTGATGGCCATCCCGGGCGGCAAGCTGCACGAGCTGGTGCGGCGGCAGACGCTCTAGGGGCGCGCCCCAGCGCGTTCCACGGGACGGCGGAGGGGTTCCACGGGGCACGGAGGTCCGCGGTGCTACGGGGTGGCCGCGCTGGTGGCCTCCTCGGCCTTGTGCGGCTGGGCCGCCGGACCCGGCCTGCCCCGCAGCGGGACCTCCTGGACGCACAGGGCGGCGATGAAGGCCACGGCGCAGACGACGGCGGCGGTCAGGAAGATCCGCTGGGTGCCGGTGGCCACCGCGTGGAGATAGCCGTCCCTGACGGACTCCGGCAGCCGGGCCAGCGCCGCCGGGTCGGGCCGGGCCTCGCCCGTCTCCGCCCCGGCGGGCGCGTGGCCCCGCACGGCGCCGGTGAAGAGCGAGCCGAAGACCGCGACACCCAGGGAGCCGCCGATGGTGCGGAAGAGGGTGACCGACGCGGAGGCGGCCCCCATGTCGCGCATCTCCACACTGTTCTGCGCGATCGTGGTGACCATCTGCATCTGGCAGCCCATGCCCGTGCCCACCAGGGCCATGAAGCACCCGGTGGCCACGCGGGAGGTCGTGGTGTCCATGGTGGCCAGCAGGAACAGGCCGACGGCCATGCAGACGGTGCCCACGATGGGGAAGATCTTGTACCGGCCGGTGGCGGACATGACCTTGCCGCCGACCTGGGACATGATCACCACGGGGATCATCAGGGGGAGCAGCAGCAGACCGGAGCGGGAGGCGGAGACGCCCTGGACGGTCTGCTGGTACAGCGGCAGATAGAGCGAGCAGCCGAACATCACCACCCCGCCCACCAGGATCAGCGAGGACGCCAGGGAGAAGTTGCGGTGTCCGGTGAAGATGCGCAACGGCATGAGCGGTTCGGCCGCGCGCCGCTGCCGCGCCACGAAGGCGGCCACGCCCACCGCGGCCAGGGCGAACAGGCCCAGGATCTGCCACGAGGTCCATGCGTAGGTGGAGCCGGCCCAGGTGGCGGCCAGGGTGAGGGCGCACACGGTCGTCGTCATCACACCGATGCCCGGCCAGTCGATACGGGCCTTGGCCCGGGTGGCGGGCAGCCGCAGCAGCAGCTGGCACCAGACCAGGGTGAGGACGCCGAGCGGCAGATTGATGAAGAAGGCCCAGCGCCAGCCGAGATGGCCGGTGACGAAGCCGCCGAGCAGCGGGCCGCCGATGGTGCCGATGGCCATGATGGAGGCGGTCATGCCCTGGTAGCGGCCCCGCTCCCGGGGCGGTGCCAGCGAGGCGATCAGGGCGAAGGCCCCGGCGCCGATTCCGCCCGCGCCCAGGCCCTGCAGGGCCCGGAAGACGATCAGCTGGGTCATCGAGTGGGCCGCGCCGGACAGCGCCGAGCCGAGCACGAAGACGACGACGGCGATCAGATACATGTGCTTGCGGCCGTACAGATCGCCGAACTTGCCCCAGACGGGGGTGGAGGCGGCGGTGGCCAGGGTGTAGGCGGTCACCACCCAGGAGATGTGCTCCAGGCCGCCGAGATCGCCGACGATCGTCGGCATCGCGGTGCCGACGATCGTGGAGTCGAGCATCGACAGCAGCATCGCGAGCAGCACACCGAGCAGGGCCGGACGGACGTTTTTCGGGGGGGTCTCCGGCGGGGCGGGCCTTCCGGGCGGCGGTGCGTCGGATACGGACATGGCTGATCACTTCCTTCTCGGCGCGCTCGGCGCGGGGTTCCGAAAGACGGGAGCCGAAGGGGCGGGACTCCGAACAGAAGAGCACACCGACTGAAAAAGTGCAACGACTCCACTTTTCTATTCGGTCCACCCGCGGGTAGGGTGTTCCCGTGAGCGAGACGATGGGGCGCCGTGAGCGCAAGAAGGCCGCCACCCGCCAGGCGCTGGCGGACGCGGCCCTGAGGCTGTTCCTGGACCGCGGCTTCGACCAGGTGAGCGTGCGGGACGTCGCGGAGGCCGCAGACGTCTCCACCACCACGGTCTTCAAGCACTTCCCCAGCAAGGAGGCCCTGCTCTTCGACCTGGACTCGGACCGGGAAGCCGCCCTCATAGCCGCCGTGCGCGACCGGCCCGAGGGGATGTCCATCCCCAGGGCTCTGCGTGAGCACACGCTGCGGATGCACTCCGACGGCGCAGGCGACCCCGAGATGGCGCGGTTCGTCGAGCTGACGGAGAGCACCCCGGCGCTGCGGGAGTACGGCCGCCGCATGTGGATGCGCCACGAGGCCGCCCTCGCCGCCGCCATCGCCGAGGACACCGGCGCCCCCGAGGACGACCCCGGGTGCGCGGCGCTCGCCCACTTCGCGCTGGAGACCGTCAGCTTCGCCCGGGGCCGGGCCGACGCCCGGCAGGCCGTCGAGGCCGCCTTCGCGCTCCTCGAACACGGCTGGCCCGCGGCCGGTTAGCGAGGCCCACGGCGACGTCCGGACCATTTTGCTCAGTTGGCGCGAGTTCCGGGCGGATGCCGGATGCGGCGGCACGGGAGCGCTAGCGTCTGTCGCTATGCGGTGGGCCGGTGTGATCGACAGCGTGACCAGGGCCGTCGGCGGGCCGAAGGGCCGGTGGGCGGCGGCGCCGGCGCGGCATCGGCGATGGCTGGTGGTGGCCGCCGTGGTGGCGCTTCTCGTCCAGATGGCCGTCGCGATGGTCACCACGGCGGTGGAGCAGACGCCCACCATCGACGAGCCCGTGTACGTCGGCGCGGCGGTGGACTCCCTGCACCATCACCGGGTGCGGTACAACCCCGAACACCCACCGCTGGGCAAGCTCGTCATCGCGGCGGGGGTGGCGTTCGCCCGGCCGCACCTCGACGCCGGCTTCACCGGTGACCAGACGGCGCTCGGGCGGCATGTGCTGTACGAGGCGGGCAACGACCCCTGGCGGCTGATGCTGTGCGCACGGCTGCCGATGATCGCGCTGACGCTGCTGTTCGGGCTGGTGGTGTTCGCGTTCGCCCGCGAACTGACCGGCCCCGCCGGCGGGGCGGTGGCGCTCGCCCTGTACACCTTCTCACCGGACGTCATCGCGCACGGCTCCCTCGCCACGCTGGACGTACCGGCGGCCGGTTTCCTGCTGACGTCGGTCTGGCTGCTGTGGCGGGCCCGGCGGCGGCCGTGGCCGTACCTTCCCCTCGCGGGGGCGGCGCTCGGCGCGGCCCTGGCCACGAAGATGAGCACGCTGGCCGCGGTCCCGGTACTGCTGCTCCTGGCCGTGCTCTCCGTGTGGTACGCCCGCCGTGCGCACCACCGCACACCGCGTGGCCACCTGCGGTCGCTGGGGATCGGAGCGGCGGCGGCGGTGGCCATGGCGCTGATCGCGGTGGCCGTGGTGTGGGCCGCCTACGTCCTGGTGGACCCCCGGCTGCGCTGGACGCCCACCGGGCATGTGCCCGCCGTCCAGGGCTTGCGCGGGCTCGCCGTCCACTGGCTGCCGTTCCCGGAGGCGTACCGCGACGGGATGCGCGTCCAGTTCGGCTTCGAGCAGGACACCTGGCGCGGCTATCTGCTCGGCCGCCGCTATCTCGGGTCGCTGTGGTACTACCTGCCCGTCGCGCTGCTGGTGAAGACACCTCTGGGCATGCTCGCGCTCTGGCCGGCCGGGGCGGTCACGATGCTGGTGGTGCCCCGGCTGCGGCCCGCCGCACCGTACGTCCTGGTCCCCGCGGCCGTCCTGTTGCTCGCCGCCCTGGACGGGGCCCGCAACCTCGGGGTGCGGTACGCCGTCTTCCTGCCGATGTTCCTGGCGGTGGCGGCGGCCGGGCTGATGGCCGTGCGGCGCCGGTGGGCGTACGGGGCCACGCTGGCGCTGGTGCTGTTCGTGGCGGTCAGTTCGCTGCGGACGTATCCGTACTATCTGCCCTACTCCAACGAGGCGTTCGGCGGTCCGTCCCGAACCCATCTGCGGCTGCATGACTCGAACGTGGACTGGGGGCAGGACCTGGGGCGGCTGGCCGACCGCCTCCGGGAGCGATACCGGGGCGAGCGGATCTGGCTCGTCTACAAGGGCGGCGGTGTGCCGTCCGCCTACGGCATCCACGCGTCCGACCCGCGCCGGGCCGCCCCGGAGGAGGTGCGCGGGGTGCTGGTGGTCTCGGACTCCTCGATCGCCCAGGCCACCGGACGGCTGGCGGCGCTGATCGACGGCAGCGAGCCGATCGACGAGGTCGGCCACTCGATCACCCTCTACCGCCGCTGACCGCCACCGCCATGTCATGACATCTCTCACACCGGGCGCTGGAGTGAAGCGGGCGTAGCGGTGCATATCGACTAGGCGGCATAGTGGCTTTTACCCGCCCTGTCGGACATGGCCGATTCCGGGGCGCCGTGGCCCCCGACGCCGCGGGCCTGCCGTCCAGTCGCCTGTTCGCCGGGACTTCTGATGGTGCGTCGATAGGCCGTGGCCTCCCCCGGAACCCGCTCAGCATGACTCGCGGCTGAGCGCAAGCTCCGGCCTCGCTACGAACCCGTGTCGTACGAACACATGTGTTGCCCGTGTGGCGGACGGCTCCAAGAATGACGGACCTCAACCGAGTGTGAGGTCCCGTATGAGCAAGCACCGCAGCAGCACGACGCACCGCCGCAAGATAGCCATCGCCACGCTCGCCGTGGCCGCCGTGGGCGTCCCCTCGGCCGCGATGGCGTCGCAGTCCGCCGCACCCGCGGGCTCCCCCTCCGCCACCTCCGCGGCCGCCACCGACCAGCAGGAAGTGGTCGACCTCGTCAACAGCGAGCGCGACAAGGCCGGTTGCGAGCCGCTGACCGTGAACGAGAAGCTGACCAAGGCCGCCCAGGACCACAGCGAGGACATGGCGGCCCACGACACCATGTCGCACACCGGCTCCGACGGCTCCTCCCCGGGCGACCGGATCGAGCGCGCGGGCTACTCCTGGAGCACCTACGGCGAGAACGTGGCCTACGGCTACGAGTCGCCCAAGAGCGTCATGGAGGGCTGGATGAACAGCCCCGGCCACAAGGCCAACATCCTGAACTGCGACTTCAAGGAGATCGGCGTCGGCCTGGCGCAGCCCGGCGACTACTGGACGCAGGACTTCGGCACCGCCCGGTAGCTCACCCCTCGACGATCCGGGGCAACCGGCCCAGCCCCAGCGGGGCGGGTGGCGGAAGGGGGCGGGCCGGTGCGGCCCGCCCCGCCTCGAAGGACCGCAGGAGGTGGGCGACCAGCCGCCGGGACGCGGCCGGTGCCGTTGCCGCGTCGCCGATGACACCTCTGTTGGCCATGAAGACGAGGCTCAGGTCGGACACGTCGAAGTCCTCGCGCAACCGCCCCGCGGCCTTGGCGCGCCGGACCACCTCGGCGAAGCCCTCTTCGACGCGCAGCCGCTCCCGCTCGAAGCCGGCGGTGCCGGGGAGCGACGACAGCAGGGCGTCGTTGAACTCCCGGTCCCGCGTCTGCGCAGCACACACCGTCTCGATGGTCCGGCGGAAGGCCCGCCACGCGTCGTCGTCGGCCAGGGCGTCGTCGACGATCGCCGCACAGGCGGTGAACTCGTCCGAGAACACCTCAGTGACCAGCGCCTCGCGCGTGGGGAAGCGCCGGTAGAGCGTGGCCACCCCGACCCCGGCATGACGGGCGACGGTGGCCATCGGCACGTCCAGCCCGCGCGAGACGAACAGCGCCCGGGCCGTCTCGAGGATGCGCCGGCGGTTGGACGCCGCGTCGGACCGCAACCCTGGACCCCGGGCGTCCGGAACACCGTTTGCGGGCGCTTTATGAGAGACGTGAGCAGGCATGTTTCTTACATTACGCCGACCCGGCGGTTTCCCCCTTCGCGCGCATTAGCGTGGCGGCCACCCCGAGGCGCGAAAGGGACGATGAGGGCGATGAGCGAGATGCGGGCGGCGCGGTACGACCGGTACGGACCTCCCGAGGTGCTGTACGAGGGCACACTGCCGAAGCCGGTGGCCGGTCCGGGCGAGGTGCTGGTGCGGGTGCACGCCACGAGTGTGAACGGCGGCGAGCTCTCCGGCCGGGCGGGCAGGCTGAAGCTGGTGACCGGGCGGAAGTTCCCGCAGGGTACCGGCATCGACATCGCCGGGGAGATCGCCGAAGTGGGCTCCTCCGTGCGCCATCTCGCGGTGGGCGAGCGGGTGTGGGGCGTGATGCCGCACTGGCGGTTCGGCGCGGCCGCCGAGTACGTGGCCGTCCGGCCCCGTCAGCTCTCCTACGCCCCCGAGGGCATCGATCCGATCCGCGCCGCGGCCCTGCCCGCCGTCGGCACCACGGCCATCACGGCGCTGCGCGACAAGATCGGCCTGATGAGCGGTGAGCGGCTGCTGGTGCGGGGGGCGGCCGGTGGTGTCGGCAGCGTCGCCGTCCAGCTCGGACACGCGCTCGGCGCCCATGTCACCGCGCTCGCCGGAGCGAAGACGCTCGACCTCGTCCGGGAGCTCGGAGCCGATGCGGCGCATGACTACCGGACCACCGGCCCGGACGCCCTCGGGCCCTTCGACGCCGTGCTGGACACGGTGGGTACCGAGCTCGGCGCCTACCGCGGGCTGCTGGCGCCGGGCGGGCGCATGGTGGCCATCGCCTTCGACACCGACCGGCCGCTGTCCTCGCTGGGCTCGATGCTCCTCTCCACCGTGCACGGCACACGGAGGGTGCGGTTCTTCACGGGAAACCCCCTGCACCAGCTCTTCGCGGACCTCGCCGCCTATGTGGAGAACGGGGCGATCCGACCGGTCGTCGACACCGTCCATCCGCTCTCCGGTATCGCGGAGGCCCATCGCGCCATGGAAGCCGGCGGCGTCCGCGGCAAACACGTCATCCAGGTGAAATGAGGCCGTAAAACAGAGAAACGCCCCGGCCGCCTTGACGGCCGGGGCGTTTCTCGGCGTATATTGGGGATTTCCTTGTGCCATTCTTTTTGTGGCATGAGGAAACCTGATGAAGTCATCGTATCCCGGCGGGAGTCGAATTGTCAAACGAGGAATGGGACCGTGAGCAAGAATTCCTTGATCTGCTCAACGGGCGCCTCGCCGAGCTCAGGGCACGAGCCGAGGAGTCGGTGACCGAGGCCCTGTCCTTGGAGGGCACCACCTTCCAGGCGCGGCTGGAGCGCGATGTGCTGGTGGCCGAGCGGTCCGGGCTGCTCGCCGCGTTCGAGGCGGGGGAGCGCGGGCTGTGTTTCGGCCGGCTGCTGTTCCGCGACGGCCGCGACTACCACATCGGCCGCATCGGCATCCGGCGCGATGACGCGGACCGCACCCCGCTGGTCATCGACTGGCGGGCCGATGTGGCGCGTCCGTTCTATCTCGCCACCGGGCACACCCCCATGGGGCTGCGCCGCAGGCGCCACATCACCACCGAGGGCCCCAAGGTCACCGGGCTGCACGACGAGATCCTGGACCTCTCGGACACCATACGGACCGGGCATGAGGGGTCCGACGCGGACGCCGTGCTGCTCGCCGCGCTGGATGCCGCGCGGACCGGCCGGATGCATGACATCGTGCAGACCATCCAGGCCGAACAGGACCAGATCATCCGCGCCCCGCACCACGGCGTCCACGTCGTGGAGGGCGGCCCCGGCACCGGGAAGACCGTCGTGGCGCTGCACCGCGCCGCGTATCTGCTCTACGCGCACCGCGAGTCGCTGGCCCGCCGGGCGGTGCTGATCGTCGGGCCCAACCCGGCGTTCCTCGGCTACATCGGCGAGGTGCTGCCCTCGCTCGGTGAGACGGGGGTGCTCCTCGCCACGCTCGGCGAGCTCTTCCCCGGTGTGACGGCCACCGGCACCGACACCCCCGAGGCCGCCGAGGTCAAGGGCCGCCCGGAGATGGCGGAGGTGCTGGCCCGCTTCGTACGGGACCGGCAGACGCTGCCGGACCCGGCGATCGTCATCGAGCACGACGACGGCGAGCTGGTGCTGGACAAGGACATCGCCTCCGAGGCGGGCCACAAGGCCCGGGAGACCGGACTGCCGCACAACCTCGCCCGTCCGCACTTCGCCTTCCGCGTCATCGACGCCCTCACCGACCAGCTCGTGGACCGGATCGGCGCGGACCCCTACGGCGGGCCCAACCTCCTCGGCGCGGACGACGTCGCCCAGCTCGGCAAGGCGATCGCGGTCAACCCCGAGGTGCACGCGGCCATCGCGGAGCTGTGGCCGGTCCTCACCCCGCAGCGGCTCGTGGCCGACTTCCTCAGCGACCCCGTCCACCTCTCCGACGCCGACGCCGCCGCGATCCGCCGCACCGACGGCGAATGGACCCCCGCCGACGTCCCGCTGCTGGACGAGGCGGCCGAACTCCTCGGCCACGACGACGCCGCGGCCCGCGCCGCCGCGGAGGCGGAGCGCCAGGAGCGCATCGAGTACGCGCAGGGTGTGCTCGACCTCTCCTACGGCTCCCGCACCCAGGAGTTCGAGGACCGCGAGGACGAGGAGTCGGAGGTGCTGGCCGCCCACGACCTCATCGACGCCGAACGGCTGGCCGACCGCGCCGAGGAGCGCGACCACCGCAGCGCCGCCGAACGCGCCGCCGCCGACCGCACCTGGGCCTTCGGCCACATCATCGTGGACGAGGCCCAGGAGCTGTCCGCGATGGCGTGGCGGCTGCTGATGCGGCGCAGCCCGACCCGTTCGATGACCCTGGTCGGCGACCCCGCGCAGACCGCGGAGCCGGGTGGCTGCGGCTCCTGGTCCTCGATCCTGGAGCCGTACGTGGGCGACCGCTGGGAGCACAGCCGGCTCGGCGTCAACTACCGCACCCCGGCCGAGATCATGGAGGTCGCGGCGCGGGTGGCCCGTACCGTCGACCCCGCCTTCCAGCCGCCGCGTTCGGTCCGTGCCACCGGGGTGCGGCCCTGGGCGGAGCACACCGGCGACCTGCCCGGCGCGGTGGCCGCGGCCGTGGCGCGGGAGACCGGCACCGAGGGCCGTCTCGCGGTGATCGCCCCGAAGGACCGCCATGACGCGCTGTCAGCCGCCCTCCCGCAGGCGTCCACCGGCCGGTCCCCGGACCTGACCAGCGCGGTGGTGCTGCTCGACCCCCGGCAGGCCAAGGGGCTGGAGTTCGACACCGTGATCGTGGCCGAACCCGCGGAGTTCGGCACCAGCGACCTCTATGTGGCACTCACCCGGGCCACCCAGCGGCTGGGCGTGGTGCACACCGGCACGCTGCCGGAGGGCCTGCGCGACCTCACCGACCCGGCCGACCGGCCCGACCCGGCCGGTCAGGAGGCGGCCGACGGCTCCGCGGGGACGGTGATGTCCCGGAACTCCGCCCGGGCGTCCTCGGTGTAGGCACCGACGCTCCCCGTCGTGTACGGGCGTTCCCGGTCGGTGAAGCCCACCACATGGCGGTCGTCCACCGACACCGTCATCCGCGGACCGCGCTGCCGGACCCGTACGTCCGACCAGTCACCGACCGGGAAGGGGCGGGTACCGGTGGCCAGGAACCGCTGCCCGCCCCGATAGGCCGGGTCCCGTTTGCCCAGCTCCCAGCCGTTGGGCTTGAGCGCCATGTAGTAGAAGTGCTCCGGGTCGGTGTACGCCCACACCAGCCACGCCACTTCCCATGGATTGGGCTCGGGTGTGCGCAACTGCTCCGCCGTGCGCATCCGGGCCCGGAAGTCCAGGCGCTGGTAGCGGGCGGTGGAGACCACCAGACACGCGTGGGTCCGGTCCTCACGGCGGGCCGCCCGCGGGGTGAGCGTCAGCTCGTCCACCCCGCCGGCGTTCCCTCCGTAGCCGTGGAACACCGACCGCCACGGGCCGTGCACCGAACCGTCCCGCCAGGTCCCGGCCCGCTCCGGCGGCCGCTCGTCGTCCCAGACGCCGGACAGCGCGAGCGCCCCGACCACCACGAGGGCGACGGCCAGCACGAGCCCCCCGACACGCCACCACGCACGCCCTCGTAACGACGTCATGCCACCGGATCATACGAGCCCGGCGCGTCGCGCCGTGCGGTGTTCACCGCCTCTTCCCGCTCGAAGTCCTCGGTGAGCCTGGCCATGATGCGGTCGGCGGCCCGGCCGTCGCCGAACGGGTTCCCCGCCCCGGCCATCCGCGCGTACTCCTCCGGGTCGTCCAGCAGCCGCCCGGCGGCGGCGAGGATCGCGTCCGGGTCCGTGCCCACCAGCCGGGCCGCCCCCGCGTCGACCGCCTCGGGGCGCTCGGTGGTGGTCCGCAGCACCAGTGCGGGCTTGCCGAGGCTCGGCGCCTCCTCCTGGATGCCGCCGGAGTCGGTCAGCACCAGATCGCAGTCGGCGAGGGTGGCGGCGAAGTCCAGATAGTCCAGCGGATCCACCACCCGCACCCCCGAATGGCCGTCCAGCTCCGGCAGCAGGGCCTCCCGCACCGCGGGGCTGCGGTGCAGCGGCAGCACGACCTCCACATCGCCGCGGTCGGCCAGCCGGCGCAGCGCCGCGCCCATCGCCCGCATCCTCGCCCCCTGGTTCTCCCGGCGGTGCAGGGTCAGCAGCACCTTGCGGTGCGCGGTGCGGAAGGCACTGTGCCCGGCGCCCTCCGCCAGCACCCACAGCAGATTGTCGATGACCGTGTTGCCGGTGGTGAGCACCTGCTCGGGCGGTACGCCCTCGGCCCGGAGCTGGGCGGCGGACCGCTCGGTGGGGGCGAAGTGCCAGCGGGCCACCCGGCCGATCATCCGCCGGTTGAGTTCCTCGGGGAAGGGGTTGTCCAGGACGCCGGTGCGCAGCCCCGCCTCGACATGGGCCACCGGTGTGCGCTCGTAGAACGCGGCCAGCGCACCGCACAGCGCCGTGGTGGTGTCGCCCTGGACCACCACCAGATCCGGCCGCTCGGCCCGGATCACCGTGCCGAGCCCGTCCACCAGCCGCGCGGTCAGCTCCGACAGCCGCTGCCGGTCCCGCATCACGGCCAGGTCGGTCTTCACCCCGACCCCCAGCAGCCCGAGCATCTGCTGCAGCATCTCCCGGTGCTGACCGGTGGTCACCACCACCGGCTGGAACAGCGCGGAGGCGGCCATCGCCCGGACCACCGGGGCCAGTTTGATCGCCTCCGGCCGGGTGCCGAGCACCAGCATGGTACGGACGGTGCGGGGCGGCTTCGGCGCGGGGGCGTCGTCCACGGACAGGGACACGGGTCTGCCGATGAGGGACATGGGTCTCCTTGACGGGAGGAGCGGAAGAGGTGGCACGGGCGGGGTGACGCGGGCGTGCGAAAGGAACCGGCGGTGCGAAAGAATCCGGGCGGTGCGGCGATCAGGGTGGTGCGAAAGAAACCGGGCGGTGCGTGAGCGTCAGCTGCGGGCGGTCTTGAGCCAGGTGCGCTTTCCGGTGACGGCCCGCCACAGCCCCCACCAGCCGGCGGCGAACCAGATGTAGCCGTAGAGCACGAAGATGTGGCCGAGCAGTACCGCGTGGAGCGCGCCGAGCGAGGATTCGCGCCGGCGGTAGACGAAGCCGTAGATCCAGGCCGCGGTGAACGAGAGCAGATACGGGCCGAGGAACCACATGGTGGAGACGAGCGGCCGACCGGCCTGGAGGGAACCGGCGATCGTGCCGAGGACCGCCACCAGGAAGGACACCGGCAGCAGCGAGGTGAGCAGGATCAGCACCGGGCTGGACAGGTGGTAGATCAGGTCCATCGCGGCCCGGCCGGGCACCTCCCGCAGGATCAGCGGGACCAGGTTGGCCGACTGCAGATGCCCCTGGAACCAGCGGGAGCGCTGGCGGACGAGCCGCCGCAGATCCAGGACGGCCTGCTGGGAGACGGCCGCCGTGGTGCAGTGCTGATTGGTCCAGCCCCGGGCGATCAGCCGCACCCCGAGGTCCAGGTCCTCGGTGAGGCTGTCGCTCCAGGGGTCCTCGCCCAGTGAGTCGAGCGCGGACAGCCGCATGAACTGGCCGTTGCCGCCCATGCCGACGCTGCCGATGAAACGGCGGGCGCTCTGGAAGATGTCGCCGTAGACGACGAACTCCATGTCCTGCATCCGGGCCAGCAGCCCCGCCCGGCGGTTGTACATCCGGACCCCGATCTGGGTCGCCCCGGTCCGCGGGTCGTTGAAGAACGGGTCAACCGCCTCGATCACATGCGGATCCAGCCGGCCGTCCGCGTCCACCACACAGACGATGACGTGGTCGGGGTCACGGCCGCCGAGCAGCCCCGAGGCGCGCAGCAGCCGCACCCCGTCGTTGAGCGCGGCGCCCTTGCCGAGCCGGGCGCCCGGCAGCTTGCGCTGATGGAGCCACACCCGCTCGGGGTCGGCGGACCGGGCGATCTCGGCGGTCCGGTCGTCGGAGGCGTCGTCGATGACCAGGGCGACGCACTGTCCGGCGGGCAGGGCGGTGATCCGCGCAAGACTTTCGGCCAGTACTTTCTCCTCGTTCAAACACGCGAGCAGAAAGACATAGAAGCGTTGTTCGCCGGAGCCGGAACGGTGCGGTATCCGGCGGCGGGACAGCAGGAACAGACCGAAGTTGTACGTGCCCGCCATCACGATGATGGCGACGCTGGCCCATATCAGGGGCTCATCGGTCACGTCCGGTCCACCACGGACAGGTCCTTGGCCCCGGAGGCTCTGGAACCGGCCGCGGAGGCACGGGCACGTAATCGTATGCGAGCCACCAACAGGCCGGAAACTATCAGGCAGTACAACAGGAAACCCGCCCCCGCAGTCGCCTGCAAAGCCCTGGCAAGCGGAATTCCAGGGATCATTTCCGGCGCCGCGGCCAGGCCGACCAAGGGCAGCACTGATCCCACAGCAGACCTACCGTACATCGGTCCCCCCACCTTCAGTTGGCGCAGGAGTGCCGGACGCCTCCCCAACGGGCCAGCCTCTGCGCGCTTACGGAAGGTACCAGACACAACACGTCCGGAGGTGAGCTCCAGTTGAACTTTCAAGACGTAATTTTCTGCCCCAACGGCCCCATTGACACGCGGCGTGAATCGTCAGAACAATCACCGGATTGTTGAGCACCGTGATCCCGCGATGGAAATTCCGTGGGGAACCGGCCATGATCCATGCGCGGTGACGGGCCATGATCCTGCGGCCGTGATCGGCCATGATCCGCTGATTTCCCGCTGTCTCGATCCATGCAATGCGGGACCCGAATGAGGGGGGTAAAGAGCATGACGGAACCCTTAAGAAGAGCACGGCCGGCCTGGCTGGCGTTGATCGCCCTCGCCATCGCCGCCCTGCTGGGAGGCGGCTTCCTGGCGCCGGCGGCGGCGGCCCGTGAGGGCCGGGGGGACGCCGGCGGGTCGGCGGCACAGGGCCCCGCGGCCGGTGTGAACGCCAAGGACCTCAAGGGCTGGGCGGCCGCCCAGCGGTCCGCCGACCGCGAGCGCCGCGCCCAGATGGCCGGAAGGCACACCGGCGAAAAGCGGACATCGACCCAGATCCAGCAGGCGCTCCGGGCCGCCGGACCGAAGGCGAAGCGCGCGCCGCGGGCCCCCGAGCCCGGCCAGGCCAAGACGCTGGTCCTGTACGACACGGCGGGTCCGTACGGACACCTCGGTGAGCTGTACGCGATGGGCGTGGCCAACCTCGGCGGCCACTTCGGCACCGTGACCGCCAAGCCGGTCCAGGAGTACACCTCCGGCCTGCTGGAGACCTACGACGCCACCGTCTACATCGGCTCCACCTACTACGGTGGCGAGATCCCCGACGCCATCCCGGAGGACTTCTACCTGGACACCCTGCTCTCCGAGCGGCCGGTGATCTGGGTCGGCGAGAACATCTGGAACATGGCGAACTCCGTCAGCCTGCAGGAGTTCGCCTACCGCTACGGCTGGGACCCGACCTCCTCGTTCTACGACGTGGACGGCAGCGTCGGCCAGATCACCAAGGTGGCCTACAAGGGCCAGGAGCTCACCCGGAAGATACCGGCCGGCCAGGACGCCGGTGTGCTGCACCCCCACATCACGCCCGGTGGGGACAACGCCACGGTGACCGAGCTGGCCCAGGCGGTCGACACGGCCGGTGGTGGCGAGAAGACCTCCCCGTGGGCGATCCGCTCCGGCAACCTGACCTACGTCGGTGAGATCCCCTTCACCTATGTCTCCGAGGCCGACCGGGTCATCGCCTTCCAGGACCTGCTCTTCGACGCGCTGGCCCCGCAGACCGCCGAGCAGCACCGGGCCATGGTGCGCCTGGAGGACATCACCCCGCTCTCCGACACCACCAGCCTGCGGGCGGTCGCGGACTACCTGAAGTCCAAGAACATCGCCTACGGCATCAATGTCATCCCGGTCTACTCCGACCCCAAGGGCGTGCAGAACAACGGGGTGCCGCGCACCGTGCGGCTCTCCCAGCGCCCGGCGCTGGTGAACACGCTCAAGTACATGCTCAACAACGGCGCGGTGCTGATGGACCACGGCTACACCCATCAGTACGGCAACGTCGACAACCCGTACAACGGGCTGACCGCCGACGACTTCGAGTTCTTCCGGGCCCATGTGGACGCCACCGACACGGTGGTCTACGACGGTCCGGCGACCGAGGACTCCGCCGAGTGGGCACAGGGCCGGGTCACCGCCGCCCTGGCCGAGTTCGCGCGGGTGGGCCTGCCCACGCCGAAGCTGTGGACCACTCCGCACTACGCGGCCTCGGCCACCGACTACAAGGTGTTCGCGCAGAACTTCGCGGCCCGCATGGAGCGCCCGCTGTACTTCTCCGGCACCCTCTCCGGCGCCCCGACCGACTCCAGCCGCTACCTGGGGCAGTTCTTCCCGTACCCGGTCACCGATGTCTACGGCACCAAGGTGATCCCGGAGAACCTGGGCAGCTACGAGCCCGAGGCCCACAACAACAACCCGCCCCGGCTCGCGGCCGACCTCATCAACAACGCCAAGGCCAACCTGGCCGTACGGGACGGCTTCGCCAGCTTCTACTACCACCCCTACCAGCCGGTCGAGCCGCTGAAGGAGACCGTCGAGGGAATCCTGGCGCTCGGCTACACCTTCGTCAGCCCCGAGAGCCTGATCTGAGCCCCGCCTGATCCACCGTCATACCGTCCGTGAGCCGTTCCCGGCCCGCCCCGCGCGGACCGGGAACGGCCACGTACCACCCGGGCCCCGCCCGAGGAAGGCCCTGCCCCGATGAGAGCGCTGAGGCGGGCGACCGCTGCGGTGACCGCCGCCGTCGCCGTCCTGACCGGATGCTCGGCCGGTGGCGACGACGACCCGCCCACCCCCCAAGGCCAGGTGCGGGGCATCACGCTGCCCGCCTGGAACACCGACGACTACGACCGTCCCGAGGCCCGTCGCTATCTGCGGCAGATCGCCGGCACCGGCGCCCGGTGGGTGGTCTTCACCCCCACCTGGTACCAGAAAGGGACCCGGCGCTCCACGATGCACACCACCGAGGAGACAGCGAGCGACAGCGGTGTGCGGCGGATCGTCGGCCTGGCCCACGGCGCCGGACTGAAGGTGATGCTCAAACCGCATGTGGACCTGGTGGACGGCGGCGACCGGGCCGGTATCCGGCCCGCCGACCCGGACGCCTGGTTCACCGCGTACCGGCGCTTCATCACCCACTACGCCCGGCTGGCCGACGAGCTGGACGTGGAGCAGTTCGCCGTCGGCACCGAACTGGCCGGCACCTCCACCGACCGGCGCCGCTGGAGCGATGTCATCGCCGCGGTGCGCGACACCTACGGCGGCCCGCTGACCTACGCCGCCAACTACGACGAGTACACCCGTATCCGCTTCTGGGGCGCTCTCGATCTGATCGGCATCGACGCCTACTGGCCACTGGCCGACTCCGCCACCACCGACCCCGCCCGGCTGGCGAAGGGCTGGAGGCCGATCGTCGCCGAACTCGCCGCGTTCGCCGCCCGGTTGGACAGGAAGATCCTGTTCACCGAGGCCGGCTACGCCAGCCAGCGGGGCGCCGTCGCCGCGCCGTACTCCTGGACCGTCAGCGAGCGCGCGGCGGCGGACGAGCAGTCCGCCGCGTATGAGGCGCTGCTGACCGCCTTCGACGGCCGGCCGTGGTGGGCCGGGGTGTGCTGGTGGATGTGGGACGACTGGCCGGACAGCGGCGAGACCGCCCCGCGGCTGGCCTACACCCCCCATGGCAAGCCTGCCGAGCAGGTGCTGCGCCGCTGGTGGCGGGGGTTACCCGGGGGTGTAGGCCAGCCGCCGCGGGTCACGGGGAGCAGTTCTCGCTGGATCCGCTCGCGCTCACCCGCAGCGCTCCGCCGGAGGTGTTGGCGCTGTCGGCGAGGCAGTAGCCGGACACGTTCTGCACGATGACGTCCGCCGGGCTGTCGCCGCCGCGCTGTGCGGTGAAGTGGGCGAGGCGCAGCGCGCTCCCGGAGTTGGCGATGACCGCCGGACGGCCGTCGTCCTTGCGGTGAACCCGATGTCGGTGAGCCCGTCGCCGTAGAGCATCGCGTTGTGGAAGTGGCTGTGGCCGTGGTCCTGGTAGTCGTCGTTCGGATTGGACTCGGGCTTGTCATAGGTGTCCGCGCTCGAACCGAGGATGGTGGCCCCGGAGTCCAGTTGGAGGGTCACCTCGCTCTTGAGGTGGACGGTGTTCTTGGATTTGTCCTGTCCGGACGGGAAGCGGACGATCCCGCCCCCGGCGCTGTTGGCCGCGGTCGTCTGCGCCGGACCAAAAAGGTAGGACCTATCTTCCGCTGTGGAAGGTAATAGGCGGATCCCAGCTGTCCATGGCCCCAGCCGCCGCACGGCGCGGGCGACGCCCTCGACGTGCCGACGCCGCGACCGCCTGCCCGGTCGGTGATCGCCTACGATCCCGCTGTGGCTCCCTTCCGCGTCGAGCGGCGCTCCCCCCTGCCCGTCGGCGAGACCTGGCGACGGCTCACCGACTGGCCGCGCCACGGCGCCCATGTGCCGCTGAGCGGCGTCACCGTGCGCCCGGCGGGACCGACCCGGGTGGGCACCGTGGTCGTGGTGCGCACCGGTGTCGGCCGCGCCGGGTTCGACGACCCCATGGAGGTCGTGCGCTGGGACCCGCCCACCGGTGACGCTCCCGGCGGCTGCAGGCTGGAGAAGCGCGGCTCGGTGGTCCTCGGATGGGCCGAGATCGAGGTCCGCCCCCGGGATGGCGGATCCGAGGTGGTATGGCGCGAGGAGGCCCGGCTCCGGGGGCTGCCCCGCCTGTTCGACCCGCCCACGGCCTGGTCCGGCCGTCTGCTCTTCGGCCGAGTGGTCGACGCACTGCTCGAGGACTGACGGCCGCCCTGCCCCACCGGTCGCCTCGCTCCACGGGTAGTGCAGTGCCGACCAGAACGGATGTGCAGATACTCGGCCATAACCCCACCCGCGTGGGATGATCGACATGCAACTGAGGTACAGCTTCCGCCTGTGCCCGAACGGTCCTCAGCGCGCGGCGCTGGCCATGGCGTTCGGGTGTGCGCGAGTGGTCCACAACGATGCGCTCCGCGCCCGTGAGACCGCCCGCGCCGCAGGCGAGGCGTTCCCGAAGACCGGGGAACTGTCCAAGCTGCTGATCACCGAGGCCAAGCTCACCGAAGAGCGGCCGACGCGCGACGGGCCGGGGAGATCCGCACCATCCCGGGCGAGACCCGTCCCGAGGGTCCGGTGCGGGTCGCCGACGGAGTCCTCGACACCGTCATCACCGAAGCGGCCGGGACCACCTGAACCGAAGCCGCCGAGCCGTCCGAGCCGTCAAAGCGGTTGTACGTGCCACCCGTTGGGGTGGTGACGCTCGGGTGATCATGCGCTACGCTCCGTAGTATGGGGGTGCCGGGGGAAGTTACGGGGCGAGGGACCGCGGTGGTGGTCGGCGGAGGTCTCGCCGGGCTGCTGGCCGCATGGGCGCTGCGGGGATATGCCGAGCGCATTGTCATCGTCGAGCGCGACCGCTATCCGGAGGGGCCGGAGTTCCGCTCGGGCGTTCCGCAGGCGCGTCACGCGCATCTGCTGCTCGAGGCCGGGCATCGGGCGCTGGAGGGGCTGATGCCCGGCGCCCGCGAGGAATTGCTGGCCGCGGGCGCGGTGCGGGTTCCGATGTCGGGCGTGCGCTGGCTCAGCGCGGCCGGGTGGCTCGCGGAGTACCAGAGCGAGGTCGCGTTCCTCTCGTGCGGCAGACCGCTGCTCGACCATACGGTGCTGCGCCGGGTCCGCGCCGAGCCCACGGTGCGATGGCTGGAGAACACCGATGTCGTCGGGCTCCTCGGCACACCGCGCGAGCTGACGGGGGTCCAGGTCCGGGCGCGGGGCGACGCCCGCGCCCGGGTGCGCGAGCTGCGCGCGGAGATGGTGGTCGACGCCTCCGGGCGCACCTCATCGGTCCCCTCCTGGCTGGTCCGGCTGGGCTGCCCGGCCGCCCCCGAGGAGCGCGTCGACGCGGGGGTGTCGTACGCCAGCCGGCTGTACCACCGCCCCGCCGGGCAGGACCCGGGCTTCGACGCGCTCTATCTGCAGACCAAGGCCCCCGACGCGCCCAGGCTCGGGGTGGTGCTGCCGGTGGAGGGCGGCCGGTGGATCGCCAGCGTCGGCAGCATGCGGGGAGCGCAGGCCGAGCCCGGCGTGGCCGGTTTCGACCGGCAGCTGCGGCTGCTGCGGGATCCCAGCCTGCGCGAGCTGCTGGCGGACGCCGAGCCCGCCGGTGCGGTCCGCGGCTTCTGGCCCGGCCCGGGTGTGCGGCGTCACTACGAGCGCCGGGCGCCGCGGGGGCTGGTCGTCATCGGCGACGCCGTATGCACCTTCAACCCCGTCTACGGCCAGGGCATCACCGTGGCCGCGCTCGGCGCCAGCGCCCTGCGCGCCGCCGCCGAGCGCCACGGCGGCATCGGCCACCGGACCGCGCGCACCGCCCGTAAGGGCATCGTGGCCGCCACGGACAGCGCGTGGATGCTGTCCTCCAGCGAGGACGTGCGCTTCCCCACCACCACGGGGGGCCCGGCCGGAGTGGGGGTGCGGGCCCAGCACCGATATCTGGACCGGGTCATGCGGCGTGCCACCGTCGACCCGGGGGTCTGCAAGGCCCTGCACGAGGTGATGTCGCTGGTCGCCACCCCCACCGCGCTGATGCGCCCCGCCGTTCTCGGGGCCGTGCTGCGCGGGGGAGGGAGCGGCCGACCCGCATCCCCCTAGTGATCGTCGCGGATCACGGACGGTGCCGGGCGGCCGCCCTAGCATCGGCGGCATCCGGGTGTTGCGGCCACCCGCACCCATGCCCCGACGACATGTCAATGGACCAGACGGCCCTCTCAGGAGCACAGCGTGCGAGCGACTTTTGCGGATTTCACCATCGATCCGCCGCGATTCGGCAATGGCACGGCCCGGTACGTACGGTGCCATCCCGACCGCGACCGTCTCGCGATCGGCGCGGGTGGACGCGTCGAGCTCGACTTCGCGCTGGACGGCGGCGAGCTGCCGGAGCAGCTGACGCTGACCCTGGTCGCGCGGGTCTCACCGCTGGGGGAGTCCCTGGGATGCGCGCCCATCGACATCACCGTCAACGGGTACGCGGTGATCTCGCGGTTCACCGTGCCCGGTGGCGCCCGCCCCCGCGAGGTGGCCTTCGCGGTGCCCGGTGAGGCCCTGGCGGCGGGCGTGAACACGCTGTGCGTCGGCGGCTGCGCCGAGGCGCGCGGGCTGCTCTGGCTGTACCGGATCACCGTCGAGCCCTCCCGCATCTGCGCCCGTATGCACCTCATGGCGGAGGAGCGGCCCGCCGAGGCGGCGGTGTGCGCCTACCGCACCGAGCGGCGCGTCCCGGGCCGCGCCGAATGGCGGCCCGCCCCACGGCTGCTGGTCCATCTCGACCGCGGCGAGGGCTCGCTGCCGGTCCGGCTCGCCTGGCGCGGGCAGGACGGCGCGGAGGCGTCGATCGGCTTCCAGCCGGCGATGACGGAGTTCTACGGACACCGCAGGGCCGCCGACGGCACGCTCACCGAGTACCGGGGGGTGCTGGAGGGCCGCTCGCCGCTGCGGGACAGCGCGCTGGAGGAGGTGATGCACCGCTTCCGCACGGTGGAGGGCGGTGGCGCCGGGGGTCCCGGTCCCGGCCACGAGCTGCGCCTGCTGATCGAGGACGGGGGGCCGCCCGTCGAGCGGGTCATCTGGGGCGATCCGTCGGGGCACTCCGGCACGGTGTCACTGCTCGCCGCCGAGCCCGGCCCGGAGGCCGAGGTGACCGACCTGGTCACCAAGGTGCGGGCGCACAGCGAGTTCGCGGAGGTGGGCGAGGTCGCGGAGAACCTGCTGCACGACTCGTGGCACAAGTGGCTGGGCCATGGCGACCGCGCCTGGCTGGAGTTCACCCTGCGGCGGCCGGCGGCAGTCGGCCACTACGTCCTGACCTCGGCCAACGACGTCCCGGGCCGCGACCCGAAGGACTGGACCCTCAGGGGCTCGAACGACGGGGAGCACTGGGTGGACCTCGACTCCCGCGTCGAGGAGAGCTTCGCGCACCGCCATCAGTCCCGGGGGTTCACCTTCCCCACCGCCACGGCCTACCGCCACTACCGCCTGGAGATCACCCGGAACGCGGGGGAGGACCAGATCCAGCTCTCCCAGGTCCGCCTCTTCACCTCCGCCCCCCAGCCGAAGGGCTTCATCGGCCACTACCAGCGGGCGGGCGAGGCGCCCACCGGATACCGCGGCACATCGGTGTCGGCCGCCCCGGACCCGGCGTCCGCGACGGCGCCGCCGCGGACCGTCGAGCAGTGGCGGTCCTATCTGGCGGAGTACAGCGCGACCATCCTCCGGGTGGCCGACGAGGAGGATCTGAGCGAGGTCAGCGACGAGCAGCGGGCCGCCGGGTGGCTCGGCTCCAAGGGCGCCGACGAGGAGAGCATCCTCGCCCTGGAGGAGCGGCTCGGCACCCGGCTCCCGCCGAGCTACCGCGCCTTCCTGGGCGCCTCCGACGGCTGGCTGAACATCAGCCCGTTCATGTGGCGGATGCGTAACTCCAAGACCGTCGGCTGGCTGCGCGAGGCCGACCCCGAGACCTGGAGCGTCATCCGGGGCGGCGAGGGCGAGGACTGGGACGACACCGCGTTCATGGACCGGGCGCTGCTGGTCTCCGAGGAGGGCGACGCACAGCACTGGCTGCTGGACCCCGCCGATGTGTCCGAGGACGGCGAGTGGGCCGCGTACATCTGGGCGAGCTGGTACCCGGCCCTGGGGGACCGGCACGCCTCGTTCGCCGAGCTGGTGGCCGAGGAGCGCACCGGCTTCGAGGACCAGGCGGCCCCCGAGGTGCGCACGGGGCGGCCCGGAACCGCCGAGGACCTGGTGGCCGAGGGCAGGGCGCAGGCCCTGCGGGGCGAAGTGCGGAAGGCGATGGCCACGTTCGAGCAGGCCGCGGTCAAGGGCTCGGGCGCCGGCGCCTATCTGGGGATCATCCTCGGGGCGTTCCTCGACATCAGCGCCGCCCACCACTGGATACGCACCGGCATCCTCGGGGACCCGCGCGTCCTCGAGGCGATCGGCATGGAGCAGTTACGCGCCGAGGCCGCCCCGCTCTATCTGCGCTGCGCGGCCGAGGAGTGGACCGGCGCCCCCGGTGGCTACCTCTCGGCCCTCGGCGACATCCTGCCGCGGCTCCCCGACGGCGTGGACGGTGTCGTGGGCGCGGGCCGTGCGGCCGCGGGCGGCGCCGCCACCGAGGATGGCGACACCGCCGCCTGGATGGCCAGGGCCGCCGCCTTCGTCCCGCCGGTCCTGCCCGAGTCCCGCACCTTCCAGCAGGCCCTGGACCTGGCCAGGGCGCTGGCCGACCGTGGCGCCACCGATCAGTCCTGGGCCGTGATCGAGGCCGCCCTGCCGCACTGGCACTGCGACTCCCCGCACCGCATCGCCCCGGTCGTCCTGCTCACCGATCCGGCCTTCCGCGAGGTGGTCACCCCGGCCCGGGCGCGTCGCGTCGTCACCACGCCCCGCGGGGAGTTCCGCGAGTAGCGCCCGGCTCCACACAGCCCGGCCCTCGACCGCCATGGCCTCCTACGGCCTGCCGTACGCCGCCGGAAGGCCGTCCAGGAGAGTGCCGAGCGCGGACGTGACCAGCGCGCACACCTCGTCCGGATCCGCGTCCGCCAGCGGCTCCTTGCCCACCAGCACCCGCATCATCCCTATGCCGAGCAGCCAGGACAGTGCCAGATCCGCCCGCAGTTCGTGGTTGTCGGCGCTGGACAGGGACGCCAGCACCCGCGCGTAGTCGTCGCTGATGGCGCGCACCGCCGTACCGATCTCATCGCCGCTGTCCACCGAGCGCAGCAGCGTGGCCAGCGCGCGGCCGCCCGGTTCCCTGCCGCCGTGGCCCAGCAGCCCGCGCAGGGCGGCCTCCAGCAGCTCATGGGGCGGGGTGGTGCGCAACTGCTCCTCCCCGTTGTGCGCGATCACCTCGCCGAACAGCGCTCTCTTCGAGCCGAAGTAGCGGAACAGCAGCGCCTGGTTGACCCCCGCGCGATCGGCGATGTCCCGGACCGTCGCCCGTTCGTAGCCCCGCTCGGCGAACAGCGCCGCCGCGGACTCCAGCAGCCGCCGACGTGTGTTCCGCGCGTCCCGGTGCTGTCCCTCGGACACGGTCGTCCCCATCACGACACCCCTCTCGTCTGCCCCACGGCGATTCCCTTCGGTCCGTCAGATCAACGGCGCAAAGGGGCCGTTGACCGTACCAGCCGCCGCCTCCTACGTTTGTAAGCACCTGCTTACGCAAGGGAGGTCACGGTGACCACAGCGGAGACCACACCCATCGCCTACCCCTTCAACTCCGCCGAGGGGCTGGCGCTCAGCGAGCGTTACGACGAGGCCAGGAACCGCACCGGATTACTCCGGGTGCGCATGCCCTACGGTGAGCCCGCCTGGCTGGCCACGCGGTACGCCGACGCCCGGCTGGTGCTCGGTGACCGGCGCTTCAGCCGGGCCGCGGCGCTCCACCACGATGAGCCGCGGCAGTCCGAGGGCCGGCGCGACAGCGGCATCCTGACCATGGACCCGCCCGACCACACCCGGCTGCGCACCCTCGTCGCCAAGGCGTTCACCGTCCACCAGGTGGAGAAACTCCGCCCGTGGGTCCGGCAGTTGACCCATGACCTGCTCGACGACCTCGAGGCCGCGGGGCCACCCGCCGATCTCGTGGACCGCTACGCCCTGCCCATTCCGGTGGGGGTCATCTGCGCCATGCTCGGCGTCCCGGAGGAGGACCGGCCCAAGTTCCGCACCTGGAGCGACGCCGCGCTGTCCACCAGCTCCCTGAGCGCGGAGGAGTTCAGCCGCAACACCGATGAGCTGCGCGCCTATATGGCCGGGCTGATCGAGGACCATCGCATCCGCCCGCGGGACGACATCATGACCTCGCTGATCGAGGCGAGGGACGCGGGCGACCGGCTGTCCGAGCTCGAGCTCGTCGATCTGTGCGTGGGCATCCTGGTGGCCGGGCACGAGACGACGGCCACCCAGATCCCCAACTTCGTGCTGACGCTGCTGGAGTACCCGGACGAACTGCGCCGGCTGCGCGAGGAACCCGCCCTGCTGCACGGCGCCGTCGAGGAGCTGCTGCGCTTCGTCCCGCTGGGCATGGCAGCGTCCTTCCCCCGCTACGCCACCGAGGACGTCGAGGTGGGCGGCACCCTGGTGCGCGCCGGGGAGCCCGTGCTCGTCGCCGTGGGCTCGGCCAACCGCGACGCGCTGCGCTTCGACGAGCCGGGCACCCTGAACGTCGCCCGGCCCGCCACCCAGCACCTCGGCTTCGGCCACGGGGTGCACCACTGCCTGGGCGCGCCCCTGGCCCGGCTGGAGCTCCAGGAGGCGCTCGGCACGCTGATCACCCGCTTCCCCGGGCTGCGGCTGGCCGGGGACGTGGAGTGGAAGGGCCAGATGCTGGTCCGCGGGCCCCGTGTCATGCCCATCGGGTGGTGAGCCGGATGACCTGGAAGGCGGAGATCGACGGCGGGCGGTGCATGGCGTCCGGCATGTGCGCCGGAATCGCCCCCGACCTGTTCGCCCTCGACGAGGAGCGCGCCCGGCCCCGGCACGAGGAGGTTCCGGAGGAGGAGCGGGTGCTGGACGCGGCGGACTCCTGTCCCGCGCTGGCGATCACCATCCGCGACGGCACCACGACCGTCGGACCGCGTCCCTGAACCCTGTCCCCAGGACCCCGCGTCAGGACTTCTGCGCGACACCCGCCCAGAAGGACACCTCTTCGTCGGTCACGTCCCCGGTCTCCACGTGGGAGTCCCTTTCGGCCAGATCGGTCCGCCAGCGGTGCGGCACCTCCAGGCCCGGTTCGACCAGGTCCAGACCGGTGAAGAAGCGCTCCACCTCGTCCTTGCTGCGGATCTTCCCCTGGATGCCGCCGCTGTGGTAGACCTGCACGGTCTTCTGGGTGGCCTCGGGGTCGAAGTCCGGGGTGATGTGGCTCAGCACCAGGAAGGAGCCGGGGGCGAGCGCGTCGACCAGCCGCTGCACGAGGTCGTACGGACCCCACTCGTCGGGGACGAAGTGCAGAAGCGAGACCAGGCTCAGCGCGACCGGCTGGGACAGGTCCAGCACCTCGATGAGGTCGGGCGAGGCGAGGATGGCCTCGGGCTCGGTGATGTCCCCGTGCACATAGGCGGTGCGGCCCTCGGGGTGGCTCTTGAGCAGGGCCTGGGCGTGGGCGAGGACGATGGGGTCGTTGTCCACGTAGACGACCCGGGACTCCGGGGCGATGCCCTGGGCGACCTCGTGCAGATTGGGCCGGGTGGGGATGCCGGTACCGATGTCGAGGAACTGGCGGATGCCCCGCTCGGCGGCGAGGAAGCGGATCGCGCGGTGCATCCAGGCCCGGTTGGTCCGGGCGGCGATCATGACACCCGGCCACAGCGTGAGCACCTTGGCCGCGGCCTCACGGTCGGCGACGTAGTTGTCCTTGCCGCCCAGGAAGTAGTCGTACATCCGGGCACTGTGCGGTCGCCCCTGGTTGAGGGGGGTGTTGGGGGGCTCCGGCCCGCTTCCGGTCTGGGATGCTACCCCTTGCGCGGTCACGTGGTGTTCTCCTCCGTATCCGGGCGCGATCCCTCGCGCCGCGGCCGACTGTTCACAGGATGGTAACCGCGTGACCGTACGGGGAAGTTGAGGGGCCCGGTGCGGCCGGCGCCGACACGCGCCGGCCGCACCGCGTGACGCGGCCCGGGTCAGGAGGCCGCGTTGTCCATGCGTTCGCGCAGGCTGCGCGGGCGCATGTCGGTCCACACCTCGTCGACGTACGCGGAGCACTCGTCCTTGGTGCCCTCCTTGCCGACGGGGTGCCAGCCCTCGGGCACCTCGAGGTCGGCCGGCCACAGCGAGTACTGGTCCTCGTCGTTGCGCAGCACCTGGTAGCGGGCGTTGTCGTCCATGGTCGGTCTCTCCTGTCGATGATCGGTCAGATGGGTGGGGGTCGTCGGTGAAGGGGGACGGGGG
>NZ_JAEEAP010000460.1 GCF_016103465.1 Streptomyces sabulosicollis
GGTGGGCGCGGGGCCGTGCCGGGGCGCCGTGGGCGCGGGGCCGTACGCGTGTGCGGCGGGTCCACGGCCGTACCGGCGTCCGGTGAGCGTGTGGGCGGACGGGCGTGCCCTGAGCAGGGGGCCGTACCGGTGTGCGGTGGGCTCGGGCTCGGGGTCGTACCGGCGGTATCCACAGCCATACGGGTGAGGCTCCGCGGCGCATGAGAGGCTGTCCCGCACCCAGCCAACCCACCAGGACCGGCGATCCAACGTGAGCTCCTCCCCCTCGTCCCTTCCACGGCAGCGGCAGGCGCGGCAGCCGTCCTCACGGCAGCTGCCCCAGGGCGTCTACCGCCTGCTCCGTCATCGGCCGGAGCCAGGTGCCCTTCCTGTCCTGGACGCACGGCAGCGCGCTGTGGTTGAGCACCGGGACGGTCCTTTGCTGGTGCTCGCCGGGCCCGGCACGGGCAAGACCACGACGCTCGTGGAGGCGGTGGCCCGCCGGGTGCGCGAGGGCGCGGATCCCGAGCGGCTCCTGGTGCTCACCTTCAGCCGTAAGGCGGCCGTCGAACTGCGCGACCGCATGGCTGCGCGCCTGGGCGGGGCGAGCGCCCCGCAGGCCACGACCTTCCACTCCTACTGCTACGCGCTGGTCCGCGCCCACCAGGACGTCGATCTCTTCGTCGATCCGCTGCGGCTGCTCTCCGGACCGGAGCAGGACGTGGTCGTCAGGGAGCTGCTCGCCGGTCAGGCCGAGCTGGCGAGCGAGGGCCGCGCCTTCGTCCGCTGGCCGGACGACCTGCGCGCCTGCCTGACCACGCGGGGCTTCGCCGACGAGGTGCGCGCGGTGCTGGCCCGCAGCCGGGAGCTGGGCCTGAGCCCACGGGCGCTGGGGGAGTTCGCCCAGCGCACCGGGCGCCCCGACTGGTCGGCCGCGGCCGGCTTCCTCGCCGAGTACCTCGACGTCCTGGACGCCCAGGGAGTGCTGGACTACGCGGAGCTGGTGCACCGCGCGGTGCTGCTCGCCGGGCGGCCGGAGGTCGCGGCCGAGCTGGCGGGGCGGTACGACGCCGTGTTCGTCAACGAGTACCAGGACACCGACGTGGCCCAGGGGCGGCTGCTGCGGGCGCTCGCGGGCGGCGGCAGGACCCTGCTCGCCTTCGGCGACCCCGATCAGTCGATCTACGCCTTCCGCGGCGCCGATGTGGGCGGCATCCTCCGCTTCCGCGAGGACTTCCCGCGGGCGGACGGCCGGCCCGCGGACATGGAGGTCCTCACCGTCTCCCGCCGCTCGGGGGCCGCGCTGCTCGCGGCCACCCGGCAGATCACCGGCCGGATGCCGCTGACCCGGCTGCCCGCGCGAGCCGTAAGGGCACACCGGGAGCTCGCGGCCACCCGGGGCGGCGGCCGCGTGGAGGTGTATACGTACCCGACCGCGGGCGCCGAGCTCGACAATGTGGCCGACATCCTGCGCCGCGCCCATCTGGAGGACGGGGTGCCTTGGCGTGAGATGGCCGTCCTGGTGCGCGCCGGGGGGCGCTCGATCCCCGGTGTGCGCCGGGCGCTCACCGCGGCCGGAGTCCCCGTCGAGGTGGACGGCGACGACATCCCGCTGCGCCACGAGCCCGCCGTGGCCCCCCTGCTGACGGCGCTGCGGGCCGCCGCCACGGCCGCGCTGCCGGACAGCGGCGGGCTGTCCGCGGTGCTCGGCGTCGAGACCGCCCTCACCCTGCTCGCCTCGCCCCTCGGCGGTATGGACGCGGCCGATCTGCGCCGCCTGGGCCGCGCGCTGCGCGAGGAGGAGCGGTCCGCCGGGCGGGCGGTGCCGCGCCCCTCCGACGTCCTGCTGGCCGAGGCGCTCGCCGAGCCGGAGCGGCTGGCCGTCCACGACCCGGCGTACGCACGCGGCGCCCAGCGGCTCGGGCTGCTGCTGCGCACGGCCCAGGAGGCGCTGGCCCGGGGCGGCACCGCCGAACAGGCGCTGTGGCAGCTGTGGGACGGTACTCCCTGGCCCGGCCGCCTGGAGCGGGCCGCGCGGCGCGGCGGCGCCGCCGGGCGGAACGCGGACCGCGACCTGGACGCGGTGTGCGCGCTGTTCGAGACCGCCGCGCGCGCCGAGGAGCGCACCGGCGGCCGTGGCGCCCTCAACTTCCTGGAGGAGATCGACGCCCAGGACATCGCCGCCGACACCCTCTCCCGCCGGATGGTCCGCCCCGACGCCGTGCGGCTGATGACCGCCCACCGCTCCAAGGGGCTGGAATGGGCCCTGGTGGTCGTCGCGGGGGTGCAGGAGGGGCTGTGGCCCGATCTGCGGCGGCGCGGCTCGCTCCTGGAGGCCGACCGGATCGGCCGGGACGGGCTGGCCGAGCCGTTGCCGCCGGGCGCGCTGCTGGCCGAGGAGCGGCGGCTGTTCTATGTTGCGGCGACGCGCGCCAAGGAGCGGCTCGTGGTCACCGCCGTCAAGGCCGCCGCCGAGGACGGGGACCAGCCCTCCCGCTTCCTGGCCGAACTGGGCGTCCCGCCCACCGACGTCACCCAGCGGCCGCGCCGCCCGCTGTCCGTCGCCGCGCTCGTCGCCGAGCTGCGCGCGACCACCGTCGACCCGGACGCCTCGGAAGCGCTCCGGGACGCCGCCGCGCGCCGGCTGGCGCGGCTCGCGGCGCTGCGCGACGAGGAGGGCCGCCCCCTGGTCCCGGCCGCCCACCCCTACCGCTGGTGGGGGCTGTACGAGCCGACGCACAGCGAGGTCCCGCTGCGCGACCGGGACCGGCCGGTGGCGCTGTCCGGCAGCGCGCTCGACCAGCTCGTCAACACCTGTTCGCTCCAGTGGTTCCTGGGGCGCGAGGTGAAGGCGGACGCGCCCTCGACGGCCGCCCAGGGCTTCGGCAACGTGGTGCACGTGCTGGCCGACGAGGTCGCCTCCGGCCGCACCCCGGCCGACCTCGCCGTCCTCATGGAGCGCCTGGACTCCGTATGGGACGCGCTCGCCTTCGACGCCCCCTGGAAGTCACGGCAGGAGAAGGAGCAGGCACGGACGGCCCTGGAGCGCTTTCTGCACTGGCATGTGATGGAGCGCGGCGGCCGCACCCCGGTCGCCACCGAGCACTCCTTCGACGTCACACTCGAAGCCGACGCCTATAAGGTGCGCATCCGCGGCAGCATGGACCGCGTCGAGAAGGATGCGGAGGGGCGCGCCTACGTGGTCGACTTCAAGACCGGCAAGCAGGCCGTGACCCGCGGCGATGTCGAGCACCACCCCCAGCTGGCCGTGTATCAGCTGGCGGTGCGCGAGGGCGCCGTGGACGACGTCTTCGACGGCCGGCGCCCCGAGCCGGGCGGCGCGGAGCTCGTCCAGCTGCGGCAGGGCGCCGCCAAGAAGGACGGCGGCGACGACGTCCCCAAGGTCCAGGCCCAGGAGCCACTGGACGGGGAGTGGGTGGGGCGGCTGCTCGCCACCGCGGCCGGGCGCGTCCTGGACGAGCGGTTCACCCCGAGCACGGGCGACCACTGCGAGCGCTGCGCCTTCCGGGGGGCGTGCAGCGCGCGGGCGGAGGGGCGCCATGTGGTCGAGTGACGGGGGTCCGTACGGGGACGGGGCGGCGCGGCACCGGGCTGACGCCCCTGCCTGCCGAGCCCTGATTCCGGGACGGCCGTCGACCGGGGCGGCGGGGCCTGTCGGTGGGCACCGATAGCCTCACTGGAGTGTCAGCCCGCATCACCGATCCCGAGGAGCTCAAGGAACTCCTCGGGATCCCGTTCACCCCGGAGCAGGTGGCGTGCATCACCGCACCGCCCGCCCCGCAGGTGATCGTCGCCGGGGCGGGTTCCGGCAAGACCACGGTGATGGCCGCCCGCGTCGTCTGGCTGGTCGGCACCGGACAGGTCGCGCCCGACCGGGTGCTCGGCCTCACCTTCACCAACAAGGCCGCCGGAGAACTGGCGGAGCGCGTCCGTAAGGCTCTCGTCACGGCGGGCGTCGTGGACCCGGACCCGGACCCGGGCGCCACCGAGGAGGTCCCGGGCGAGCCCGTCATCTCCACGTACCACGCCTTCGCCGGACAGCTGCTGAAGGACCACGGGCTGCGCCTCGGCCTCGAGCCGAGCGCCCGGCTGCTCGCCGACGCCACCCGCTTCCAGCTCGCCGCGCGCGTCCTGCGGTCCGCGCCCGGCCCGTACCCGGCGCTCACCCGCCCCTTCTCCGACCTGGTCACCGATCTGCTCGCGCTCGACGCCGAGCTCGCCGAGCACCTCGTCCCCACCGGGCGGCTGCGCGCGTACGACACCGAGCTGCTGCGGACGCTGGAGGGGACGCGGCTCACCAACGAGGCGCTGCGCAAGGTGCCCGAGGCCGCCCGCGCCCGCCAGGAGCTGCTGGGCCTGGTGGAGGCGTACCGCGAGGAGAAGCGCCGCCGCGATCTGCTCGACTTCGGCGACCAGATCGCCCACTCGGCCACCCTGGCCCTCGACCACCCGGAGGTCGGCCGGATCCTGCGCGAGCAGTTCGCGGTCGTCCTGCTCGACGAGTACCAGGACACCTCCGTCGCCCAGCGGCTGCTGCTGTCCGGTCTCTTCGGCGGCGGCACCGGACACCCCGTCACCGCCGTCGGCGACCCCTGCCAGGCCATCTACGGCTGGCGCGGCGCCTCCGTGGCCAACCTGGACGACTTCCCCGAACACTTCCCGCACGCCGACGGCCGCCCGGCGGAGCGCTTCGCGCTCAGCGAGAACCGGCGCAGCGGCGGCCGCCTCCTGGACCTCGCCAACGGGCTGGCCGCCCCCCTGCGCGCGATGCACGAGGGCGTCGAGGCGCTCCGCCCCGCGCCCGGCGCCGAGCGGGAGGGAGCGGTGCGCTGTGCGCTGCTGCCCACCCACGCCGAGGAGCTGGCCTGGCTCGCCGACTCCATCGCCCACCTGGTGCGCACCGGCACTCCGCCCGGTGAGATCGCGGTCCTGTGCCGTACGGCGGGTGACTTCGCGCAGATCCAGGGCGCGTTGGTGGAGCGGGACATCCCGGTGGAGGTGGTGGGTCTGTCGGGGCTGCTGCATCTGCCGGAGGTCGCCGACCTGGTGGCCGTCTGCGAGGTCCTCCAGGACCCGGGGGCCAACGCCGCGCTGGTCCGCCTGCTCACCGGGCCGCGCTGGCGGATCGGGCCCCGCGACCTCGCGCTGCTCGGCCGCCGCGCCCGCGCGCTGGTCTCCTACGGTGGGCCGGACGGGGCGGAGGACGATCCGGACCGACGGCTCGCCGAGGCCGTCGAGGGCACCGACCCCTCCGAGGTGATCTCCCTCGCCGACGCCCTCGACACCTTCCTGGAGGCGGGCGGCGGCCCGGACGACGGGCTGCCCTTCTCGGCCGAGGCACGGGTCCGGTTCGCCCGGCTCGCCGCCGAGCTCCGTGAACTGCGCCGCTCGCTGGCCGATCCGCTGATGGACATCCTCCACCGGGTCCTGGCGACCACGGGCCTCGAGGTCGAGCTGTCCGCCTCACCGCACGCCCTGGCCGCGCGCCGCCGCGAGACCCTCGGCAACTTCCTGGACGTCGCGGCCGCCTTCGCGGGCCGGGAGGGCGGCGCGGCCGTGGACGGCGAGGCCACCCTGCGGGGCTTCCTCGGCTTCCTGCGCACCGCCGCGCAGTACGAGAAGGGGCTCGACAACGCCCTGCCCGGCGGCGAGGACACGGTCAAGGTGCTCACCGCCCACAAGGCCAAGGGGCTGGAGTGGGACGTGGTGGCGGTGCCGGGGCTGGTCGCCAAGCAGTTCCCGAGCGAACAGTCCCGCGAGTCCTGGACGGCGAACGCCAGGGTGCTGCCGCACGAGCTGCGCGGGGACGCGCGCACCCTCCCGGACGTCACCGCCTGGGACAGCAAGGGGATCGCGGCCTTCAAGGACGCCATGAAGGGGCACCAGCGCACCGAGGAGCTGCGGCTGGGCTATGTGACCTTCACCCGGCCGCGCTCGCTGCTGCTCGGCTCCGGCCACTGGTGGGGCCCCACCCAGAAGCGTCCGCGCGGCCCGTCGGCCTTCCTGGACGCGCTGCGGGAGCACTGCGAGGCGGGGTACGGCGAGATCGAGGCATGGGCCGGGCCGCCGGAGGAGGGCGCGGAGAACCCGGCCCTGCGGGAGTCGGCCGCCGACCGGACCTGGCCGCTTCCGCTGGACCCGGCCGCGCTGCGCCACCGGCGGCGCGCCGCCGATGTGGTGCTCGCCCATCTGGCGCGCGTCGAGACGGGCGCGGAGGGGCCGACCGCGCGGGACGACGGGCGGCCCCCGGCGGGCGCGGACCTCTTTCCGGAGCCCCCGGAGGAGCTCGAACCCCCGGAGGACCCGGAGTGGCCCGAGCCTCCGGAGGATCCTTACGGTGCGTACGAGGACGAGCCGTACGACGACGCGTCGCCCCCCGGTCCTCACGGCCCGCCGGAACCCGGCGCACCCGAACCCGGTGTGCCCGATATCACGCCGGAACCCGCCGAGGAGGAGCTGGCGCCCGAGGAGGCCCGGCTGGTCGGCTCCTGGGACCGCGATCTGGACGCGCTCGCCGGAGAGCTGCGCCGGGCCCGCGAGACCGTGCACGAGGTGCCCCTGCCGAGCACGCTCACCGCCTCCCAGCTGCTGCGCCTCGCCGCCGACCCGGACGGGTTCGCACGGGAGCTGGCCCGCCCCATGCCCCGGCCGCCGCGCCCCGCCGCGCGGCGCGGCACCCGCTTCCACGCCTGGGTCGAATCGCGCTTCGAGGCGCTGCCGCTGCCCTTCCTCGGCCCGGACGAGCTGCCGGGCGGCGAGGACGACGAGGCGGAGATCGCCGACGAGCGGGATCTGGCCGCGCTCAAGGAGGCGTTCGCCCGCACGCCGTACGCCCGTCGCACCCCTTACCGCGTGGAGGTGCCGGTCCAGCTGACCCTGGCGGGCCGCACCGTCCGCGGCCGTATCGACGCGGTGTACCGCGAGCCCGGTACGGGCCCCGACGGCGGCCCGCGCTACGAGATCGTCGACTGGAAGACCGGCCGCTCCCAGGACGCCGACCCGCTCCAGCTGGCCGTCTACCGCGTCGCCTGGGCCGAGCAGCACGGACTGCCCCTGTCGGCGGTCACGGCGGCCTTCGTGTACGTACGCAGCGGTGAGGTGGTCCGCCCCGCCGGGCTGCCCGGCCGGGCCGGGCTCGAACGCGTCCTGCTCGGGGAGCCGGGGGGCGCGGATGCCGACGCGGACGGGGACCGGG
>NZ_JAEEAP010000461.1 GCF_016103465.1 Streptomyces sabulosicollis
GGCGCTGGACGTGGCGGCGGGGCGCGCGGGGGCGCGCCGAGCGGTCGAGCCGCTCGGCGTCCGGCGGTCGGTCCTCCGCGGTCCTTCGGACGGATTCGGTTGTGCGACGCGGTGGTGGGTCCGGGTGTGGGTCGCGGTTGCGGGGGTGGAGATCGGGTCAGTCGTCGGTCGCGGGGCCGGTGCCCGACACGGCCTCCTCGACGAGCTGCTCCTCACAGGCGCCCAGGCGCCAGTAGCCGGTGAAGGTGACGGCCTTGCGGTCGAGGCCGCGCTCGCGCACCAGGTGGCGGCGGAGTTCCTTGACCGTTCCGGCCTCGCCCGCGATCCAGGCGTACGGCGTGCCGGAGGGCAGCTCGGTGGCGCCCACGGCGTTCAGCAGCAGGGCGGAGCGCGGGGTGCCGGGGGCCACGGCGTCCCGGACCAGCCAGGTGATCTCGGCTTTCGCCTCGGTGCGCAGCTCCTGGATGTCCTCGGCGTGCTGGACCTCGAGCCACACCTTGACGGGGAAGTCGGCGGGCAGCCAGTCGAGGATGCCCGCGATGGCGGGCAGCGCGGTCTCGTCGCCGGTGATCAGCACCCAGTCGGTCCTGGACGGCGGCCGGAAGTCAACCCCGCCGTTGTCCTCCACGACCGGGCCCAGCAGGGTGACGCGGTCGCCGGCCTCGGCACGCGCGGCCCAGCGGGCGGCCGGGCCGCCGTCGTGGTGGAGCGCGAAGTCCACGTCGATCTCGTCGGGGTCGCGGCGCTGTTGGCGCACGGTGTACGAGCGCATGATGCCGCGTTCGGCCGGGTCCATCGCCCGCCAGGTGGAGAACCAGCTCTCCCCGGCCTCGACCGGCACCACCGGGGCGGTCTGGCCGGGGTGCGGCAGGAAGAGTTTGAAGCGCTGGTCGCGGCCGCCGCTGGTGAAGTCCTTCAGACAGGCGCCGCCGAAGGTGATCCGCGCCATGGACGGTCCGAGCGAGCGGGTCCGTACGACCCGCGCGTCGAAGAACCGGAACGGAACGGCGGTGGTGGCGGTTTTGATGGCTGCGGTGGTCATGGGAGGGGGGTCTTCCCTTCGCTTGCCGTGGGGAGGCCGGGGCCAGCGGTCGACTGACCGTTCAGCTGACCTTCTTCGCGTCCTGGATGGCCTTGGTGAGGGATTCGACGAGCGGGGCGGCGCCGGCGTACGAGAAGCGCGGCTCGCTGCTCCAGGGGGTGATCTGACCGGCCTTGACCGCGGGCAGCTTGGACCAGGTCGGCTTGGAGGTCAGGGCCTTGGGCTGGAGGGTCGCGGTGCGGTTGTCGAGGAAGAGCACATCGGCGTCGTACTTGTCGGCGTTCTCCCAGCTCAGGCTCTCGAAGTAGCCGCCCTTGTCGGGCTTTTCGGGGACGACGAAGTCGACGCCGAGCTCGCTGAAGTAGATCAGGTCGGCATTGATCTTCGGGTTGGAGACATAGAAGAGATCGGCGCTGGCGGAGCAGGCCATGACCTTGATCCGGTGCGCTTTCACGGTTTTGCGCAGGGTCTCGGCGGCCTTCTCGAACCGCGCCTTGGCGTCGGTGACCTTCTTGGCCCGCAGGTCGGCGCCGAGCGCCTCGGCCAGCGCGGCGTAGCGCTTGATGGGCTCGAGCATGGAGATCCGGCCGGTTTTGATGGCGGCGCTGGGGGCCAGCTGCAGGATCTTCTTCTTGCTGTCGTCCGGGATGTAGAAGAGCGCGCCCGGGTCGTACATGTTGGTGATCAGCAGATCGGGGCTGAGCGAGGCGTACTTCTCGACGTTGAACTGGCCCCAGGTGTTGCCCAGGGACGTGGCCTGGTCGACGGGGAAGTCGCCCGCCTGGACGTCCGGCTCGCCGTTCTTCAGCGTGGTCGGGCCGAAGACGCCCGTGATCTGCTTCTCGATGCCGAAGTCGTAGAGCGCGGCCGCCGCGGCGATGTAGGCGACGATGTGCCGCGGCCGGCTGTCGAGGCTGATCTTCTTCTCGCGGTCATCGGTGAACGACCAGGAGCCGCCGCCGTCGCCGCCGGAGCCCGAACCGCCTTTGTCCCCGCAGGCGGTGACCAGGGCTCCGAGTCCGAGGGCGCCACCCGCGGTGAGCAGACCGCGGCGGGAGAGGGGGAGTGCTCTGGCCTGGCGCATGAAGGTGCTCTCTCTCGATGTATACGGGGACGTGGTTCGGGACGGCAACCCGAGGACGTAGTTAGGTTAGCCTAACCAACCTGTTTGTCCAGGGGGGCGGGGTCGTTCCGAACCTCACATCGAGGGGCTCATACGGCCCTTCAGGGCGGATTCACAGGTCCAGCACCAATCGCGGGCCACGGCAGCGTGAGACACAGATCATCATCGTCTCGCCCGAGGCCCGCTCCTCGTCGGTGAGCACGGAGTCGTGGTGGTCCACCTCCCCCTCGACGACGTCCGTCTCACACGTCCCACACGTGCCCTCCTCGCAGGAGTACAAAACCGGTACCCCCGCCGCCTCGACCGTGCGCAGCACACTGCGCTCCGGCTCCACGGTGAGCGTCAGCCCGGAGCGGGTGAGCACCAACTCGAAGGCGCGGCTGTCCGCTTCGGCTCCCGCGTCGTCCGTACGGGGCTGGAAGCGCTCGGTGCGCAGGGACCCCTCCGGCCAGTCGCGGCACGCCTCCTCGGCGACCCGGAGCAGCGGCTCGGGACCGCAGCAGTAGACCAGGGTGCCGGGACCGGCCGGGGCGGCGAGGTACGGCGCGAGGTCGAGCAGCCCCTCCTCGTCCTGCGGCACCAGGCGCACCTTGTCGCCGTAGGCGGAGGTGAGCCGGTCCGCGAAGGCCATCGAGGCCCGGGTGCGCCCGCCGTACAGCAGTCGCCAGTCGGCGCCCGCGGCCTCGGCGGCGGCCGTCATGGGGAGGAGGGGGGTGATGCCGATGCCGCCCGCGATGAACAGGTAGCGGGCCGCCGGGCGCAGCGCGAAGTGGTTGCGCGGCCCGCGCACCCGCACCGTGCCGCCCTCGGCGAGGGTGTCGTGCACCCGGGCGGAGCCGCCGCGCCCGGCGGGGGCGCGGAGCACCGCGATCCGCCAGGAGGCGCGGTCGGCGGGGTCGCCGCACAGCGAGTACTGCCGGGTCAGGCCCGCGTCGAGGAGGAGGTCGAGATGGGCGCCGGGCTCCCAGGCGGGGAGGCCGCGGCCCGCCGGGTGGCGCAGCGTCAGCGCCACCACGTCCGAGGCCACCTCCTCCCTGCGGGCCACCAGCAGGGTGTCCTCGTACTCGCCGCCGGGGTTCATGAACGGGGCTCCTTCCGGTGGCCGGTGGGATCGTGCCCGGTGGGGGGCCGGTGGCCGGTGGGCCGGCGTTCGCCGGGTCCGGCGGGATCGTGCTCGGGCGGATCGGCGGGATCGTGCTCGGGCGGACCGGCGGGATGGTGCCCGCTGGGATGGTGCCCGGTGGGATGGGCGAGCATCCACTGCCACAGCTCGACCGGGTCCTCCGCGGTGCGCTCGGCGCCGCAGTGGCAGACCCCGTGCAGCACATCGGTGCCGGGCAGCCAGTCGATCCGGTACACCTCGGCCGTGGGCGCGCCGCTCGCCCCTCCGTCGCCCGCCACCACCCTCAACGGAAGCGCTGCGCGCTGCTCGTTCATTTCGCAGCCACCACGGGCGCGGTCTTCTCCCCCTCGGCGGCGAGGCGGGCGAGGATGCGGCGCGCGGCCAGTCCGCCGGTGTCGATGTTGATGCTGAGCTCCTGATAGCCCTCGCGCTCGGTGTCCAGCGCCTTCTGCAGCACGTTCAGCGCCGCCACATCCTGGAGCACCACGGTCCGGTTGAGGTCGTGGAGGAAGGTGGACACCTCCTCGTCGTCCTGCGCGAAGTCCCGTGAGACGGCCCAGAAGTCGTACACATGGCGGTCGGTGGACGGGGTGATGGCGTAGGTGATCTCCACGTGGAAGGCGTTCGGATCGGAGCCGTCCGGCTCCGGCAACACCCCGACCGGGGCGATCCGGCTGTGCAGCAGATACAGACAGGGCGCGTGGTACTCGATGTCCTGCCAGCGGGTGATGCGGCCCTCGATACCGGTGGAACGGGCGTAGAAGGGCGGGCACTCGGCGTCGTCCATGTGCCGGCTGACCCGCACGACGCCCGCGCCCTCGTCGACCTCCGTGGTGATCGGGGTCTCGGCGACCTCGGGGGTGCCGATGTAGCCGCCGTGCAGATACGTCTCGTGGGAGAGGTCCAGCAGGTTGTCCACGAGCAGGCCGTAGTCGGCGTCGATCGGCTCCATGCCGCCCACCGTGGTCCAGCGCGGATCGGCCAGCCAGGGAGCGCGCGGCACCGCGCCGGGGTCGGCGAGCGCCGGGTCCCCGATCCACACCCACACCAGCGAGTCCTGCTCGACGACGGGGTAGGAGCGGACCCGGGCGGTGCGCGGGACGCGCTTCTGGCCCGGTACGAACACACAGGTGCCACCGGTGTCGTAGGTGAAGCCGTGGTAGCCGCAGACGACCGTGTCGCCGTCGAGACGGCCGGCGGTGAGCGGATAGCGGCGGTGCACACAGCGGTCGGCGAGCGCGATGACCTTGTCGTCGGACTCGGCGCGGTAGAAGGCGATGGGTTCGTCGAGGATGGTGCGCCCCAGCAGCTCGCGGCCGATCTCGCGGCCGTAGGCGGCGACGTACCACTGGTTTTTCGCGAAGGCGGTCATGCAGGCCAGCGTGGTGACGCCCGTCACGCACGGGCAACGGCCCTTCCACTGGGTGGAAGGGCCGTGCGGGGAGGTGTGCTGCGGTGGGCCACCGGGCGGTGTGCTGCCGGTGGGCCGCCGGGCGGGTCAGCCGCCGAACTGCCAGAAGACGGAGTGGTTCAGCGTCAGCAGGACGATCAGCAGGACCACATCGGCGATGCCGAGGGTGAGTCCGAGCAGCGCCCGGCCCCTGCGACGGGTGTCGCGGGCGATCGCGAGCGTCCCCAGGACGATCGCGCAGGGCCCGAAGACCGCGTTGAACAGCAGAAGACCGATCAGGCCGAGCACGAAGGAGGCGACGGCCATGCCGTCGGCGTCCCGGCGTGCCCGGACCGGTGAGGTGCGGGACGGTGCGGTGAGTGCCATGGGTCTCAGCTCCCCTTGTGCCCGGTGCGTTCGCGGATGAAGAAGATCAGCAGCCAGGCGCCGATGGCGCCCGCGGCGGCGAGGAACAGGGGGAGCGGGGTGTGCGCCGCCGCCCCCAGAAGAACCCCCATCAGGGCGAGTGCCGCGACGATGAAGAGCATGTGTGCCTCTCTCGAAGTGACGATCCGGATGCGGTTGGCGTGCGGATGGTGATTGCTCGGTGAACAGTTGGAATCACAACTGTTCACTGAGTTCTAGAGTACCCCGCCGAGCCCTGGAAAAATTCAGCGAACGGCTGTTTACTGAATGATATGAGTCACACGTCCGGGGTCCGGCAGGCCCAGAAGGAGAAGACCCGGCGCGCGCTGATGGACGCCGCGTTGGGGCTGCTGGAGGACCAGAGCCTGAGCAGCTTGGGGCTGCGCGAGGTCACGCGGGCGGTGGGGGTGGCGCCGGCCGCGTTCTACCGGCACTTCCGGGATCTGAGCGATCTCGGCGTCGCGCTGGTCGAGGAGTGCCTGGGCAGTCTGCACCACATGATCGGCGCCATCCTCGCCGGTCAGGACGGAGACGAGGAGCGGATCGACGCCACCGTCGACGCGGTCGCCGAGCATGTCCGCCGCTACCCCGCGCACATCCGCTTCATCGCACGTGAGCGGCATGGCGGGGTGCGCCAGGTGCGCCAGGCCATAGCCGCCGAGCTGGACCGGTTCGCGGACGAGGTGGGCACCGCCTTCTGCCCGCAGCTCCCACCGGAATCCTGGCCACCGGAAGATGTCCGAATGCTTGCGGAGCTCTATGTGGACCACATGGTGATGACGGCGACGGCGTTCCTGGAGGCGCAGGCCGATCACCCCGAGGCCGCGGACGAGCGGCGGGTGGCCGCCACGGCGCGCAAACAGCTGCTGCTGATCAGCCTCGGGCGCCGCCACTGGCACGACGGGTGATCTCCACGCCGTAGTCGCCGGCCGCGTCCCGGCCGGTGACGCGGACGCGCACCCGGATGCCGTTCGCCGCGGCGTCGAAGGTCTCGCCCGGCGCGTAGGGAGCGTCGCTCAGTCCGGGGTGGACATTGCGCTCCCGGGTGCAGCCGCGGCCGTGGGGGGTGGAGTCGACGACGGTGACGGGGCCGCCGCCGGAGTCGATCCCGGTGTCCACCCAGGAGATCAGGATCCCGGGCTTGCATATGGCCTCGTCGTTGCCGCCGCTCGCCCGCGCCTCGATCGCGTAGCCGGTGGACGGCGAGACCGGGACGAAGACCAGTTTGGTGCCCTCCGGACGGCTCAGCGGGGACAGGGTGTGCGCGAAGACCCCCGAGCGGGCGGCGCAGGCGATCTGCCGCGGGCCGAGCCAGCCCAGCTTCCACTTGTGCCAGGCCAGCAGGTCGTTGCCGGGGCCCCAGTCCTCGGACATCACGTCCCAGTGGCCGGCCTTGTCGCCGCCGCCCCGGGTGTAGAGGTCGGGCAGCCCGAAGACGTGGCCGTTCTCATGGGGCAGGACGCGGAAGCCGGTGCGGCGCAGCGAGCCGGAGCCGTCGTCCTGGCGGCTGTAGACGAAGGAGACATTGGCCAGCGGAACGCCGTCGGCGGTCGGGGCGTGCTGGTTGTCGGCGTAGGTGACGGACAGCACGGCATGCGCGGCCGGTGGTCCGGCGTTCGGGGTGACCAGGACGTTCACCAGGTCGTAGCGGCGGAAGTCGACCTTGGGGTCGGCGGCCTTGGCGATGTCGGCGACCAGTTTGCGGTAGCCCGGGTCGAAGGGGCTGCCGCGCTTGATGCCGTAGGCGCGGAACGGGCGCGGCATCCGCAGCCAGTGGGTGATCGGCATCTCGGGGCGGTAGTCCAGCCGTCCGTACGAACTCTGCGCGAACCACCGGGAGGTCTGGGGGAAGAACTCCTCGAAGCGCTGGCGGGCGGTGCCCTGGCCGCGGACATCGGGAAAGTCGATCATGAGGTTGAGGGCACGGACGGTGCCGGTGCTGCGGCTGTAGCCGCGGCCGGTGGGTATGCCCTCGGACATCTGCAGCCCCGGGCCGGAGGCGAGGGCGCAGGGCGCCAGCGAGCCGAAGGCCGGGCGCGCCGAGGGCGCCGGGGCCAGCTCGGGGG
>NZ_JAEEAP010000462.1 GCF_016103465.1 Streptomyces sabulosicollis
GGCTGTGGGGGCTTGGGCGGCATCAGCAGGGGAGCGGCGAGCAGGTTGTACCGGGCGTCGTAGTCGGTGACGCTGATGCGGTACGGCTCGGCGGCTGCGAGTGTCAGCAGGGCCTGCTCGTACTGGCCGGGTTCCTGAGCCCATGCGTACAGGTAGGCGTGAGGGCGGGGGCACGTAGGCCCGTGGGGACGACGGGAGCCCTCCCGGGGTAGGGCTCGCCAGGGTGGGGGGCGAACAGGCGGGCGAGGCACAGCGCTTCGGCTTGCATCCATCGGGCGGCCAGTCGAGGCGTGGGCGCTCGGTAGGTGGCGAGTATGACCTCGCGGGTGCCGCTTAGGTCGTGGGCGGTCGCTGAACAGTGGAAGGCGAGGGGGAGCCGCGCGGAAGTGTGTGCCGAGCCAGGCGGAGCGAGCGTCAGCACAGCCGCGCTCACGGCTTACCGCCTCGGGCCTGGTGCCGCTGCTCGATGATGTGGTCGAGCTGGATCCGGTACAGCTCGACCTGCGCGGGCTCCAGAATCAGGACCGACTCGGACATGCCGCCGTCTTCGTGGTGGACCATGACCGGTAGGGCGGCCTGCTGCGCCCGGTGGTCGTAGATGACATCCCGTTTCAGGGGACTGACGTGGGTGACCGGCACGGGCACGGGGCGCAAGGTGTCACCGCTGGACGGGGCCGACCATTCGCGGCCACCTCCCGGCGGGCGCAGGTGGTAGGACGCTGAGCTTGCGCCCGGTACACGGACGACGACGCCGATCCGACCGTTCTCCGCGAGGTCTGAGGCGAGGTCGCCGATCCGGGGGCGAAACGGGGTGCCTGCGTTTAACTCGGCGCCCTGCGCGGGAAGTTGCTTCGAAGTCTGTTCGGCCATGCCCCGAAGCTAGGAGCAGGGCAGCAGCCGAATATGAACCGCAGGAATATCGCCCTCATCCATCGAGGTGAAAGCGGTCTGACATGCGGCGCAGCTTCTCACGGGTGGTCGCTCGTTCGGCGTAGACGAGGCTACGCAGGGTTGACCGCGCAATGGGGTGGTTGCGGATGAGCTGGGGCGCGATGTGTTCGGCCTTCTCCAGTTCCTTCAACGCCTTGTCCCGGTTTCCATCCCAAAGCCACGCGCGGGCAAGGTCCATGTGGTGATGTCCCTGGCGTGAGTTGGGGAGCCCGGCGACAAGTTCCGAACTGGTCTTGCGGTTTATGGCCAGAGCCCTTCGCTGCTCGCGCATCTCAAGCGCAACGCTGATGGCGTGGATCTGGACGTTGCCCGGCGAGAACGTGAGCGAATGCCGGTCGTACACCGGGGGACCGGAGCATTCGCCCAACCGATCTGCGGCGTCCCTGGCGTGCGCGATGCGGTCTTCGGCCTCCGCCCGGAGTCCGCCCCGTGCTGCCGAAACCGCCGCGCGCAGTTGCAGCGAGCCCCATGCGCGAATGGCCAGCGGTTCGCCCTGGTCGTATCCCTGCTGCACGCTACGAAGCGCCTTGTCCGAGAGGGCGACGGCGTCCGCCCAATCTGCGGTTGCCCACATGTCCCATACCCGCATCCAGTCGGCCATGGCTGGCATGACGGAATCACCAGACAGCCGCGCTGACCATGCGGCCCGTTCACAGGCCATGGCAACCAATTCGGGGTGGCCGAGGGCGTGTGCGGCGGTGTGCGCGAACTTGCAGCACACGGCATAGATCGCGAACGCTTCCTCGCGCTCATGGCCAGTGGAGACCTCGGCGAGGGCGCGAGCCTCCCGGAACAGGTCGGGAAGCACCTGCATGATCGCCACGTTCGCCGCGGCGTCGCGTAGGCGGTGCAGTCGGGTGGTCTCCTGCCAGAGCTGACTAGCCGGCCGCGGGATGCCGTCGAAAATGGGAGTGAGGTCGTACCGGCGCAGTTCTCGCAGGACTGATGACGCGGCGACCTGCCATTGATTCTCGTCAGGTGAGCTGTTGTATGGACGGCCGATCAGGTCGTTCGGGTGCACATGCAGCTCGGCGGCAAGCAGATTGAGCAGGCCGACCCGGTCAAGTTCGATGAGGCCGCGTTCCATCTTCGACACCCATCCCTGAGACTTCCCCAGGGCGGCGGCGAGGTCAGCCTGCGGCATCCCGAGACGGAGCCGCGCGCGACGTGCGCGGCGGCCGATCTCCTCGGCTTCTTCCAACATCAGTGCGCCCCCTTTGCGGTGTGGCGCCGGCGGGGTTCAAACGGGCGGCGAGGCATCCGTGCTCCATCCGTCGGGCGTATGCAGAACGGTACCCATGGTGCGGGGCGGGTGCGGAGCGCTACAGAGCAGGAAGAGCAACAGGAACCAAAGGCGCCCCCGCTCCGGCGCGAGGCCGGGCGGGGGTGGTGCGGACGGCCCGCGTGATCTCCTCGCAGCGCTGCATGTGGTGATCGCCGAACACTTTGTGCTGATGCTTCGTCGTGAAAGCCACGTGCAGCCCGGTTCACCGCCAACAGTCGGTTCAAGATCCTCGACGACGGCCGACTACGCCTGCCGAAGATCGGGGACATCGCGCCGGAAGGTCGCCCGAGCCCACGCCAGGGTGGCGGATGCGCGACGGGGCCGAGGGCGGACGGAGTCCTTCCCCCCTTCACGAGGGAGAGACGAAGGTCAACAGGAGGCCGAGATCCGCCGGACCCACCGGCTGGCCCGCCGCCGCGCGATCAAGGAACTCCGCGCCCGGCGCACCGCCGGGCGCGCCGGCGAAGCCACCGAGGGCGCCGACCGGCCGTGACCCGCGGGGTCACAGGGAGCGGGTGGCGCCGCCCTCGGGGCAGGCGACCTCGTCGCCGGTGACGGCCCCGAACCCGGAGGGGTCGGTCTTCGGCGCCTCGACCCGGACCGGCCGCACCCCCGTGTAGTCAGCGCCGATCGTGACCTGCATCACCGCCCCCTGTCCGGCCACCGGCTTCAGCCGGGCCCCGGGCAGCGCGGCCGCCAGCGAGCGCACCGAGCGGTCCCAGACGGGGTCGTACGCGATCACCGTGTGGCGGACGTCGGGGGTCGCGGCGTCGGCGGGGGAGCCGGTGGTGGCGAAGCCGGTGGCGTGCAGCGCACGGTCCGCGCGGCGGGCGAGCCCCGTCGTAGTGGTGCCGTTGAGCACATGGACCCGGACCCGGGCCGGGTCCACATCGACCGGGGTGGCCCGGACACGCTTCGGGCGGTGGGTGACGAGCGGCCGGTCCTCGCGGAGGGTGGTGAACAGCCGCTCGGCCTTGGCCTGGTCCCAGCGGAGCGTGGAGCCCGAGCCCTTCACCGGCACACCGGGCAGCACCACCGGGACCGAGGCGAACTCCGAGGACTCGGGGGTGACCCCGCTCATGGCCCGCCCCAGGGCCACCATGTCCTCCGCGCTGAAGCCGTGGTCGGCGCGGACCGAGCCCAGCAGGGCCCCGGCCACCCGGTTGAACCGCACCGGGTTGAGCAGGATGCCCCCGGCCGTGGTCTGGTGGACCACGGCGGCCAGGAAGCGCTGCTGCCGCTGGATCCGGCCGAGGTCGGAGGTGCCGTCGACATGCCGGGAGCGGACGTACTGCAGCGCCTGGCCGCCGTTCAGGACATGGGTGCCGGCCGGCAGGTCAAGGCCGGTGTGGTCGTCCTTGAGCGGGCGCGCGGTGCAGATCTTCACCCCGCCGAGCACGTCGACCGTCTTCATGAAGCTGGTGAAGTCCACCTCGAGGTAGTGGTCGATGTGGACGCCGGTCAGTTCCTCCACGGTGCGCACGGTCAGGCTCGGCCCGCCCTCGGCATACGCGGCGTTGAGCTTCCGGGGATGGCGCGGATGGCGCTTGCCGGTGGCGTCGGTGTACGCGGGGATGTCGGCGTAGGAGTCGCGGGGCAGGCTGACCGCGCTGACCCGGCGGTGGTCGGCCGACAGATGCATCAGCATGATCGTGTCCGTGCAGCGGCAGGGGGCTCCGCCCAGCCGGTACAGCGCCTTCTCCCGGGGCGTGATCTTCTCCCGTCCGTCCGTGCCGACCACGAGGAAGTTGACGCCCCCGCCGGTATTTTTGGGCCGGTTGTCCAGGCCGCCGAAGGCATCCACCCGGTGGATCCCGGATTCGAGCTCCCTGACCAGCAGATGCCCGATGCCGCTGACCGCGAGCACCAGACAGGCACCGCCCGTGGCCAGCCGCAGCCCCCAGCGGGGGCGGCGGGAGCGGGGGCGCGACGGGCGCGGCGATCGGGCCGGTGCACTCACTGAAGGGGACCTCCGTGAACTTCGGCGGGCTGGGCGGAACCGCCTCACCGTAGGCCCATACGACGATCGCCTTGACGGCCCCACGCCGCCCGTACGGGGCGCTGCCACCCGGGCGGCGCGTTCCGGCGTCCCCCATTCGCGGTAACGTGGCCCGGAAACCGCAGTCCTATGGGGCCCCCGCACCCAGTCTCCTGGGGCCCGGCCCCCGAACCCCGAGGTGCCATGCCCCCGCATCAGCTCCCGGCCGTCTCAGTGATCATGCCGGTGCTCAATGAGGAACGCCATCTGCGCAATGCCGTGCGGCACATCCTGGAGCAGGAGTACGACGGTGAGATGGAGGTGGTGATCGCGCTCGGCCCGTCCACGGACCGCACCGACGAGATCGCCGCCGAACTGGTGGCGGAGGACCCCCGGGTGCATACGGTCCCCAACCCCACGGGCCGCACCCCCGCCGCCCTGAACGCGGCGATCAAGGCGTCCCGCCACCCGGTGGTGGTCCGCGTCGACGGCCACGGCATGCTCTCGCCCGACTACATCGCGACCGCCGTACGGCTCCTGGAGGAGACCGGCGCGCAGAACGTCGGCGGGCTCATGCACGCCGAGGGCGAGAACGACTGGGAGAAGGCCGTCGCCGCCGCCATGACCTCCAAGATCGGGGTGGGCAACGCGGCCTTCCACACCGGCGGTGAGGCGGCCCCCGCCGAGACCGTCTACCTGGGCGTCTTCCGGCGCGAGGCGCTGGAGCAGCAGGGCGGTTACAACGAGGAGTTCATCCGCGCCCAGGACTGGGAGCTGAACTTCCGGATCCGCGAGGCCGGCGGGCTGATCTGGTTCTCGCCCGAGCTGAAGGTCTCCTACCGGCCGCGGCCGAGCGTGCGGGCCCTGGCCAAGCAGTACAAGGACTACGGCCGCTGGCGCCATGTCGTGGCCCGCTTCCACCAGGGCTCGATCAATCTGCGCTACCTCGCCCCGCCGACCGCCGTCGCCGCCATCGCGGCGGGCATCGTGGTGGGCGCGGCCGTCACCCCGTGGGGCTTCGTGATCCCCGGCGGCTATCTGGCGGCCATCGTCGCGGGCTCGATCCCGGCGGGCAAGGGGCTCCCGGCGAAGGCCCGGCTGTGGATCCCGGTGGCGCTCGCGACCATGCACATGTCGTGGGGCTGGGGCTTCCTGACCAGCCCGCGGGCGCTCGCCAAGAAGGTCATCGCCAGCCGCCGCCCGGCGGTCATGGCGCCGTAGCCGCGCCCGTACGCCCGAAGGGGCCGGATCCGCGTCGGGTCCGGCCCCTCCGCATGCCGTGACGGGGCGGCTACGGGGCGTCTGGCGAGGTCGGGCGTCAGAAGGCGTAGCCCGGGTTGACCTTCATACAGCTCTTCTCCTCGCCGTTGAGCGCGTCCGCGCTCTTGGGCGTCTTGTCGCCGTCGTCCGCCGTCGCCTTCGGGTAGGCGGTGCCCTGGCGCCAGTCGTTGCCGACCACCAGGGTGATCTCCCGCACCGACTTCGACGACTTCACCGCGGACTTCGGCAGCTTCAGCGCCTTGGCCACGGCCAGGGCGTCGCCCTGCCGGGGCTCGTCCGGGTAGAGGACGGTGGTGTCGGCCTGCGAGATGAGCAGCGTGTTCGCGGTGGCCTTGGCGTAGCCCAGCCGCACCAGTTCGGAGGTGATGACCGCGGCCCGGCCGGAGACCGGCCCCAGGACGGTGCTGGCGGTGCCGTTCTGCACCACCACCGGGGTCTGCTCCTTGGGCGCGGTGGGCGCCGGGGTGCGGTCGGGCTTCTTCTTGTCCCTGCCGTCCAGGCTTATGTCGTTGCGCAGCAGCGAGAAGGTCTGCTCGGCGTCGCCCGGCTTGGGCAGCACGTACTCCCCGCCGCCGCCGTACTCCCAGGGCATGGTGATCATGGTGGTGCGCTTGGTCGGCACCCGCTTGAGGTCATTGCCCAGGTCGTACAGCTTCTTGACGGTGCCGAGGCCGTGGTCGACGGTCAGCGCGTCGGTGGCGGCCTCCGCGAGGTCCATCAGCTTGCCCGGGTCGCTGAGCTTGGTGCCCGACTTCAGCTGGCGGATCATCGACGTCATGTACATGTGCTGTGCCTTGGCCCGGCCGATGTCGCTGTTGTCCTCGAAGCCGTAGCGGGTGCGCAGCCACTGGAGGGCCTGGACGCCCTTGACGTTGTGGGTGCCCTTGGTCAGCTTCAGACCCGAGCCATGGCCCTTGCTGTCATGGGAGTAGACGTTGTTGTCCACGCACACCGGGACGCCGCCGATGGCGTCCGCCATGGAGACCACCCCGGAGAAGTCGATCATCATGAAGTGATCGATGTAGACGCCGGTGAGCTCCTTCCAGGTGGCGACCGTGCAGCCCGGGCCGCCGTGCTGGAGCGACTGGTTGATGGCCCCCACGGTCTTCGGATACACCGTGCCGTCGTGCGGGTCGGTGCACTGGGGGATGGTCACCCGGGTGTCGCGCGGGATGCTGACCACCGACATGTTGCTGCGGTCGGCCGAGACGTGCACCAGCATCTGCACATCGCCCAGCGGCTTGCGGTCCGCGTCCTGCTTGGCGCCGCCCAGCTTGACGTTCTCCGCGGTGTTCCGGCTGTCGGAGCCGATGAGCAGGATGTTGAGGGGGGTCTGTCCGGCGGCGTTGGGCTCGGGCTTGCCGATCTTGCTGTCGCCGAGGTCCAGATCCTCCTTCTTCAGATTGCCGTTCAGGTGTTCGTAGTAGAAGTATCCGGCGCCGGCCGCGCCGAGCACCAGCACGGCCAGCGTCAGGGCGGTCCAGCGCAGGATCCGCACCCCGCGGCTCCGCTTCGGCCGCCCCTGACGGCCCGTCCGGCGCCCCGCGCCGGGCGACGCGGGGCCCTTCCCTTTCGGCGGGCTGTCGTCCTCACCGTGCTCACGGGGTTCGGGAACGGTGGCCCCCCGCCCTCTCTCCCCC
>NZ_JAEEAP010000463.1 GCF_016103465.1 Streptomyces sabulosicollis
GGCCGGTGGCGGCGGGACCGGGGACCGGAGCCTGGAGGCGGTCCGGCAGGAGGTCGACGGGCTCTACCGCAAGGCGGAGTCCGCCATCGACGCGTACAACCTGGCGCGGGAGAAACAGGCCCGTCAGGAGAAGTCCATCCTGAAGATCGCCCGAGCCGTGGTGAAGGCCCAGAAGGAGATGGCCGGACTGCGCAAGCGGGCCGGGGCGATGGCCCGGGCCCAGTACCGGGGCGGCGGGATGCCGGCGGAGGCGCGGCTGTTCCTCGACGGCGATCCGGGCGACTTCCTGGACGGCGTCACGCTCGCGCGCAAGGGCGAGCAGGCCACCCACGGTCTGATCGGCCGTCTGGAGCGCACCCAGGTGGCGCTGGACCGTTACGCCGAGTCGGCCTCCCAGGAGTGGGAACGGCTGGACCGGAGCCGGGCGAAGAAGGCGGCCGCGAAGAAGGAGATCCTGCGCAAGCTGGCCCGGGCGCAGCGGCTGGAGTCCCGGCTGGCGAAGGACGAGCGGGAGCGGCTGCGCCGGCTGGAGGAGGACAAGGCCCGTGGTGCGCAGGCGAAGTGGCTGGACACCGGGATACTGCGGGAGCTCGGCGACGGCGCCACCGCGAGGGGCGGCCGCGCGGTCGACTTCGCGAAGGACCAGCTCGGCAAGGACTATGTGTGGGGCGCGGTGGGCCCGGACACCTATGACTGCTCGGGGCTGACCCAGCGGGCGTGGGCGGTGGCCGGCCGGGCGATCCCCCGGACCTCGCAGGAGCAGTGGCGGCTGCTGCCGAAGGTGAGCGTGAAGGATATGCGCCCGGGCGATCTGATCATCTACTTCCGGGACGCGAGCCATGTGGGGATGTACGTGGGCGGCGGCGCGATGATCCACGCCCCGCGCCCCGGGCGCCAGGTCACGGTCGCGGGCGCGGGCTCGATGCCGATCCTGGGCGTGGTGCGGCCGGACGCGAGGTAGATGAGGGGAAAGGGGACCGGTTGCCTCAGGTCGGCGGCAGGCCGTTCAGGGCCGTCTCGAAGGCGTCGTACGCGCGCTGGTCGAAGAGGACGAAGCGGGCCTCGGCGACCGAGGTGTCCGCATCGCGGACGGTGGTGAGCGCGATCCGGGCCGCGTCGTCCAGCGGCCAGCGGTAGACGCCGGTGGAGACGGCAGGGAAGGCCACCGTACGGGCGCCCAGCTCATCGGCGACCCGCAGTGACGCGCGGTAGCAGGAGGCGAGCACGGCCGAGCGGTCCTCGGTCGTGGAGAAGACCGGTCCGACCGTATGGATCACCCAGCGGGCGGGCAGCCGGCCGGCCGTGGTGGCGACCGCCTCACCGGCCGGAAGGCCCCTGCCGTAACGGGACGCGCGCAGATCACGGCATTCATCCAGAATGTCGGGTCCGCCCCGCCGGTGGATGGCTCCGTCGACGCCACCCCCTCCCAGCAGGGAGGAGTTGGCCGCGTTCACGACCGCGTCGACGCTCTGCTCGGTGATATCGCCCAGCGCCAGCGTGATGTTCGTCATCCCGGGATTGTCTCCTGGGCCGCCAAGTGCCGCCTGACGTGGGGCATATGACAAAAGTCTGTGCCTGGAGGTCGTTCCATGAAACGGCCGCCTGGCGCTAAGGTCGCCTGGCGATATCCGGTACCCGTACCTTGAGGCCGCTGAAACCGACCAGTCGGTGTACCGGATCCCAGCACGCTCCACCGGTCGGCGGGGCGCGCCCTCGGGGGGAGGGAAGGAATCGAGCGATGTCCGTACCCGTGCCGAGGCAACGGGAGGCACCGGCCCCGTCAGCCGGTCCTGCCGCGCTGCCCGACAACGGGCTCACCCTGCTGGTGATCGAGGACGATCCGTCCGGTGCCTTCAACGTTCCCGAGATGCTGGACACCGAGGGTAACCGGGTCCGCATCCGCACGGCCCGCAACCTCACCGAGGCCAGCCGGCTGCTCACCGACGGGGTGCAGTGCATCCTCCTGGCCCTGCCGGGCCCGTGCAACGGCGGCGCCGACTCGCTGGCCATGCTGCGCGAGGTGCTGAAGCTCGCACCCGCGCACGCCGTCCTCGTGCTCACCGCCGAGGACGACGCCGAGCGCGCCGCCGAGGCGGTGCGGGTGGGCGCCCAGGACTTCCTCTTCCGCGGCGAGCTGGACGGCCGGATCCTCAGTCGGGCCATCCGCTACGCCGTCGAGCGCAAACGCTCCGACCTCGCCCAGCGCCAGCTCACCGAGTCCCGGCTGCGCGCCCAGGAGAACGCCCGGCTGGAGCGCGGACTGCTGCCCACCCCGCTGCTGGACGGCTCGGGGCTGCGCTTCACCGCCCGCTACCGGCCCGGCCGCAGCCGCGCCCTGCTCGGCGGCGACTTCTACGACACCGTCCGCACCCCGGACGGCACGGTCCACGCGATGATCGGCGACGTCTGCGGCCACGGCCCGGACGAGGCCGCCCTCGGGGTCGAGCTGCGGATCGCCTGGCGCGCCCTGACCTTCGCCGGGCTCTGTGGCGATCAGCTGCTGGGCACTCTTCAGCAGGTGCTGGAGAACGAACGCGCCGACGATGAGATCTTCGCCACATTGTGCACCGTCGACATCGCCCCGGACGGCCGCCGGGCCGGGGTCTGCCTGGCCGGGCACCCCTCCCCGCTGGCGATCCGCCCGAGCATGGCGCCCCGGCTGCTGCCCACCGACGAGAACGGCCCGGCGCTGGGCCTGCTGCCGAATGCCCGCTGGCCGCGCCGCGAGGTCGAGCTCGGCGGGGCGTGGAGCCTGATGATGTACACCGACGGGCTGATCGAGGGCCGCGTCGGGCAGGGGGTGCAGCGGCTCGGCCAGGAGGGGATGGTCGAGATCGTGGCGCGCCAGGTCGCGGAGGGGCTGCGCGGCGAGGAGCTGCTGGACGCGACCGTCACCGAGGTGCGGTCGCTGAACGGCGGGGAGCTGACCGACGATCTGGCGGTGCTGCTGCTGGACCGCGGCTGACCGCCGCGGCCCGTATTCCGCTCGCTGTTCGTCGGCCGCTGTCGGCCGCTGTCGGTCTTCTCTGCCGCCTCTGTGCCTCTGCCGGTCGTTACCGGCCGTTACCGGCCGTTGAAGGGTCCGTAGGGGCCGTCGGAGCTGGAGCCGCGGCCGCGCGGCCAGCGGCGGCCACCGCCGGAGACCTGCCGCAGCGCGGGCCGGACGTCGACGATGTACACGATCGTCGCGATCAGTCCGATGATCGGCAGGAAGTCCAGGATCCCCATGAAGAAGTTCACCGCGGCGGCGAGACCGAGGATGATCAACCAGAAAGCCTTGGTCTGCTTGTCCGCCGCCCGATACGCGTCCTCCCGGCGGATCGCCGAGTCGACGAAGGCGAAGAGGCTGAAGAGGAGCAGGGCCCAGGAGACCCAGTACATCAGCTTGCCGAAGCCTTCAACCAGCACGCCGTCCACCGCCTAGAAGATATGTATGGGAAGCGTCTCTGCGGGCCACCGTACCCGCCCACCGGGCGGGGCACGCAGGGTATGTCCGGCGTACCCGGCCCGGTCGTGGGTGTGCGCGCGTCAGCCGGCCGACTTCGGCTCCGGCTTCTTGGCGGCGGTGGCGGGCTTGTTGCCGCGGGCCGGGGCCTTCTTGGACTGGGAGGCCGGCGAGGCCGCGGACTGGGCTCCGGAGGGGCCCGAGCCGCTCGACGCGGCCGGGGTGGCCGGCTTGGCCGGGGACTTCGGCGCCTCCTTGGACGAGTCCACGGAGACCGACTGCGACGGCGCCTTGGGCCCGGCGGCGTGGCCGTCCCGCTCCTCCTTGGGCTCGATCGCGCTGGCGATGTCGACCACCTCGTCGGCCGCCTCACCGCGCCAGTTCCGCACGACCTCCTGGCCGTGCTCGGCCACCTCGTCGTACCGCTCCCGCGCCTTCACGGCGAGCTCGGCGGCCCGGCCCACACCCTGCAGGGCGAGCTCCTGCGCGGTGTCGCGCAGCCGCTTGATGTCGGTGTCGATCGTGCCCAGCATCTCGGTGAGCTTGTCCTGGGCGCCCTTGGCCTGCTGGGAGACCCGCTCCTGGACGACCTTGGGGTCGGTGTTGCGCACCGCGTTCAGGCGCTCCGGGGCCTCCGCGACGATCTTCTCGACGAACGACGGCACCTCCTTGAGCTTCTGGGCGGCGAGGTCTGCCGTGCCCGCCATGAAGTACAGCGGGGTCGGGTCGGTGAGGGTCTTGCGTACGTCGTCGGTGATGGCCATGGTGATGGTCCTCCCGGATCAGTTCGAGGGTGTGGCGACGTCGGCGCCGGTGTCAGGGGTGTCGGAGGCGTCGTCCGAGGCGGTCTGGAGCCCGTTCTCCTTGCGGAAGGACTCGTAGATCTGCAGCAGGACCTGCTTCTGCCGCTCGTTGATCGAGGGGTCGGCGAGTATCACGCTGCGCACCTCGGTCTCTTCGCGGTCCCGCTCGTCGAGGATCCCCGCCTGTACGTACAGGGTCTCGGCGGATATCCGCAGCGCCTTCGCCAGCTGCTGCAGGATCTCGGCGCTCGGCTTGCGCAGCCCGCGCTCGATCTGGCTGAGGTACGGATTGGACACCCCGGCCGCATCGGCCAGCTGCCGCAGCGACAGCTGCGCGGTGCGCCGCTGCTCGCGCAGGAACTCGCCGAGGTTGCCGACGTTGAGTGATGCCATGCCTCGATGCTGCTACAGGTGTGCTAACTATTGCAAGCATATGCTTGCAATAGTGGCGCGTGTCATGCCGGGGCCCGTCGGTACGGCCCCGTCGGCGCGATCTCGTCAAAAAAATGCCGGAGGCTGTCGATCCGGACGGAGCTCGTTCGACGCAGGGGTGAGAGGCGGGCAGAAGCCCTGGCCTCCGTTCCGCATCCGAGCTCGTTCCGCATGAGGAGTCACCATGCCGCGCTATCTGTCGATGATCCGTGTCGATGAGCAGAACGCCCCCGCCGAGGGCCCCAGCCCCGAGCTCATGCAGCGGATGGGCGAGCTGATCGAGGAGATGACCAAGGCCGGGGTCATGCTGGACACGGCCGGGCTCACCCCGACCTCCGAGGGCACCCGGGTCACCTGGTCCGGCGGAGAGATCAGCTGCACCGACGGCCCCTTCACCGAGAGCAAGGAGGTCATCGGCGGCTACGCCCTCCTCCAGGCCAAGGACAAGGCCGAGGCCCTGGAGTGGACCAAGCGGTTCCTGCGGGTCCATGAGGAGTTCTGGACCATCACCGTCGAAGTTCGCGAGGTTGTCGAGCCCTGAGCCGGTCGTGCTTGCTCCGTCCCCTTACGGCTGCTCTGATGGTGGCCGTGACGGCAGCAAGCCCGGCCGATGCGGCGAAAACGGCTGAAAGAACCCGGAGCGGTGAAACGGCTGACATCGCCAGAACGGTCGAAACGGTCTTCAGGATCGAGTCCGCGCGGATCATCGCAGGCGTCGCCCGCATCGTGCGCGACGTCGGGCTGGCCGAGGAACTCGCGCAGGACGCCCTGGTCGCGGCGCTGGAGCGGTGGCCGGAGTCGGGTGTGCCGGACAATCCGGGCGCCTGGCTCATGGTCACCGCCAAGCACCGCGCGATCGATCTGGTACGCCGTAAGGAGACCTACGCGCGCAAGCTGGCGGAGGTCGGGCGGGCCCTGGAGGACGTCTCACCGCCCGACCCGGCGGATCTCGCCGGGACCGCCGAGGACATCGACGACGATCTGCTGCGGCTGATCTTCACCGCGTGCCATCCCGTGCTGTCCACCCAGGCCCGGGTCGCGCTCACCCTGCGGCTGCTGGGCGGGCTGACGACGGAGGAGATCGCCCGCGCGTTCCTGGTCCCGGAGCCCACGGTCGCCCAGCGCATCGTCCGGGCCAAGCGGACGCTCGCCAAGGCCGACGTCCCCTTCGAGGTGCCGTACGGCGACGATCGGACCGCCCGGCTCTCCTCGGTCCTGGAGGTCGTCTACCTGGTCTTCAACGAGGGCTACTCCGCGACCACGGGCGACGATCTGGTGCGCCCGGCCCTGTGCGAGGACGCGCTGCGCCTGGCGCGGGTGCTGGCGGGCCTGCTGCCCCAGGAGCCCGAAGCGCACGGCCTGGTCGCGCTGCTGGAGTTCCAGTCCTCCCGGATCGCGGCCCGCACCGGCCCGGGCGGGGAACCGGTGCTGCTCGCCGACCAGAACCGCACCAAGTGGAACCGCCTGCTCATCCGCCGCGGCGTCGAGGCCCTGCAACGCGCGGGCCAGGGTCCGTACTCCCTCCAGGCCGCCATCGCCGCCTGCCACGCACGGGCGATCCGGTACGAGGACACCGACTGGACGGCCATCGCCGCCCTCTACGGCCGGCTGATGGCGCTCGCCCCCTCCCCGGTGGTGGAGCTCAACCGGGCGGTCGCGGTCGCGATGGCGGAAGGGCCCGCGGCGGGGCTGAAGCTGGTCGAGGCGCTGGCGGAGGAACCGGCCCTCAAGGGCTACCACCTGCTGCCGAGTGTCCGCGGGGATCTGCTGGAGCGGCTGGGGCGGCACGAGGAGGCCCGGGCGGAGTTCGCCCGTGCGGCGGCCCTGACCCGCAACGCCCGTGAGCGGGCGCTGCTGCTGGAGCGGTCGTCGGGCTGAGCTGGCTGGCCCTGTGGGGCTGATCCGGTCCTGTCGGTCTCATCCGGTCCTGTGGTGCTCATCCGGTCCTGTCGGTCTCATCCGGTCCCGTCGGTCTCATCCGATCTTGTGGCCGGGGCGAAAAGGTGCGCATGCTGCCCCATGACCTCAACCTCTCCCTCAACCTCGTTTTCCTCGTTCGCGTTCTCCCACCTTTCGTCACCGGCCGACCGGCTGGGTTTCGGCGCGATGCAGCTGCCGGGGCGGTGGGGCGGTCCCGTCGTCGAGCGGGCGACCGCCGTGGCGGTCGCCCGGCGCGCCGTCGAACTGGGGGTCCGTCATATCGACACCGCCGCCTTCTACTTCTCCGCCACCGAGCGGGCCAACGACATCCTGCGCGCGGCCCTGCACCCGTACCCCGGGCACCTCACCATCGCCACCAAGATCGGGCCGCTGCGCACCGCGACCGGGGAGATGTACGCGGAGGCGCGGCCGGAGCAGCTGCGGGGGCTGGTGGAGGAGAACCTGCGGCAGCTGGGCGTGGACGCACTCGACCTGGTGTACCTGCGGGTGGGGCGGCTCAGGGC
>NZ_JAEEAP010000464.1 GCF_016103465.1 Streptomyces sabulosicollis
CCGCCAACCCCGCCCCCTGCGGATGCCCTGCCCGACCGGCCCCGTCCCAGGCGGGCCCAGCGGCACTCGCGAGGGTGCCCGGGGGCCTCGCCACCGTGGCATCCGGGGGCGGATCGGGACGGGACACCCCCGGAAGCGCGGCCAGGCGGGCGTGGAGTTCCTCCGCGCGGGCGGTGGCGCGCTGCCAGTCGTCGTGGGCCCAGGCCAGTTCCGCCCCGAGGCGGTCCCGGGCGGCCGGGTCCTCGGTGGCGGACAGGGCCGCTTGGAGGTCGGCTTCGCGCCGGGCGGCGTTGTGCCGCTCGCGGAGCATGCCGTCCAGGCGGTTCTGGAGGGCCTCGCGGCGGCCGGGCCCGGCGTCGTGGGCCGCGACCGAGGCGCGGTAGAGGGTCGCCGCGCGGGCCGCCGCCTCCTGGGCGGCCCCGGGGCCGTGCCGGGCGGAGAGGTCCTGGAGCAGCGACTGGACGAGGTCCCACGGCGGCACCTCGAGGCCGTCGAGGCAGGCCCGCAGCCCGTCCGGGTCGCGCACGGCGAAGACGCCGTACCAGCCCGCCCCCGCGTCCAGCCGTCCCGTCAGCGCCCGCAGATACCGCGCGAACTCCTCGACCTCGGCCGGGAGTTGCCCGCCCGCCATGGCCACCCCTCCCCCTCGGACGATGCACCACCCGAGGCCACGCATTCGACACCCTGCGTGTTACAGGACCGGTTACGGCTGTGCTACGGGCGCTTTTCCGGCTCCGCACACGACAGGCAAACTTGCAAGTTTGCCTGTCGATTTCCTATGCTCCGTCCATGGCCCCGCATGATCGAACGCCCATCGCGGCCGGCCCACGGCCGGAGGAACACCTCGCCGTCGACCTCGCCACCGTCGTCACCCAGCTGATGCGCCGTATGCGGGCGGCCTCCTCACAGGGGGCGCTCACCCCCTCCCAGCGCGCCGTGCTCAGCCGGCTCTACAACGAGGGGCCGACCACCACCGCCGCGCTGGCCCGCGCCGAGCTGGTCCGGCCGCAGTCGATGCGCATGATCCTGGCGGCGCTGGAGGAGCAGGAGCTGGTGGAGCGCGCCCCGCACCCCACCGACGGGCGGCAGGTGGTCTTCTCGAGCACCGAGCGGGGGCGGCAGGCGATCACCTCCGTGCGTCAGGCCAAGCAGAGCTGGCTGCTCGACGCGATCGACACCCGCCTCGACGCCGAGGAGCGCCGCACCCTCGCCGAGGCCACCGACCTCCTCAAGCGACTGGTCCAGGAATGACCGACACCGCGGGGAAGCCCGCCATACCGGCGACCGGGACGGCGGGCGGGAGCCACGCCCCCGCCGACCCCTTCGGCCCCCGGCTGATGGCCCCGCTGCTCATCGGCTCGGTCCTCAACCCCGTCAACTCCACGATGATCGCCACCGGCCTGGTGGCCATCGGCCATGACTTCGGGGTCGGGGCCGCCCGGACCGCCTGGCTGGTCGCCTCCCTCTACCTCGCCAGCGCCGTGGCGCAGCCGGCGATGGGGCGGCTCGCGGACCTGCTCGGTCCGCGCCGGGTCTTCCTCTCCGGGCTGCTCGTGGTGTGCGCCGCCGGACTGGTGGGCGCGCTCGCGCCCGCGTTCGGCTGGCTGATCGCCTCGCGCGTACTGCTCGGCATCGGTACGTCCGCGGCCTATCCGGCGGCGATGGCGCTGCTGCGCGCCCAGTCCTTCGCCACCGGACGGGAGACGCCGCGTCCCGTGCTCGGCCGGCTCTCGCTCGCCGCGCTCGGCAGCGCGGCGGTCGGACCGGTGCTGGGCGGGGTGCTCACCGCGACGGCCGGATGGCGGGCGATCTTCGCGGTCAATGTCCCGCTGGCCCTCATCGGCATCACGCTCGCGCTGCTCTGGCTGCCCAGGACCCGGATGGCGGGCGGGGAGGACGGCACGGACTCCGGGGCGCGGACCGCGGGCGCGGCGTTCGATCCGCTCGGGATCGCGCTGTTCACCGCCACCCTCACCACCCTCATGATCTTCCTGATGGACCTGGAGCGGCCCAACTGGGCCCTGCCGCCCGTCGTCCTGGTGCTCGCGACCGCCCTGACCTGGTGGCAGCTGCGCCGCCCCCGCCCCTTCATCGATCTGCGGATGATCGGCCGCAACCGCTCCCTCGCCCTCACCTACCTCCGCCACGGCACGGCGTACCTGGTCATCTACATGGTCATGTACGGATACGCGCAGTGGCTGGAGGAGGGGCACGGCTACTCCGCCTCCCGCGCCGGTCTGATCATGCTGCCCATGTCGGGCGCGGCCGCCGTGTGCTCCCTGCTCGGCGCCCGTACCAAGGGCATCTACGCACCGCTCGTCCTCGCGGCCGTCCTGCTCGCCGCCGGGAGCGGGGTGCTGCTGCTCGCCGACGAGTCCACCCCGCTGGTCGCGCTGCTGCTGGCCGCGGTCCTCTTCGGGCTGCCGCAGGGGCTGTCCTCGACCGGCAACCAGGCCGCCGTCTACACCCAGGCCCCGCCGAAGAACGTCGGCGCGGCGGCCGGGCTCCAGCGCACCTCGCAGTACCTCGGCGCGATCACCGCCGCCGGGCTGATCGGGCTCTTCTACGGGCAGCGGGCGACCGCCGCCGGGCTGCACGGCATCGCCGTGGTGGCGGGTGCGCTCAGCCTCGCGGTGCTGGTGCTGACCGCCACCGACCGGGCCCTGCGCGGCCGCGCCCGTACCCGCACCTGACCCGCGTTCCGTTCCCTCGTCCGTCCCGCAGACCCACTCCAGGAGGCACCATGCCCGCCACCACGCTCGACCCGAACACCGCCCTGGTCCTCGTCGACCTCCAGAAGGGCATCACCGGACTGCCCACCGTCCACCCCACCGCCGAGGTCGTCGAGCGCGGCGCCCGGCTGGCCGCCGCCTTCCGCGAGCGCGGGCTGCCGGTCGTGCTGGTCCGGGTGGTGGCCGGGGCTCCGGGCCGCACCGAGGCGCAGCGGGGCGGGGGCGGCGGGGAGTTCCCGGCCGACTTCGCCGACCTCGCGCCGGAGCTCGGCCGGGAGGACGGCGACGTCGTGGTCACCAAGCACACCTGGGGCGCCTTCCACGGCACCGACCTCGACCTCCAGCTGCGCCGCCGCGGGGTGACCCAGGTGGTGCTCGGCGGCATCGCCACCAGCATCGGGGTGGAGTCCACGGCCCGCGCCGCGTACGCCCACGGGTACCACGTGACCCTCGCGACCGACGCCATGACCGACATGGACGCCGAGGCGCACCGCAACAGCGTCGAGAAGATCTTCCCCCGGCTCGGCGAGACGGACTCCACGGACGCGATCATCGGCCTGCTGGGCTGACGGACGCCGGTACGGCGGGCTCCAGAGCCTTCAGCCCGCCGTACCTGCCGCCGTGCCCGGTCAGCGCTTCGGGCTCACCACCATCGCCGAGCCGCCGCCCCGCCGTTCCGTCTCGGCGGCCGCCAGCCACCGCCCGCCGGACAGCCGCTGCACCCCGGTGGCCGCCCCGATCTCGGGGTTCCGCTTGAAGGAGTGGCCGAGCGCCTCCAGCTTGGCGCGCTCCGGGCCGTTCCACAGCGCCGGTTCCAGCTCCGTCTGGGCGGCGTTGCGCTGGCTGGCGCGCGGTGCGGCGATCGCGTCGACCAGCGGCATGCCCCGGTCGAGGTGGTTCAGCAGGGTCTGCAGGACGGTGGTGATGATGGTCGCCCCGCCCGGGGAGCCCAGCGCCAGGACCGGCTTGTGGCCGTCCAGCACGATCGTCGGCGACATGGACGAGCGCGGCCGCTTCCCCGGGCCCGGCAGGTTCGGGTCGTGGACGGCGGGGTCGGCGGGCGCGAAGGAGAAGTCCGTCAGCTCATTGTTGAGCAGGAAGCCACGGCCGGGGACGGTGATCCCGCTGCCGCCGGTCTGCTCGATGGTGAGGGTGTAGGCCACCACATTGCCCCACTTGTCGGCGACCGTGAGATGCGTGGTGTTCTCGCCCTCGTACGTGGTCGGGGCGGCGTGGCCCCGGGTGTCGCAGGAGCCGGGCCCGGCCGGGTCGTTGGGGTCACCGGGCGGTACGGGGCTCTTGAGCACCGCGTCGTCCTTGATCAGGCAGGCCCGGGAGTCGGCGAACCGCTGCGAGGTGAGCCCCTTGGTGGGGACGTCCTCGGCGGCGGGGTCGCCGACCCAGCGGCCCCGGTCGGCGAAGGCTATCCGGCTGGCCTCGATGTAGCGGTGCAGATAGTCGACGTCGCTGAGCTTGGAGAGGTCGGTCTTCTCCAGGATGTTGAGCGCCTCGGCGACGCTCGTGCCGCCGGAGGACGAGGGCGCCATGCCGTAGACGTCCAGACCGCGGTAGTCGGTCCGGGTCGGGGCCTGCCGCTTCGTCTCGTAGGACCGCAGGTCCTCGGCGGTCAGATCGCCCGCGCGCACCTCGCGCTGCGCCTTGGGGTCGACGGGTGGCTTGCGCACGGTGTCGACGATGTCGCGGCCCAGCTCGCCCTTGTAGACGGCGCCGACGCCCTTCTTGGCCAGCAGCGCGTACGTACGGGCGAGGTCGGGGTTGCGGAAGGTCGAGCCGACCGCCGGGAGCTCGCCACCGGGCAGGAAGAGCTTGGCGGTGGCCGGGAAGTCCTTGAAGCGGGCCTGGTTGTCGGCGGTCTGCTGCCGGAAGGTGGAGTCGACGGTGAACCCGTCGCGGGCCAGTCGCTCGGCGGGCCTCAGCACCTGCCCCAGCGATCGGGTGCCCCAGTCCTTCAGGGCGTCGTTCCAGGTGGCGGGGGTGCCGGGGGTGCCGACGCTGAGCCCGCTGGTGACGGCGTCGGCGAACGGCAGCGGTTTGCCGTCCCTGCCGAGGAAGAGCTTCTGGTCCGCGCTGCGGGGCGCGGTCTCGCGGCCGTCGAGCGTGGAGACCTCGTGCCGCTTGGCGTTGTAGTAGACGAAGTATCCGCCGCCGCCGACACCGGCCGAGTACGGTTCGGTGACCCCGAGCGCGGCGGCGGTCGCCACCGCCGCGTCCACCGCGTTGCCCCCGTGCCGCAGTACGTCGATCCCGGCCGCCGAGGCGTCGGGGTCCACGCTGGAGACCGCGCCGCCGTAGCCGACGGCCACGGGCGTCTTGGCGGGAGCGCCCTTCGCGGCGCCCTCGTGCCCGGCGGCACCGGCCGGGACGACGCCCAGCACCGCGACCATGCCGGCCGCGGCCGCGAGCGCGGGCAACCGGCGCCGGACGGCCGCCGCGGCGGACCCGGCGGACCCAGCGGCTGCGGTGGTGGACCTGGTTGACGATGCGGCTGGTCGTGCGGCGTGCCCCATCCGTGACCTCCAAGCGAAACGACAGGGGCCGGAGCCTACCCGCGAGCCACACACCCCCAACAGGGGTGGATCGGTCCCCCATCCGTTCCTGTGTCCGTTTCCGCGTTCCTTCATCCGTACGCTCGAACGTGTACCCGGTCGGCCGCTACGATGCGCCGCCATGACAGACACCCTGCAGGACCTGATCGCCTCCGCGGCGGCCCTGATCGTGGGCCTGGCCGCCGGCTGGGCCGTGCACTCCGCGTTCGCGCGCCGCAAGCGCGCCCGCGAGCAGCGCTTCTTCGGTCTGCCGGACGGTTCGGAGTGTGTGATGGTCACCCACCGGGACAGCACCTCGGCCCACTGGAGCATCCCCCGCCATGACGCGCTGGCGCTGCTGGGCCTCGCGTCCGTCGTGGAGAACTGCGGGGCGCACGCCGAGGTGGCCCCGCATGACACGGGGCTGCAGGGCTTCGGGGCGCGCACCGAGTTCTGCGTCGGCGATCCGACCGCGCACCGCAGGCTCGCCGCCCATATGGCCAATCTACTGCCGGGCGTCACCGTGCACCCGGGGGACGAGTCCGGCGCGGACCGGGGGATGTTCACCATCGCCGGTACCCACTACCGCCCGGACCCGGGCGCGGTCGAGCATGTGCTGCTGGCCCGGCTGACGGCGGGCGACGACAGCCGCCCGGTCTTCCTGGCCGCCGGCCAGCGGCCGGTCACCCATCGCGCCGCCGTCCGCCACCTCGTCCGCAACCGCGCCCGGCTGGCCCGGAAGTACGGCGCGCAGGGCTCCTTCTGCCTGCTGCTGAAGGTGGTCAACTCCCAGGCGTACGGCCCGGACCTGGTGGAGGTGGTCGCGGATGTGACCAAGTCGGCGACCACCTCGGTCGGCCCCCGCGCGGCCGCGAAGACGGCCGCGAAGGACGACTGAGGCGGCCGCGGACGGCCGCGGACGGCCTGACCGGCCGCGGGGCCGGTCAGCCGCGGACCCGGCCGAACAGGCGTGCCCCGCCCATCAGGCACAGCGCCGCCAGGGCCAGGGTGACGGCCGCCCCGACGACGACCGTGGTGTTGGCGTAGTGCCCCAGGAACACCTGGCGCACCGCGTCGACCGTGTAGCGGAACGGCACGGCGCGCGAGACGCCCGCGAGCCATCCGGGAGCCAGGGTCATCGGCAGCAGCAACCCGGAGAGCAGCATCAGCGGCATGCCCGCCGTATTGGCGATGGCGGCGAACTCCGGGGACGTACGGACGTTCATGGCCAGCCCGTAGGAGAGCGCGGACAGGGCCGCCGCGAGCACGGCCACGAACAGCAGTCCGAGCAGCACCCCGGGGAACGGCGCGCGCAGCCCGAAGGCCAGGCCGAGCAGCACCAGCAGCACCGACTGGGCCACCAGCTGGACGACATCGCGCAGGGTACGGCCGAGCAGCAGCGCCAGCGGGCTGACCGGGGTGACCCGCATCCGGTCCACCACCCCGAGGTTGCGGTCCATCAGCAGGCCGAGCCCCACGTACGACCCGCCGAGCAGGGCGAGCTGGACGAGCACACCGGGGACCAGCGTCTGCCAGGACGATCCACTGACGTCCATGTCGAGTTCGGTCAGCAGCGGGCCGAAGAGGGCCAGGAAGAGCAGCGGCTGCAGCATGCCGAAGAAGAGATTGGTCTTCGAGCGCAGCGTTGAGCGCAGACAGCGGCCGAAGACGATGCCGGTGTGGGCGAGAAGAGTCATCAGTAGCCCTTGGGTGGGTCGGGTGTTGTGGCTGGTGTCAGGGCGTGTCCGGCGGCTCTCTCCCCACCCCGCCCCTTCCCGCTACCAGGGCCTCCGCCCGGTGCCAGGGGCGGAGCCCCGGCCCGGGGGCTGGGGC
>NZ_JAEEAP010000465.1 GCF_016103465.1 Streptomyces sabulosicollis
GTGGGCTCGGAGATGTGTATAAGGGACAGGCCCCGAACCGGCCCCCGGTCAGCCCGCCGAACGCGTGCCCTGACCCGGGGCCCCGTTCCCGTGCACCGGGGGGTGAGCCGCGATGCCGGTCACCATATGCCGTGATGCCGGTCAAAAGGGATGCGGGGCGGTTGCTCCCTTCACCTCGATGACACCTTCCCGCAGCCGCCGTGCCACTCGCCGTCGCTGAGGCATGGTTCGATGAACACATGATCGATGAATTTCTCGCCGGTGATCTCGGCGCGGTGGAGGAGGCGGTCCGCGCGGCGGTCGCCGACGAGGTCATGCCGCGTTTCCGGCAGCTCGCCGCCCATGAGATCGTCGAGAAGCAGGGCCCGCACGACCTGGTCACCACCGCTGACCGACAGGCCGAGGCGCAGCTGACCGATGCCCTCACCAAGCTGCTGCCCGGCTCCGTCGTGGTGGGCGAGGAGGCGGTGCACGCCAATCCGGCCGTGCTCACCGCGCTCGGCGGCGACGCGCCCGTATGGATCGTCGACCCGGTCGACGGCACCCGGCAGTTCGTCCACGGCGACCCGGGCTTCGCGACGCTGGTCACCCTCGCGCACCGCGAGGAGCTCCTCGCGTCCTGGACGTACGCCCCGGTGCTCGACCTGATGGCCACCGCCCGCCGCGGCGGGGGCGCGCTGCTGAACGGCGAGCCCATCCACAGCGGCTCCCCGGAGCCCGGCGCGGCCCTCCACGTCGCCGTCTCCCACTTCGACTTCACCACCGTCGCCGAGAAGCGCACCCTGGCGCGCCTCCATGCGCCGGGAGTCGAGGTGCGTCCCTGCGGCTCGGCCGGTCTGGAGTATCTGAACGTGGCCCGGGGGCTGCTCGACGCCGTCGCCTTCACATGGGAGAACGCCTGGGACCACGCCGCCGGTCTGCTGCTGGTCGACGAGGCGGGCGGGGCGCACAGCACGCTCGGGGGCGAGCCGTTCCGGATCAGCGGGGGCAACGCCCTTCCTTTCACGGCGGCCAGGGACGAGGCGGCCGTTCGGCATATCCTGGGCCTGCTGGCCGTCGCCGGCTGATCGTTCCACTGATCCTCGAGGACGAGGGGGAGCCGACGTGCCGTCCATGCTCGACGCGGTAGTGGTGGGTGCCGGGCCGAACGGGTTGACCGCGGCCGTCGAACTCGCCCGCCGCGGCTGCGCGGTCGAGGTCTTCGAGGCCGCGGACACCATCGGCGGGGGCTCACGCACCGAAGAGCTGACCCTTCCCGGCTTCCGGCACGACCCCTGCTCCGCCGTGCACCCCCTCGCCATCGGCTCCCCGGCCTTCGACCGGATGCCGCTCGCCCGGTACGGCCTGGAGTGGCTCCACCCCGAGCTGCCGCTGGCCCACCCCTTCCCGGACGGCACGGCCGCGGTGCTGGCCCGTTCGGTCGGCGAGACCGCCATGTCGCTCGGCCCCCGGGACGCCGGCACCTACCGCCGGCTGCTGGCCCCCTACCTCGGCCGCTGGGCCACCCTCGCCCCCGATCTGCTGCGCGCCCACTGGGACGGGGTGCCCCGCGACCCGATCACCTGGGCCCGCTTCGGGCTGCACGCGCTGCTGCCGGTCTCGCTGCTCGCGGGACCGCTCCGGTTCCGCGACGAGAAGGCGCGCGCCCTGTTCGCCGGGCTGGCCGGGCACGCCATCGCGCCCACCAGCGCACCGGCCACCGGCGGCCCCGCCCTGATGTTCGCCGTCGCCGCCCATGAGGTGGGCTGGCCGATTCCGCGCGGCGGCTCCCAGTCGATCGTGGACGCGCTGGGCGCGTACGTGCGCGCACACGGCGGGACGATCCACGTCTCCACCGAGGTCAAGCGGCTCGACGAGCTGCCACCCGCCCGGGCCTACATCTTCGACACCTCGCCCCGCGCCCTGGCCCGCATCGCCGGTCTCGGCAACGCCTACCGCCGTTACCGCTACGGGGCCAGCGCCTTCAAAATCGACTACGCGCTGTCCGGCCCGGTCCCCTGGACCGCGCCCGACGCCCGCCGCGCGGGCACCGTCCACATCGGCCCCACCTCCGGCGAGATCGGCGCGGCGCTCCGGGCGGCGGTCGAGGGCCGCGACCCCTCCGTCCCGTTCCTGATCACCGCCCAGCCCAGCCTCATCGACCCCTCCCGGGCCCCGGAGGGCAAGCACACCTTCTGGGCCTACGGCCATGTGCCCAGCGGCTGGAAGGGCGACGCCACGGAGGTGATCGAGCGTCAGGTCGAGCGCTTCGCCCCCGGCTTCCGCGATCTGGTGCTGGCCCGCGCGGTGGCCGGACCGCCCGAACTCGCCGCCCGCAACGCCAACTACATCGACGGCGACATCGCCTGCGGCGCCTTCGAGGGCCTCCAGGCCGTCATACGGCCGAGGCTCGCCCGTGTCCCCTACGCCACCGCCCATCCGGCGGTCTACCTCTGCTCCTCCGCCACCCCACCGGGCCCCGGCGTCCACGGCATGTCGGGCCACCACGCGGCGCGTGCGGTGTGGCGGAGGCTGCGGGCGCGCTAGGGCCCAGGAGGGGTCGTCGGCCGCTTCGGTGCGGGACGCCGCCTCGGCGCGGGACGCCGCTTCAGTGGAGGCCGGCGCCTCAGTGCGGGATCGTGTCGATGACCTCGCGGGCGCCCTGCCGGAGCAGCGCCACCGCGACCGACGTCCCCAGGGTGGCCGGGTCCAGCGGGCCCGCCCACTCGTGGGCGTCCAGGACCGTCTTGCCGTCCGGGCTGAAGACCCGGGCGCGCAGCGAGAGCCGGCCGTCGCGCTCGGCCCTGGCGTAGCCCGCGATGGGGGAGTTGCAGTGCCCCTGGAGCACATGCAGCAGCATCCGCTCCGCGGTGATTTCCTTCCAGACGTCGGCGTCGCCGAGCCCGGCCACGGCCTCGATCGTCTCGGCGTCGTCCTCCCGGCACTGGAGCCCCAGCACCCCGGCCCCGATCGGCGGGCACATGGCGTCCACCGACAGGATCTCGCTGATCCGGTCCGTACGGCCGATCCGCTCGAGACCCGAGACGGCCAGCAGCAGCGCGTCGCACTCGCCCGCGTCCAGCTTCTCCAGCCGGCGGTTGGCGTTGCCGCGCATCGGCACGCACTCCAGCTGCGGATGGGTGGTGGCCAGCTGGGCGACGCGGCGGACCGAGGAGGTGCCGATCCGGGTCCCCGCGGGCATCTCGTCGAGGGTCAGCCCGCCGGGGTGGATCACGGCGTCGCGGATGTCGTCGCGCTTGAGGTACGCGGCGAAGACCGTGCCCGCGGGCAGCGGACGGTCGGCGGGCACGTCCTTGATGCAGTGCACCGCGAGATCGGCCTCACCCGCCAGCAGCGCGGCGTCCACCTCCTTGGTGAACGCCCCCTTCCCGCCCAGCTTCGACAGATCGCCCATCCACCGGTCGCCGGAGGTGGTGACCGGCACGACCTCCGTACGGATCCCCGGCCGCAGCGCGGCCAGCTCGGTACGGACCCGTTCGACCTGGGCGAGGGCCATGGGGGAGGAACGGGAGACGATGCGGATCAAATCGGCGGACATGGCGTAGAGGATAGGCCCTCGCGGCGGGCGCTAATTCCCGGCCCCGGGGAACCCCTCCGCGACCAGGGCGGCGAGGTCGATGTAGGCGTCGAGGGTCCTGGGCGCGAGCTGTTCGAGGTCGATCTCGCCACCGGCCGCCAGATGGGCGTCGTAGGGCATGGCGACCACCCGGCCGCACCGGGCCCGGAACTCCGCCATGTGCACCTCGGCCGGATTTCCGCCGCCGGAGTCGGAGCGGGCCTCCCCGATCACGGCGATGCCGCGCCGGACCAGGTCCCCGTAGCCGTCGGCGGACAGCTGGTCCAGGGTGTGGTTGGTGTTCCTCACGTGGCCCGTGGAGGAGGTGGTCACCACGATCAGCTGGTCGGCGTGGTCCATGATCGCGCGCATGCCCGAGTAGGTCGGGCTGGGATCCGCGTCGGTGAGCACGATCGCGTACCACTCGCTGAGCACCTCGATCACCCAGCGGTAGCTCGCCGCGTTCATCCCGGCGTCCAGGTCGTTGTCGAGGATCTCCAGCCCGGTGGACGCCCGCGAGGTGAACCGCCGGATCGAGGCATAGCTGTTGAGGTACTGGCTCGCGGCGGACAGCCCGCCGTTGGACGCGCGGTCCTCCGTCCGGACCCGCCCGGTGAGGGTGTGGCCGACCCGGTTCATGTTGAGCGCCAGGACACCGTCCCGGCGCTCGGTGGCGAAGAGCGAACCGAGGACGGCGGTGGTGGTCCCGTCGTTGCCCATCGGGCGGCTGATCACCGCGATGCGGTGACAGGACGGCAACGGCGTACGGATGAGGCCCAGCTTGCGCCGCCGCTCCGTTTCCGCCGACCGCCCGCCGAGCCCCAGGAACGCGGCCAGGCGCGAGCGGGTGGACCGGGAGGGCGGCGGCTCGGGAGCCGTCGTGGGGGCGGGCCCGGCGTCCGGCGTCCCGTCCGGCGGCGGGGCCGAGGTCTCGACCTCGTACGACATCGAGGCCGGCGTGGCCGGCAGGCACTGGACGAAGACGTCCGCCACCCGGCCCGCCGACGGCCGCCGGTTCGGCCGCTCGTCCAGACAGGCGGAAATGATCGAGAGCAGATGGGGGTGGCGCCACAGTTCACTGGTGCGGATGAGGTCACCGGTCGGCTGCGCGTCGCACAGGGCGCGGAGGATCCCGCCCATCGCGTAGACGCTGTCCGCGGTGGTGGGAGCGCCCGGAAGGCGGGCGTTGACGTTCGCGTCGGCCCAGCCGATCAGCTTCACCGTACCGTCGTCGACGAGCACGGCGTCCGCCGTGAGGGGCCCGGGCACGACGCCCTTCAACGAGCACATGTTCACCGCCTCGGCGAGGCGGAGGCCGATGGTGGCGGCGGGCACGGCGCCCAGTCGGGGTGAGCCGTCGGGCCTCCGGCCCAGGAGCGTGGACAGCGGTGGGGCCGGTGAGCCGTCGGGCAGCCGGACGCATTCCATGGCGATCCAGGGAGGGTTGGCAGACGAAGCGTCGACGAAGAGCCGGGGGGCATAGTGCCCCGCCATCCGCCGCAGCGCCTCCGCCTCGGCCCGCAGTTCCCGCCCGGCGCCCGGGGCGACGCGTACCACCACATCGCGCGACGCGCCCGGCCGACGGGCCAGGTAGACGTCGCGCCCCCGGCTGCCGCCCAGCCTGCGGTAGGCCCGGTACCCGTCGAACGACGGCAGGTCGCTCTCCGGTTCCGTACGGGGATCGCGGGCGGAGCCGGACGACGCCGCCAGGGGCGGGGTAGTGGACAGATCCGTGCCGCACGCGTCGCAGTAGCGGTCGTCGGCGTACAGCGGATTGCCGCACAGCGCGCAGACGGCGGGTTCCCCGGGGAGCGGCCGGGGCCGCCCGGCGCGGACAGGCCGGGGCGCGGCGTCTTCCGGCCGGAAGCCCATGAGGAACTCCCAGATCCCGCGCGCGCTGTGGAGGCGGGGGTTCTCCCGGCACGCCCTCACCATGGCGCGCAGCGGTTCCCAGGCGGCGCCGCTCCAGCGCGGCATGAAATACAGCCCCGGGGCGGGCCGACGCTTCTGTGCCCCGCCGCCGAGGCACAGCAGGATGTCGCCCAGCGCCCGGACCACGTCCGCGGCGGCCGGCGGGCGGCCGCCTTCGGACGCCGGGGACGGCGTCCTGTCGATGGCGGCCGACGACCAGCCGGTCAGCAGGATGTCCTCACCGGCGAGGTGCACGGTGCTGATGCTGAGGTCGCCGTGCACTACCCCCGCGTCCTCGGCCCTCCGCACCGCGTCCGCGACCTTGCGGGCGAGGGCGAGGGCGGTAGGCCCGTCCCAGCGCTCGGGGCTGGTGAGGAGGGCGTCGTCCGGCCGGTCGCCCCACTGTTCGGCGTCGCCGCGCAGCACGAAGTCCAGCCGTTCCCCGATGAAGGGTTCCTCCGCGATCCACGGAACGTCGTCGTCCAGCCCCTCGCGCAGCAGACGGCGGGCGTAGCGGCCGTCCATCCGCCGCAGCGCCTCCGCCTCCACCGCCAGCAGGTCGGCGGCCTGCCGACCGCTCATATGCCGGGCCACCTGGATGACGGCCTCCGCGTCATACGCGTCCTGGCCCAGATACGGAGTGAGCCGCGCTCCCGGTGGCCCGGCCATCGTCAGCCGGTACGGACCGATCGTGCGCGGATCACCGGCCTCCAGGCGGCGCCACTGCCGCGCCGCCGCACGGGTCGCGAACGCCGACGACAGCGACGTGGCCCCCAGCCGGGCCGCCAGCCGTCGCTCCACCGCGCTGAAGGGCCGGGCGCCGGGCGGGAGCCGGTCGGTGCCGCCCGGGTCGGCCAGCCAGGCGGGGAACTCGGGGGAGCGGCCCGCCAGCTGCTCGAGACGGCGGCCGATCAGCCGGCTGGTCGCGACCAGTTCCGCCAGCGGCACCGCGCCCAGCAGCGCCTGCTGCGCCGCGTCGGTGAAGGTGAAGGGGCGGTGCTCGGGCGGCAGCGGGTCCGGCCCGGCCGAGGCGGGCGGTTCGACGGGGCGCATCAGCCCGCCCAGGAACACCTCGGCCAGCCGACCGGTGTCGGTCCGGCCGTCCACCGCCTTCTGCACCATCCGCATCACCGGCACCGGCAGCGGGGCCACGGCGGCCAGATGGGCCGCCAGCCGGTACGCCTCCGGGGACGCCGCGTCCCGGAAGCGCTGGACGCGGCCGAGCTCATCGGCCGGGCCGAGCTCATCGGCGGGTCCGGGGACGGCGGCGGGTCCGGGGACGGCGGCGGCCGGGGCGGTGCGGGTCGCGTCGCGCGCGCCGTCGCGCCGGCCGTCGCGCGGCGGGACCAGCAGCGGGAGGACGGCCGTGCCGCTCGCGGAGGCGATCAGCCGGGCCCAGTCGGCCAGCGGCCCGGCGTCCGGCTCCAGCACCGGAACCGGCACCCCCGCGAAACGCGCCAGGGCGGCGGGCAGCACCGGATCCGCGACCGTCCAGTCCGTGTTGGCCGAGCCCGGTCTGCGGGTGCGCACCTGCCAGCGCCGCGTCCGGATCCCGGAGCCCTCCCACAGCCGGGGCGGCAGCGCGTGCACCACCGCCGTGGGGCCCAGCCCCGCCCAGCGCGCCAGCACCTGGCCCATCCGCC
>NZ_JAEEAP010000466.1 GCF_016103465.1 Streptomyces sabulosicollis
GATGATGTCCTGCGGTACGACCAGCACCGCGCGCACCCCGCCGTACGCGGAGGGCCGCAGCGAGACCTGGAACCGGTACCTCACGGCGAGCCTGCCGACCACGGCCAGGCCGAGCCGCGGGGTCTCGCCCAGGTCGTTGAGGTCGAATCCGGTGGCCGCCTGGAGCAGCACCGCGTCGGTGCGCCTGCGCGCCTCCTCCGACAGGCCCACCCCGGCGTCCTCGATCTCGATCGCGACCCCGGACTGGACCTCGATCGCGGTCAGGTGGACCCGGGTCTTGGGCGGCGAGTAGCGGGTGGCGTTGTCGAGCAGTTCGGCGAGGGCGTGGATGAGCGGCTCCACCGAGGGGCCGACGATGGCGACGTCCGCCACCGAGTGCAGATCCACCCGCTCGTACTCGAGGATGCGGGACATGGCGCCGCGGCACACGTTGAACAGCGGCACCTCCTTCTGCCACTGGCGGCCCGGGCGCGAGCCGCCCAGGACCGCGATGGAGTCCGCCAGCCGGCCGATGAGGGCGTTGCCGTGGTCCAGGTGGAGCAGGTCCTCGAAGACGTCCGGGTCGGCGCCGTGCTTGTCCTCCATCTCCCGCATGTCCTGGGCCTGTTGGTGGACGATGGCCTGCACCCGGCGGGCGATGTTGACGAAGGCCCGCTGGGCCGCGTCCCTCAGGTCCTCCTCGGTCCGCACGGTGTCCAGCACCCACCGCAGCAGTTGCTCATGGGCGGCGTCGAAGTCCGGGTCGAGGCCCGGCGCGTAGTCGACATCCTTCATCGCCTCGTGCACCATGGCGCCGCGCCGCAGCCGGGCCACCGTCTCGGGGAGCACCTCCCGGGTCAGCCGCCGGATCTCCGCCTCCTGGTCCACCAGGCGCTTCCGGTGCGCGGCCTCCTGGGCGGCGAGCCGGGCGCGCAGCGCGGTGATCAGCCGGCCGCGGCGCATCGCCTCGGCCGCCGCGAGGGCCACCGCGAGCGTCGCCGCCACTCCGCACCAGGCGACCGTGGCCCGTGCCCCGGACGGGACCACGGCGACGGCGAGCGCCGCGCAGAACGCCATCGCGGCGGGAGGGATGACCCATACGAGCGTGGAGGCGGGCCGTCGTCCTCCGGGTGGGGTGCCGCCTCCGGACGAGGTGCCGGCGAAAACCATGGGCATCCTTAAAAACAGCGAAGAGGAAATGAGTGCGGAATGCGGGCGGTGAACCAGCCCGTCATGGGCCCTGGAGCTTAGCGGTTTCACCGTCGCATGAATCGAAGATGCTTTTTTCTTCGGAATGCATCACGGTGAATTCAAAGAGCGCGAAAAAGCGATCACCTGCACTCACTCTTTGACCGCGAATGATCGGCCGAGGGCGAATCTGCTCATGGCGAAGGAGTCTGGGCAGCGTGGCGCCCGGGCCCGTAGCGTCCCGGCATGAGCACTGGGAGCGCATGTGTGATCGGGGCGACGGGGCAGATCGGCCGGGCGGCGGTGCGCGCCCTCGCCGAGGACGGATGGCGGGTGCGGGCCGCCTCGCGCGGCGGGGGCCGCGACGGGAGCTGGCCCGCGTCGGTGGAGAGCGTGGCCGTGGACCGGGACGACGACGCCGCGGTGGCCGCGCTGATCGGGGACGGCTGCGATGTGGTGCTGGACTGCGTCGCCTACGGCCGGGCGCACGCACGGCAGTTGCTGAACCTCGCCGACCGTGTCGGATCGGCGGTGGTGATCTCCACCGGAGCGGTGTACGAGGACGACCAGGGCCGGGGCTTCGCGACCCAGGACCGCCCGGACGGCGACCCGCGGTATCCGGTGCCGCTCCCCGAGTCCCAGCGGACCGTCCCGCCGGGCGACGGCTACGGCAGCAGGAAGGTGGCGCTGGAGCGGGAGCTGCTGGGCGCCGGGGACCGGCTGCCGACGACCCTGCTGCGCGCCGGTGCGGTCCACGGCCCGCACTGCCGCACCCCTCGTGAGCTGTACTTCGTCAAACGGGCGCTGGACGGGCGGCCGGTGCGGATCCTGGCGTACGGCGGCCGCAGCCGGTTCCATCCGGTGCATGTCGACAACGTCGCGGAGCTGGTGCGGCTGGCCGCCCACCGGCCCGGTTCACGGGTGCTCAACGCGGGCGATCCGCAGGCCCCGACGGTCGCCGACATCGCCGCCGCCGTGGACGCGGTGCTGGGGGTGCGCAGCGAGCTGGTGCTGGTCGACGGAGGTCCGCCGCATCCGCATGTCGGCAGCACCCCCTGGAGCCTGGCCCACCCCCTCGTCTACGACATGTCCGCCGCCGGACGGGAGTTGGGCTACCGCCCGGTGACCGGCTACGCGGAATCGCTGCCCGCGACCGTCGGCTGGCTGGCGGACCGGCTGGCGGCCGCCCCCGACTGGCGCACGGCCTTCCCCGACATGGCCGCCGCGTACGACCCGATGACCGATCTGTTCGACTACGCGGCCGAGGACGCGTGGCTGCGGGACGGCGGGAGTTCCCCCGCGCTCTGATCGCTTCGGGTCGTGTGCGGCGGAAAGACGGGGGCCGGGCCCGTGCGGAGAACGCACGGGCCCGGCCCGTCACCACGTACCGCCGACTACTTGACGACGGCGGCCGCTTCCTTGGCGGCCTTCGCGTCCTTCGCGGACGCGCCCGACTTCGCGGGCACGGGCGTGGCGTGCGGAGCGCAGGTCACGTCCTTGGCGTCCACCGTGCCCTTGAGCAGGTAGGCGTCCACCCGGTCGTTGACACACGGGTTGACCAGGCCGGTGACCCCGTGCGAACCGGCGTCCTTCTCGGTCACCAGACGCGAGCCCTTCAGCCGCTTGTGCAGCTCCACCGCGCCCTCGTACGGGGTCGCGGCGTCACGGGTGCTCTGCACGATCAGCGTCTTGGGCAGCCCCTTGGCGGCCCCCACCTCCAGCGGGGTGTGCTGCTTGGCACCCCAGGTGGCGCACGGCAGGTTCATCCAGGCGTTGGACCAGGTCAGGAAGGGGTAGTCGCGGTGGAGCCGGGTGTTGTCCCGGTCCCACTTCGCCCAGCTGGTCGGCCACTTGGCGTCGGCGCACTCGACAGCGGTGTAGACCGCGTTGCCGTTCTCCGAGGCGATGTTGCCCGCGGTGTCGGACATGTCCGGGCCCGCGGCCTCGACCAGCGCCTTCTCATCCCCGCCGAGGTAGTCGCTCCACACCTGGGCGACCGTGGCCCACGACGAGTCGTAGTACGGAGCGCTCTGGAAGAACCCCAGCAGCTCGGCCGGGCCCACGACGCCCCCGATGGGGCTCTTCTTGGCCGCCGCGCGCAGCTTCTCCCACTGCTTCTGGACCGCTCCCGGGGTGTCGCCGATGTGGTAGGCGGCGTCGTTCCTGGCCACCCACGCCTTCCAGTCGTTCCAGCGCGTCTCGAAGGCCACGTCCTGGTCCAGGTTGGCCTGGTACCAGATCTTCTCCCGCGAGGGGTTGACCACGCTGTCCACGATCAGTCGGCGCACATGGGTCGGGAAGAGCGTCGCGTAGACCCCGCCGATGTACGTTCCGTAGGACACGCCCAGGTAGTTGAGTTTCTTGTCGCCGAGCGCGGCCCGGATGACGTCGATGTCACGGGCGGTGTTGGGCGTCGTCATGTGCGGCAGCATCCAGCCGCTGCGCTCCTTGCACCCGGAAGCGTACTCGCGGGCCAGCTTGCGCTGGACGCGCTTGTCCGCCTCGCTGTCGGGCACCGGGTCCAGCTTCGGGGCCTTGACGTACTCCTGGGGGTCCACGCAGGAGATGGCCGTGGAGTGGCCCACCCCGCGCGGGTCGAAGCCGACGAAGTCATACGCCTTCGAGACCTTCGTCCACAGCGGGTTCTTGGTGGTGACCCGGGTCGGGAAGCGCAGCCCGGAGCCGCCGGGCCCGCCCGGGTTGTAGATCAGCGAGCCCTGCCGCTCGGAGGCGGTACCGGTGTTGGCGATCCGGTCCACCGCGAGCTTGATGGTGCGGCCGTTCGGCTTGGCGTAGTCGAGCGGCACGGTGACGTAGCCGCACTGGATGGGCTTGGCCAGCCCCCAGTCGGCCGGGCAGTCCGTCCAGTCGATGCCCTTCTTCGCGGCCTTGGCCGCGGCCACCGCCACGCCACGGGCCTCGGCGGCCCCGCCGGGCGTCCGCTCCGATGCCCCGGCCGTGGGGGCGGCCAGCGCACCGGTTATCAGCGCCCCGGCGATCACACCGCCGGTCGCGCCGAAGAGTGCTGTGCGTCTCACGTAGTCATCCCCCTGCTTTGTTGCGCCGCCACGACGCGGCGATGATCACAGAGTGTCAGGGGGATTCTTCTGTCTTGCTTACCGCCGAGTACAGGGCAAACCGCCGTTTCTTTATCAAGACGTGAACATCAGCCCACGGCGGCGGCCGCCGCGTCGAGGGCCCGGCGGAGGTGGAGGGCGTCCGGGGCCACGGCGGTGGCGAGGGCGGCCGGGCCGGTCAGCGGTGTGAGGACGGCGGTCCCGGTGAGCGGGCGCGGAGCGGCGAGGGGCTGAGCGCCACAGAACGGGTCGACCACGAGGAGCTGGCCCACGGCGCGATGGCCGCCGAGGACCGCGCCGCCGTCCCAGCCGGGGGCGCCGGGGCCGTAGGCGAGCTCCTGGTCGAGCAGCGGGCGCCCGGCGCGGTGAACGGTGAGGCGGCTGGTCAGACGGCCCGGGGATTCGCCGGTACGGCCCAGGATCTGCTCCTCGCGGAGCACCAGGCGGGCGGTGGGCGCGAGTTCGACACGGGTGGTCATCAGCAGCTCGCTGCCGTGGGCGGAGATCAGGGGCTCGGGCAGCCAGTGCAGGGCCGCGCCGTCGGCGACGGTCAGCCGGATCTCGTAGTGCGCGGGCCCGGCCGCCCGCCCGGGCAGGGCGATGGTGGCCGCGGCGGAACCGACGCGCAGCCGGGCGCCCGGTCCCACGGCCGCCTCCAGGGCGATCCGATCGCCGCCCAGCGGTGCGCTCATGGCCCCGACCACGGTGACACACGCCTCCCCGCCCACGGCCCGGGTACGGCGCAACGCGAGCGGCCCGTCCCCGGCGAGCACGGGCAGCGCGGTCCCCCCGCGCCCGTCCGCCTCGGCGACGAGACGGGCGGTGGCCCGTACCCGGGCGCCGGGGGCGCTGGTTGTGGTCTCCGGGCCCACCGCGTCCGAGGCGCCCACCGCGTCCGAGGCGCAGGTCGTGGCTGAGGCGCAGGCCGTGGCTGAGGCGCTGGCCGCGCCCGAGGCGCCCGTCGTAGCTGACGTGCTCGTCACGCCTGAGGTGTCCGCCGCACCCGAGGTGCCTGTCGCACCCGGAGCGCCCGCCACAGCCGAGGTGCCTGTCGCACCTGAGATGCCCCTCGTAACTGAGGTGCCCGCCGCGCCCGAGGTGCCCGCCGCCGCTGAGGCGGCCGCCGTCGCTGAGGCGGCCGTCGTCGCTGAGGCGGCCGTCGTCGCTGAGGTGGCCGCCGTCGCTGAGGTGGCCGGGCCGCGTCGCGAGTCCGGGGCTTCCCGCTCCCGGGGGCGCTCGGGCGTCCGCGGCGTGGGGTGCGGCCGTATCCCGCTCGGCGCGGCCGGACCGTCCGCCGATGGCCGCGCGGCGTCCGGGGCGGGCGTCATGCCGGGGCCGCCGTCCAGGCGGCCAGGCGGGCGCCGACCCAGTCGGCGATGGGGCGGACGCCTTCCTCGGCGACCAGGGAGGTGAAGGCGACGGGGAGTCCACCGCGCTGGGCCTCGGCGTCGCGGGCCATGCGCGCCAGGTCCGAGCCGACGTAGGGGGCCAGGTCGGTCTTGTTGACCACGAGCAGATCGGCCGTGGTCACGCCGGGACCGCCCTTGCGGGGGATGTCGTCGCCGCCCGCGACGTCGATGACGAACACCTGCGCGTCGACCAGCCCCTTGGAGAAGGTCGCGGTGAGGTTGTCCCCGCCGGACTCGACCAGGATCAGATCGAGCGGGCCCACGGTCTCCTCGAGCTCCTCGACCGCCTCCAGGTTGGCCGAGATGTCGTCGCGGATCGCGGTGTGCGGGCAGGCACCGGTCTCCACGGCGGTGATGCGCTCGGGCGGCAGTACGGCGTTCCGCAGCAGGAACTCGGCGTCCTCGCGGGTGTAGATGTCATTGGTGACGACGGCGAGGGAGAGCTGGTCGCGCAGCGCCCGGCACAGCGCGGCGACGGTCGCGGTCTTGCCCGAGCCCACCGGTCCGCCGAGCCCGATGCGCAGCGCCCGGCGGGTGCCGTCGGGGCGGTGGGCGCCGGTGGCGCCGTAGGTGTGGCGCGGGGGGTAGGTCTCCGCGTGGTCGAGATGCATGAACGGCTCCGAGGTGTCAGCGGGGGGCGGGGGCGGTACGGGCCCGTCGCCGCCGGTTACGAGGCGAAGAGGCGTACGGACCAGGTGGCGTGCTGCTCGGCGGCGATGTCGAGCAGCGGCGCGGAGGCGGCGGGGAGCGCGTCCGTGCCCTCGTCGAGGGCCCGCCGAGCCGCCTCGGCGGCACGCGCCACGACCTGGTCCAGTTCGGGGGCGAGGCGGGCGAGGACGGCGGTGGCGTCGAACGGGTCGAGGCTCAGCAGCCGTACGGCGGCGGTCGCGGGCCCGCTCACCGCCTCGTACCCGGCGGCGTACGCGGCGTCCGGCGGCCCCAACGCGGCGGCGCGCGCGGTGAGTCCGAGCACCACGGGCTGATGCGCCCCGCGCGGGAGGGCGGCGGCCAGGGCGTCCAGCTCGGGCGAGGGCCAGGTGGCGCGGGCGGCGCGCATCAGCTGTCGGCCGAGCCGCCGGGCGGTGGCCCGCAGCGCGGGGCTGGGGGTACGGGCGTCCGCGGCGTCGTCCAGCGCGAGCGGTTCGAGCCCGGCGGCGGCCGCGGCGGCGAGCCCGGCCGCGGTGAGCCCGGCGGTGTGCAGCCGGCCCCGGCAGAACGCCTCCAGGGAGGCCGCGTCATGAATCCGGCCCGCCGCGACGGCGGCCTCGGCGCCGCCGGAGTGCGCATGGCCTCCGGCCGGGAACCGGCCATCGGTGAGAACGAGCAACGCGGCCACCCCGCCGGACCCCACAACACGCCCTACGGCCACGTCTTCCACCCCCGGACGAGCCCCCTTCAGCCCACCCGAGCGCGGGGCGCCAGGGGTCCAGGGG
>NZ_JAEEAP010000467.1 GCF_016103465.1 Streptomyces sabulosicollis
CCAGCCCCAGGTCCCCTCCGCCGACCGTCGGCTCCCCGCCGCCCGGCCCGGCGGCCGGGCCGTCCGCCCCGGAGGCGGCGCGGGCCACCGCGGCCAGCGCCTGCTTGCTCAGCCGTGGCGCACGGCCCCCGGGGTGTCCGGGGCGCAGCTCGTACGAGGCCCGTTCGCCGATCAGCGCGCGCCGCTCGTCGTTGTACGGACGCGAGAGCAGCTCCGCCAGCGGAACGTCGGCGGCGTCCCCGTACCACGCCTCGCGGTCGGCCATGGCCAGCTTGCCGCCCTCGATCAGGAGGTGGAGGAAGTCGGGGGTGCCGAGGTCGGCCTCGCCCAGCCCGTCCGGCAGCAGGGCGAGTTGCTGGAGCAGCACCGGCCCCTGGCTCCAGGGCCCTGCCTTGCACACGGTCCAGCCCATCCAGGAGTGGCGGACCGGCGGCTCGTACGTGGCCTCGAAGGCGGCCAGGTCGTCCCCGGTCATGGTCCCGGCGTTGCGCTGGCCGGACGAGTCCATCGCGGGCCGGGCTGCCGCGCCCGCCAGTTCCTCCGCGATGAAGCCCTCGCGCCAGACCCGGCGGGCGGCCTCGATCTGGGCCTCGCGCCCCGGCCCGGCCGCCTCCGCCTCGGCGATCAGCCGCCGCCAGGTGGCGGCCAGCGCGGGGTTGGTGAGCAGCCGTCCGGCGGCGGGGGACTTCCCGTCCGGCAGATACAGCTCGGCCGAGGTCGTCCACTCGGTCTCGAACAGCTCCCGCACCGTCTCGACCGTCTCCCCGATCCGCTCGACCGCCGGATGGCCGTGCTCGGTGTAGCCGATCGCGTACCGCAGCACCTCGGCGAGCCGCTTCGTGCCGTGGTCGCGCAGCAGCACCATCCAGGCGTCGAACGCTCCCGGCACCGCCGCCGCGAGCGGGCCGGTGCCGGGGACGAGGTCGAGGCCGAGCGCGGTGTAGTGGTCGATGGTGGCCCCGGCGGGGGCCGGGCCCTGCCCGCACAGCACGGTGGGCTCGCCGCCCGCCGGGGCCAGGATGATCGGCACCTCACCGGCGGGCCCGTTCAGATGGGGCTCGACCACGTGCAGGACGAACCCGGCGGCCACGGCCGCGTCGAAGGCGTTGCCGCCGTCCTCCAGGACGGCCATGGCGGACTGCGAGGCCAGCCAGTGGGTGGAGGACACCATGCCATGGGTGCCCTGCAGGGTGGGCCGGGTGGTGAACATGTCGGCAGGCTCCTGGTCTCGTGCGGGTGCGGGTGCGGACGCGGGTGCTGGCGCTGGTGCGGTGCGGTACGGGTGTGCGGGCAGGTCCCGGGGCCCTCAGCGGGCGGAGGCGTCCTCGGGGGCCGGGGCGCCGGGCGCGGCCCCCCGTCCCGAGGCGTCGGGCGCGGTGCCGTCGTCCGCCACCAGATGGCAGGAGACCTGGCGGCGGCCGCCGCCTTCCGCGAGCCACCGCAGCGCGGGCGGCTCGGTGCGGCAGCGGTCGACGGCGAGCGGACAGCGGGTGTGGAAGCGGCAGCCGCTCGGCGGATCCAGCGGGCTGGGCAGCTCCCCGCTGAGCACGATCCGGGCGCGCGACCGCTGCGCGGCCGGGTCCGGCACCGGGGCCGCGGACAGCAGGGCCTGGGTGTACGGATGCTTGGGATCGGCGAACAGCTCGGCGGCCGGGGCCTGTTCCACCAGCTGCCCCAGATACATCACGGCGATCCGGTCGGCGAGGTACTCCACGGCGGCCAGGTCATGGGTGATGAACAGACAGCCGAAGCGCCGCTCCCGCTGGAGGTCCGCCAGCAGATTGAGCACGGACGCCTGGACGGAGACGTCCAGCGCCGACGTCGGCTCGTCGGCCACCAGCAGCTGGGGATCGACCGACAGCGCACGGGCGATGGAGACCCGCTGCCGCTGCCCGCCGGAGAGTTCGTGGGGCCGCCGCCGCGCCAGTTCGGGCCGCAGCCCCACCTGGGCCAGCAGCGCGGCGACCCGGTCGCGCAGGGCGTCGCCGGACGCCAGGCGGTGCAGCCGCAGCGGCTGGCCGACGATGGCGCCCACCGTCATCCGGGGGTCGAGCGAGGAGGACGGGTCCTGGAAGACCAGGTGGAAGTCCTTGCGCAGCGGACGCAGCGCCCGTTTCGAAAGCCGGGTCACATCGCGGCCGTTGATCGTCACCTGGCCCGCGGTCGGCCGGTCCAGCCGTACGGCGCACCGCCCCACCGTGGACTTGCCGCTGCCGGACTCCCCGACCAGGCCGACGATCTCGCCCCGGCCGATGCTGAGGCTGACCCCGTCGACCGCCCTGACGGTGCCGGCCGGGCCGGTGAAGTGGCGGACGAGGCCGCTGATGTCGAGCACGGCGTCATCCCGCGACGGCTGCGCGGGCGCGACGGCGGCGGTCATGAGGCGGCCTCCTGTCCGGGTCGTTCGGGATGTTCGGGATGTTCGGCACTTTCAGAAGGTTCGGCACCAGAACATTCGGCAGAGCATTCGGCACCTTCAGAGCATTCGGCACCTTCAGAGCGTTCCGTACCAGAGCATTCGGCATCGTCAGAACGCTCAGCACCTTCGGGATGTTCGGACAGTACGGGGCGCACCGGCACCGGATGCCAGCAGGCGGCCTCATGCCGCTCGGTCCCGGACCGCTCGCCCTCTTCGTACCCCTCGTTCCTCTCGTCCCGCTCGCGCAGCGCCCGCAGCGCGGGCCGCCGCTCCCCGCACCGTGCGTCGGCGTAGGAGCAGCGGGGCTGGAAGGTGCAGCGGTCGGGCTGTTCGGTGAGGCTCGGCACCAGCCCGGGGATCTCCTGGAGCCGTCCCCGCCCGTCCTCCGCCCGCCGCCTGCCGGGCACCGGCACCGCGCCGAGCAGCCCGCGGGTGTACGGGTGGCGGGGCGCGTCGAACAGCTCGCCCACCGGGGCCTGTTCCACGCCCCGGCCCGCGTACATCACCAGCACCCGGTCGGCGATGTCGGCGACCACCCCCAGATCGTGGGTGATCAGCACGATGGCGGTGCCGAGCCGCTCCCGCAGGGACTGGAGCACCTCCAGGATGCCCGCCTGCACGGTGACGTCCAGCGCGGTGGTGGGCTCGTCGGCGATGAGCACGGCGGGGTCGCAGGCGATCGCGATGGCGATCATCACCCGCTGCCGCATCCCGCCGCTGAGCTGGTGCGGATAGTCGCGGGCCCGCTGGGCGGGGGCGGGGATGCCGACGAGGTCGAGCAGGTCCACGGCCCGCTCGCGGGCCTCGCGGCGGCCGATCCCCTGATGGCGCCGGAGGACCTCGCCGACCTGGCGGCCGATGGTGAGGACGGGGTTCAGCGAGGTCATCGGCTCCTGGAAGATCATCGCGATCTCCCGGCCGCGGACGTCCCGCAGCTCCCTCTCGTCCGCCCCCACCAGCTCCCGTCCGCCCAGCCGGATGGAGCCGCCGACGCTCGCCGTGGGCGGCAGCAGCCCCATCACGGCGGTGGAGGTCACGGACTTGCCGCAGCCCGACTCGCCGACCACGGCCAGCACTTCACCGGCGGCGATGTCGTACGACAGCCCGTCCACCGCGTGGACCACGCGGGTCGGGGTGCGGAAGACCACGGACAGGTCCCGCACGCTCAGGGCGGGAGGCGCGGTGGACGTGGTCATCGGCTGTCTCCCTGGGGGTCGAGGATGTCGCGCAGCCCGTCCCCGAGCAGATTGAACGCGAGCGTCGCGGCGATGATCGCCAGGCCCGGGAAGACCGCCATCCAGGGCGCGGCGGCGATATACGCCTGGGCGCTGGAGAGCATCACCCCGAGCGAGGGGGACGGCGGCTGGACGCCGAGGCCGAGGAAGCTCAGCAGCGCCTCGCCGATGATCGCGGTGGGGATGCCCACGGTGGCCTGGACGGTCAGCGCGGACAGGGCGCCGGGGAGGATGTGGCGGAAGAGCACCGTGCCGTCCCCGCCGCCATTCGCCACGGCCGCCGCCACGTAGTCCAGGTGTTTGAGCCGCAGCGTCTCCGCCCGGGTGATCCGGATGACGGCCGGGATCTGGGAGACGCCGACCGCGATCGTGGCGTTCAGCAGGGACGGCCCGAGGATGGTGGCCAGGCCCACCGCCAGCACCAGGAAGGGGAAGGCGAGCAGGGTGTCGGTGAGCCGGGAGACCACCGAGTCGGCGAACCGCCCGTAGTAGCCCGCGATCAGCCCGAGCGGCACCCCGGCCGCGAAGGCCAGCGCGACCGCGAGCAGCCCGATCTGCAGCGAGGCCCGCACCCCGTACACCACCCGGGAGAGCTGGTCGCGGCCCAGGTCGTCGGTGCCCAGCCAGTGGGCCCAGCCCGGCTCGTGGAGGGCGGCGGCGAAGTCGGGGCGGGCCGGGTCGTACGGGGCGATGAGCGGTGCGCACACCGCGATCAGCACCAGGACCGCGGCGGCCACGGCCCCGGTGAGGGCCAGTTTGTTGCGGGTCAGCAGCCGCAGCCGGGACAGCGGGGCGAGCGGGGCCCGCTCCCGCTCCTCGGCGGCGGGCAGGGTGGTGGAGGCCGCGCTCACTGGGCACCTCCGAGCCGGATACGGGGGTCGATCACCGAATAGGCCAGGTCGACCAGGAGGTTGACGAGGATGTAGGCGGTGGAGGTGAACAGCACCACGCCCTGCACCATCGCGTAGTCGCGGGAGAAGACCGCGTCGATGGTGAGCTTGCCGAAGCCCGGCAGGACGAAGATCTGCTCGGTGACCACCGCGCCCGAGATGAGGTGCCCGAGCTGGAGCCCGAGCACGGTCACCACGGTGACCAGGCTGTTGCGCAGGGCGTGCCCCACGATCACCTGACGCCGGGAGAGCCCCTTGGCCCGTGCCGTGCGCACGTAGTCGGCGGAGAGCGAACCCAGCATGGCCGCGCGCGTCTGCCGCATCACGACCGCCGCCAGACCGGAACCGAGGACGATCACCGGGAGCACCATATGGCGCAGGTTCTCCATCGGGTCCACGCCGAACGGCACGAAACCGGAGGCGGCGAAGACCGGGACGGCGATGGCGAAGGCGAGGACCAGCACGATGCCGAGCCAGAAGGCGGGCACCGAAAGCCCCAGCAGCGCCACCGCGTTGACCAGCCACTCCTCGGGCCGGCCGCGCCGCACCGCCGCCACCACTCCGGCGCCCACACCGACGACGACCGCGAGCAGCAGGGCCAGGGCGGACAGTTCGAGGGTGACGGGCAGCGCCTCCATCACCGAGTCCAGGACCGGCAGCCCGGTGCGGGAGGAGACGCCGAGGTCGCCGGTGGCGGCGTGCCGCACATAGCGCACGTACTGCACCACGATGTTGTCGTCGAGCCCGTAGCTCGCGCGGATCTGGGCGATCGCCTCGGGGGTGGGCTCCTCCCCGGCCAGCGCGGTGGCGGTGTCGCCGGGCAGGGCCCGTACGCCGGCGAAGACCACGACGCTGACCAGGAAAAGGGTGATCAGCGATTCGCCGACGCGGCGGATCGGGTACGACATCAGCTCCCTCCCTTCACATATCCGGCGTCCTTCACCCGGATCAGCCCGTCGCCGAAGACCTTCAGCCCGGCGACCTCCTTCGTCACGGACACGTAGTTCGTGGGCTGGATCAGATAGAGCACGGTGTGCGCGGCGCGGATGCGCTCCACGAGCCGGGCGTAGATCTTCTTGCGGGCGGGCTTGCCCGCGGTGGCGCCGCCCTCGGCGATCAGCCGGTCGATGGCCGGGTCGGAGAGCCCGCCGTAGTTCTGGGCGCCTCCGGTGCCCGCGAACACGTCGATGTTGCCCGCCGGGTCCAGCCGCCCCGACCAGTTGGTGGTCGCCGCCTGGAAGTCGCCCGCGCGGGAGTGCTCCAGCCCGGTGGCGAACTCGGTGGGCGTCAGGCTCACCGCGAAGCCCGCCTCCTTGGCCATGGCCTGGATGACCTGGCCCAGCCGGTTGTCCTCCGGGGTGGTGCTGATCTGCAGCCGCACCCGGACCGGGGTGCGCACCTTGGCGGCCTTGAGCAGCCGCTTGGCCTTGGCCAGGTCGCGGGCCGGGCAGCGGGACCCGGTGGCGTAGGGGGTGCCGGAGGGGAGCGGACCGCAGGTGGTCCGGTAGCGGCCCTGGAAGACGATGGTGTTGATCAGCTCGCGGTCCAGGGAGAGGTCGAACGCCTCGCGTACCCGCACGTCCCGCGCGATCGGGGTGTCGATCCGGCCCGGCGGCGCCCCGGCGCCCCGGGTGTTGCCGATGTTGAGGGTCAGTCCGTAGTAGCCGAGCGAGGGGGAGTTGAACAGCTGCAGCCCGGGTTCGGTGAGCGCCCTGCCCACCTGGACCGGATCCATCTGGTCGCCCACCTGGATGTCGCCGGACTGGAGGTTCGCCAGCCGGACGTTGCCGTCGGTGATGGTGCGGTAGACCACCCGCCGCAGATGGACCGCGTCGGCGTCGTAGTAGTTCGGGTCCTTGTCCAGCACGATGCGGTCGCCCACCACGCGCTCGACGTAGCGGAACGGGCCGACGCAGGTGGGGTGGCTCGCGAACCCCTTGCCGTAGCGCTTCAGCGCCGTCGGGGACATCACCATGCCCGCACGGTCGGCGAGCAGCGCGAGCAGCGGGACGTACGGCTTGGTCAGCCGCAGCCGTACGGTGTCGTCGCCGACCGCCTGGACGGAGGTGAGGGGCTTCAGCTCGCTCGCGCGGACCGAACCGGTCAGCGTCCGGTGCCGGTCGAGGGAGGTCTTGACCGCCTTCGCGTCCATGCGGGTGCCGTCGGCGAACCGTACGCCGTGCCGCAGCCTGATGGTGACGGTGCGGCCCCCGTCGCTGGTCGTGGGCGGGGCGGCGGCGAGCTGCGGCACGATCCGGTTCTCGGCGTCGACGTCGTAGAGCTTCTCGCACATCGCGGTGAACACGGTCCGGCCCACGGCGGTGCTGGCCAGGGTGGGGTCCAGCTTGTCCGGGTCCGATTTGAGGGCGATGGTCAGCGTTCCGCCGTCGCGGACCGGCCGGGGGTCGGTCATCCGGTCGGCGCCCACCTCGGCCGCGGGGGAGGCCAGGGAGGCGCAGCCGGCGGTGGCGCCGGCGACCAGCACGCACAGCACCCGGGCGGCGAGGGCGGTGGCGCGCGGTCGGTGGC
>NZ_JAEEAP010000468.1 GCF_016103465.1 Streptomyces sabulosicollis
GGGAAAACCCCCTGACAGACGAGGGAATCCCCTAACAGGTCTCGCGAACGTAGCCGTCGTCGCCCGCGGGAGAGACGTCCTCGTCCCGCCGGACGACGCTGAGCCGGTCGCCCCAGCCCTCGCACGCCGCGGCGAAGCCCTCGTCGCCGTACTCGACCACCACGACGTGGTCGTCGTACGCCGTGGCGAACTCACCGCACTCGTCGTACTCGCCGCACTCCTCGACCACCGCGAAGTCCAGCCCGGCCGCCTCCCGGTCGGGGAGGAGCTCCGCGGTGTTCTTCTGCGCGATGGCCAGTCCCTGCCCGTGCGCGTGCTCCGACAGCAGGGCCATGAACGCCTTGGCGTGCGCGGTGGTCAGCAGCTTCTTGGAGCGTTCGTAGCTGTCGTAGTTGTCGGGCTCGACGGCGTCGAACCCCTTGTCGGCGCAGCCGTCGATCCAGCCGTCGACCTTGTCCGCCACGCGCTCGCGCTTCTCGGCGGTGCGGATGTCCAGCAGCGGTTCCTTCCACTTGGTGTCGATGACGAGATCGCCGTCGCGGTCGCGCAGCAGCAGGTCGTCCGGCCACTGGTCGCGCTCGCCCGGCTGGACCTGGAAGGCGTTGACGTAGCAGATGTTGTACAGCCCGTCCGCCGGGGAGTCCCCGCGGTCGCGGCTGACGATGTCGACGCCCTTCGGCGGGGTGTACGCCCCGCCGATCTGGTAGTCGAAGCCGCCGTGGACGGGCGGCAGCGCCACTTCGGAGGCGCTGGCTCCCGAGGACAGGGACACGGCCACGACGGCGGCCGCCGCGGCGGCGGCCGTCACCACCGACGCGAGGGCCCAGCGGCGGCGAAGGCGTGCGGCATGGCTGGCTGGCATGAAAGCTCCAACGCTCGCGGGTGACGTCCCCGCCTCGGATGGCATCCGCCGTCCTGGCGACTGAGTCCGGGCTCGGGACCGGCGCCGGGTCCCCTACCGGCTGGGCGCACCTCTTGCGCGGCACGGGGCGGTACACCGTGCGGCTGCTGTGATCAAAGCGGGCCCCGGCGACGGCGTCAAGTCGGCCGTCTGCCTGGACCGGGCGGCATCACGCCGTCCGTCCCCCGGACCAGATCCGCTGGAGCGGCCGGTAGTCGATCACCACGACGCCCTCCTCCGCCAGCAGTTCGCGGGCCCGCGCCGACGTGAGGAACGCGTGGTCGCCGTGGCGCACCCGCCACCCGCCGCCGGGCTCGGCGGCCCGCGACCGGGCGTCGTCCAGCCCGGGATGGACCGCCCACTCGCTGAGCCCGGGCGGAAGGGCGCGCAGCAGCTCGGCGTAGCGGGCGGCCTTACCGTCGACGTCGAGGGCGAAACTGTCCAGGAAGTCGTGGTCGGTGACCGGCAGCCCCCGCCCGCGCGCGGTCCGGCGGCCGCCGTCGAGCCAGACCCGCACCGCCAGTCCGTACTCCCCCGCCAGCGCCACGGTCAGCTCCAGGACGTCCTCGCGGCCGCCGTCGGCCAGACAGTGCCAGTCCAGGTGGGTCGGCGTCAGCCCCGCGTCGGCCACGGCCTCGATCTGGGCCCGGAACTCCCGCTCGACCTCGTCGGGGCGCGCCCGCGCGAGCAGTTCCTCCCGCCGGTCGGCGGTGAAGAGCCCGCCCCGCTCGTCCAGCAGCGAGGCCACCGTGGCCGGCGCGCTCAGCGGTCCCCACCGGAGGTGGTCCGCGTCCCGGACCAGCGTGAGGTGGATGCCGAACGGGATGTCCGGCCGCGCACGCAGCGTCCGCAGGGCCTGCGGCGCCCCCGGGCACGGCACCATCAGACTGCAGGAGCTCGCGATCCCCTCCTCGATCGCGTCGAAGACGGCGGCGTTGACCGACTCGTGCATGCCGAGGTCGTCGCAGTTGACGATGAGCACTCGCGCGTCCGGCGGGAACCCCAGCAGCTGACTCGACATGGCTCCGTCCATGCCCCCAGTGTGAGCCGCCGTCAGCGATCGCCGTACGGATTTTCCGCCAGCACCCCGCTGGACGGCCGTCCCTGCTGGACGGTCCGCCCCCGCTGGACGGCCCGCCCCTACTGGGCGCTCGCGGCCGGGCGCACCACGATCTCGTTGACGTCGACCTCGGGCGGCTGCCCGATGGCGTACGCGATGGCGTCGGCGATCGCGGAGGCGGGGATGGCCACCGAGCGGTAGGTCTTCATGGCCTCGCGGGCGCTCGGATCGGAGATGGACTCGGCGAGTTCTGACTCGGTCACCCCCGGGGAGACCAGGCTGACCCGGATGTCACCGGCCGACTCCTGGCGCAGCCCCTCCGAGATGGCGCGCACGGCGAACTTGGTGGCGCAGTACACCGCGGCGGTGGGCGACACCTCGTACGCGGCGACCGAGGCGATGTTCACGACGTGCCCACCGCCCTGCTCCCGCATCACCGGCAGGGCCGCGGCGATGCCGTACAGCACGCCGCGCACATTCACATCGAGCATCCGGTCCCACTCGTCGACCTTCAGCGCCTCGAGCGGCGAGAGCGGCATCACCCCGGCGTTGTTGACCATCACGTCCACCCGCCCGTACCGCTCCCGGGCGGCCGCCACGAAGGCCCGCATGTCGTCGGCCGCGGTGACGTCCAGCCTCTGGTACGCCGCGCTGCCCCCGTCGGCGGTGATCTCCCCGGCCAGCTCCCCCAGCCGCTCGGTCCGCCGCGCCCCCAGATAAACCCGGTGCCCGTCGGCGGCGAGCCGACGCGCGGTCGCCTCCCCGATCCCGCTGCTGGCCCCGGTGATGAGTACGACCTTGCCGGTCCCGGTCATGGTGCTCATGGCGGTATCCCTTTCCTTCCTGGTGCCGCTCTGTCCTGACCCCACCGAGTCTGCGCAGGTCAGAGCCCCCGTGCCAGGACGCGCTCCTCCTGGGTGCGGCACACCCGGGACTCAACCCGGTGGTCACCGTCGCGGAGGCGGCGATGCTGGACCGGGCGCGTTCGGCGCACGGGCTCCCCCGCGTGCATGGATACGCCGCTCCGCCGCGTGGTCCGCCGGACACCCCGTAAGCCCGCGCACCACGTGTGGCGCAGGTCACGGGAACCACCTCCGCCGTGCGGAGAGACACGGGTGTGAGGTGTGAACGAGATGACTGATGGCCTGCGAGCGCGGGTACGGGCGGGCGACCGCGAGGCGTTCGCGGAGCTCTACGAGAGTTACGCGCGCACGGTCTACAACCATGCCTTCCGGCTGACCGGCGACTGGTCGGTGGCCGAGGAGGTGATGGGCGACACGTTCCTCGACGCCTGGCGCACCCGGGAGCAACTGGAGCCGGGCGACGGCACGTTGAAGCCGTGGCTGCTGGGCGTGGCGACGAACAAGGCCCGCAACGCCAACCGCGGCATCGGCCGTCGCCTGGCCTTTCTGGCCCGCCGCCCGCCCCCCGCCCCGGTGGCGGACTTCGCCGACGAGACGGCGGGCCGTATCGACGACGCCCGCCGGCTCGCCGCCGTGCGCACGGTGTTCGGCCGGCTGCGGCGTGGGGAGCAGGAGGTGCTGGCGCTCTGCGTCTGGTCCGGCCTGGACTACGCACAGGCGGCAGAGGCGATGGGCATCCCGGTGGGAACGGTGCGCTCGCGGCTGTCCCGGGCCCGCACCCGGCTGCGCAAGCTCGCCGATCAGCGGCTCGCGGAAGAAAAGAAGGAACCGCCGCACCGTCGCGGAGAGGTACAGCGTGAGGCCGCGTTCGCGGCCCTGCCCTTTCAGGAGTTTCAGGAGGACCCCCGATGAACGCCGCTGGCTCCGGGCCCGTCCGGGCCGAGCACGAGGAAGCGGAGCGCGAGGAACTGGCCCGGCTGCTTCCCGCCCCGGCCGAACGGGATGTGCCCTCCGCTCCGTACCTCCACCACAAGGACCGATTGATGCAGCACATCGATGACGACCAGAACCGCACCTCCGCGCCCGCCCGGAAGGTCCGGCGGCGACTGCTGCGCCCGGCGCTGCTGATGCCCGCCGCGGCCCTGGCGCTGGCCGGGGCGCTGGTCGTCACCTTCACCGGGGGCGGGACGTCCGGCGACACCACCGCCCGGCCCCGTGAGACCGCCACCGTCCTGCTCGACCGGATCGCCGGAACCGCGGCGAAGTCGGACGTCAAGCCGGTGCGGCAGGACCAGTTCGTCTACGTCAAGAGCCTGACGGCCGGGGCCGAGATGAAGGAGGACGGCTCCTCCAGGCTGGAGCCGCTGCACGAGCGGGAGATCTGGAAGTCGCAGCAGGTCAAGCGGATCACCAAGACCGGCGAGATGCGCGAGGGCGGGGGCTACGCCCCGGTGCACGAATTGGGAGGGTCCCCGGCGGGCATCGACCGTCCCACGTACCAGTGGCTGGCGTCCCTGCCGACCGACCCGGACGCCCTGCTCGAGGAGCTCTACCGGATGACCGAGCCGGACGACGGCCAGGAGAAGGCGCAGGCCGTCTTCGACCAGATCGGCTACCTGCTGGGTGAGTCGGTCATGCCGCCGGAGAACGCCGCCGCCCTCTACAAGGCCGCCGCGAAGATCCCCGGGGTGACGCGGCACGAGGACGCGGTGGACGCGGCGGGCCGCCACGGGGTCGGCATCGCCCGCGTCGACAAGAGGGCGTGGACGGCCACCGAGTGGGTCTTCGACCGGGACAGCCTGGCCTACCTCGGCGTGCGCAGCTACCGCACGAAGGACGTCGGGGCGGGCAGGAAGGGCGACGTCCTGGAGGAGACCGCGGTCCTGAAGCGCGGCATCGTCGACGCGTACCGCGAGCGGCCGGGCTCCGCCGCGAAGTGAGGCCCTGAGACGACGCGCACCGGGCGGTGGGCGGACCCGCGCGGGTCCGCCCACCGCCCGGTGCGTCCCTCGGCGACGCGGCGGCGCGGCCGCCTCAGCGGACCGGGTGCCCCGCGTCCCGCAGCGCGTCCTTCACCTGACCGATCCGCAGATCGCCGAAGTGGAAGACGGAGGCCGCCAGCACCGCGTCGGCGCCCGCGGCGACGGCCGGTGGGAAGTCGGCCAGCTCGCCGGCGCCGCCACTGGCGATCACCGGGATGGTGACGTGCTTGCGGACGGCCTCGATCATGGCCGTGTCGTAGCCGTCCTTGGTGCCGTCCGCGTCCATGGAGTTCAGCAGGATCTCCCCGGCGCCCAGCTCCGCCGCGCGGTGGGCCCATTCGACGGCGTCGATGCCGGTGCCACGGCGGCCGCCGTGGGTGGTGACCTCGTAGCCGGAGGAGGTCACCGTGGACTCGGGACAGCGGCGGGCGTCGACCGAGAGGACGAGCACCTGGCTGCCGAAGCGCTCGGAGATCTCGCGGATCAGCTCGGGACGGGCGATGGCGGCGGTGTTGACGCCGACCTTGTCCGCCCCGGCCCGCAGCAGCTTGTCGACGTCCTCCGGGGTACGGACGCCACCGCCGACCGTCAGCGGGATGAAGACCTGCTCGGCGGTGCGGCGGACCACGTCGTAGGTGGTCTCGCGGTCGCCGGAGGAGGCGGTGATGTCGAGGAAGGTCAGCTCGTCCGCGCCCTCCTCGCCATAGATCCTGGCCATCTCGACCGGGTCGCCCGCGTCGCGCAGATTCTGGAAGTTGACGCCCTTGACGACCCGGCCGTTGTCCACGTCCAGGCAGGGGATGACTCGGACCGCCAGGGTCATGACTGTCGTGCTCCTCGGAATGCTTCCAGTTCGACTTCCACCAGGACGCGCGAGTCGACGAAGCCGGACACCACGACCAGCGTCGCGGCGGGGCGCACGGCGTCGAAGAGCTCCTTGTGGGCGCGGCCCACCTCGTCCACGTCACGGGCGTGGGTGAGATACATACGGGTGCGGACCACCGATTCGACGCCGAGGCCGAACCTCTTCAGCGCGTCCAGCGCATGGCGGAAGGCGGCGAGGGTCTGTTCGTACGGATCCCCCTCGCCCTCCAGGACGCCGCGCTCCGCGAGCGGCATCGTCCCGGCGACGAGCACCAGGTCACCGGCCTCGACAGCCCGGGCGAACCCGATGGTCTCCTCCCAGGGGCTTTCGGTCTGGACCCGTCGCACGGTCTCGGGTGAGGTCATACGGCTACCGCCTCCAACGCCTCTTCCAAGGTGAATGCCTTGGCGTAGAGCGCCTTGCCCACGATGGCGCCCTCGACACCTTCCGGTACCAGGGTCGCAAGGGCGCGCAGGTCGTCAAGCGAGGAAACGCCGCCGGAGGCGACGACGGGCTTGTCGGTGGCGGCGCAGACGTTGCGCAGCAGCTCCAGGTTGGGGCCCTGGAGGGTGCCGTCCTTGGCGATGTCGGTGACGACGTAGCGGGCGCAGCCCTCGGAGTCGAGGCGGGCCAGCGTCTCGTACAGATCGCCGCCGTCGCGGGTCCAGCCGCGGCCGCGCAGCGTGGTGCCGCGCACATCGAGGCCCACCGCGATGAGGTCGCCGTGCTCGGCGATGACCTTGGCGACCCACTCGGGGGTCTCCAGGGCGGCCGTGCCGAGGTTCACCCGGGCGCAGCCGGTGGCCAGGGCGGCGGCCAGCGAGGCGTCGTCGCGGATCCCGCCGGACAGCTCGACCTTGAGGTCCATGGAGCGGGCCGCCTCGGCGATCTGCGCGCGGTTGTTCCCGGTGCCGAAGGCGGCGTCGAGGTCCACCAGGTGCAGCCACTCGGCGCCCGCCCGCTGCCAGGCCAGGGCCGCCTCCATCGGGTCGCCGTACGACGTCTCGGAGCCGGACTCGCCGTGGACCAGGCGGACGGCCTGGCCGTCGCGGACATCGACGGCGGGGAGGAGTTCGAGGCGGTGCGTGCGCATGCGGGGAACCTTCGGTGAGAGCGGTGGGGGCGGTGGGGG
>NZ_JAEEAP010000469.1 GCF_016103465.1 Streptomyces sabulosicollis
CCATCACCCAACACCCCCACCCGACGGACGCCGACGTCCCCGAGCGGGCGTGAGGGGCGGAACGCGTCCGGCTTTGGCACTGCGGGCCCGTTTTTGTCAGAACCGTTGACGAACCCCTGGGGCCGCCCTAATTTCATCGCGTCGTACTTCGTATGTCATATATGAGACGCGATATGTGAGATCTGAGAGCATCCATGGACATCGCCCCGAGCCCGATCCCCTCCCGCACCCAGTACGTGCTGGAGGCGGTCAAGCACGCGATTCTCACCGGGGGGCTGCGGCCCGGGCAGGCGTTGGTGGAGGCCGAGTTGGCCGCGCAGTTCGGGGTGTCCAAGACGCCCGTGCGGGAGGCGCTCAAGACGCTCGCGGGGCGGGGGCTCGTGGTGATGAGCGAGTACAAGGGGGCCACGGTCAGGACCGTGGACAGCGCCATGGCGCACGCCGTCTACGATGTGCGGCTGCTCCTGGAACCCGAGGCGCTGCGCCGGACCGTGGCCGCGCGGGCCGGGCTGGAGGACGCCGGGGCCGCGCTGGAGCGGTCGGACGCGGCCGCCGATCCGGCCGGGCGGTCGCTCGCCAACCGCGACTTCCACCGGGCGCTCTACCTGCCCTGCGGCAACCCCCTGCTGACCCGGATGCTCGACGAACTGCGCGACCAGGCCGCGCTGGTGTCCACCATCGCCTGGCAGGCGGTCCCCTCCTGGGAGCAGGAGGCCCGTGAGCACCGGGAGATCCTGGCCCGCGCGCTCGACGGCGACGCCGACGGGGCGGCCCGCGCCCTGCACGAGCACATCGCCTCCTTCGTCCGGCGCGCCTTCCCGGACGGGGAGTAGCACCCGGCGGCCCCGGCCGCCGACCCCAGCACGCGGCACCATCCGAACAGCTCGTCCCGATGCCGAACATCGAGAGAAAGGGTTCGTATGGACTACTCACCGCTGAGGACGGCGCTCGCGGACGTCGTGGCGATCCCGGTGACCCCGTACGACGCGGCGGGCGCCGTGGACCGCGCCGCCTACCGCGCCCTGCTCGGCCGGCTCCTCGACGGCGGGGTCCGGGCCGTCACCCCGAACGGCAACACCGGGGAGTTCTACGCCCTCACCCTCGAAGAGCGGCGGCTGGTCACGGAGCTGACCGTCGAGGAGGCCGCCGGGCGGGCCGCCGTCCTCGTCGGGGTGGGCCATGACGCGGCCACCGCGGTCGAGGCCGCCCGCCACGCCCGCGCGGCCGGGGCCGACATGGTGATGGTCCATCAGCCGGTGCACCCGTACGTCGCCCAGGACGGCTGGATCGACTACCACCGCACCATCGCCGAGGCCGTCCCCGAGCTGGGCGTGGTGCCGTATCTGCGCAATCCGCTCATCGAGGGCACGGCGATCGCCCGGCTCGGCGAGGAGTGCCCCAATGTCATCGGGGTCAAGTACGCGGTCCACGACGCCACCCGCTTCGCCGCCGTGGCGCGTGACGCCGGGCTGGACCGGTTCGTCTGGGTGGCCGGGCTCGCCGAGCTGTACGCGCCCTCGTACTGGGCGGTCGGCGCCACCGGCTTCACCTCGGGCCTGGTCAACGTGGCCCCCAACGTCTCGCTCAACATGCTGGGGGCGCTGCGCGCGGGGGACTACCCGGGCGCGATGAAGGTGTGGGAGCAGATCCGGCGGTTCGAGGACCTCAGGGCCGAGCGGCAGTCCGCCAACAACGTCACGGTGGTCAAGGAAGCGCTTGCGGCGCTGGGGCTGTGCCGCCGCGACGTCCGCGCCCCGAGCAAGCCGCTGCCGGAGCCGAGGCGCGCCGAAGTCGCCGCGATCGTGGAGGGGTGGTCGGTATGAGCACCCCGCGGAGCGTCCGTACGAGCACCCGGCCGAGAAGGCGTCGGCGCCCCGACGAGCTGCGCAGCCACCAGTGGTACGGCACCGACGGACTGCGCTCCTTCAGCCACCGGGCCCGCACCCGCCAGCTCGGCTACCTCCCCGAGGAGCACCTGGGCAAGCCGGTCATCGCGATCCTCAACACCTGGAGCGACATCAACCCCTGCCATGTGCACCTGCGCGACCGCGCCCAGGCGGTCAAGCGCGGCGTCTGGCAGGCGGGCGGCTTCCCCCTGGAGTTCCCGGTCTCCACGCTCTCCGAGACCTTCCAGAAGCCCACCCCCATGCTCTACCGCAACCTCCTCGCCATGGAGACCGAGGAGCTGCTCCGCTCGTACCCCGTGGACGGCGCCGTGCTGCTGGGCGGCTGCGACAAGTCCACCCCGGCGCTGCTGATGGGCGCGGCCAGCGCCGACCTCCCGGCGGTCTTCGTCCCGGCCGGGCCGATGCTGCCGGGGCACTGGCGCGACGAGGTGCTGGGCTCGGGCACCGACATGTGGAAGTACTGGGACGACAAGCGGGCCGGGCTGATCGGCGACTGCGAGATGTCCGAGCTGGAGCGGGGGCTGGCCCGCTCGCCCGGCCACTGCATGACGATGGGCACCGCGTCCACGCTGACGGCCGCCGCCGAGGCGCTGGGCGTGACCGTGCCCGGCGCCTCGTCCATCCCGGCCGTGGACTCCGGGCACGACCGGATGGCCGCCGCATCCGGGCTGCGCGTGGTCGAGCTGGTCTGGCAGGACCTCAGGCTCGCGGAGATCCTCACCCGGGAGGCGTACGAGGACGCGGTCGCGACCGTGCTCGCGCTCGGCGGCTCCACCAACGCGGTGATCCACCTGATCGCCATGGCGGGCCGGTCCGGGGTGCGGCTCACCCTCGACGACTTCGACCGGATCGCCCGTACCGTCCCCGTGCTGGCCGATCTGCGGCCCGGCGGCCGCTACTTGATGGAGGACTTCCACTTCGCGGGCGGACTCCCGGGCTTCCTCTCCCGGCTGACGGACGTCCTGCACCTGGACCGTCCCACCGTGGGCCACCCCACCCTGCGCGAACAGCTCGACGGCGCGCTGGTGCACAACCCCGAGGTGATCCGGCCCCGCGACAACCCCCTGGCCGGGGAGGGCGGAGTGGCGGTGCTGCGCGGCAACCTGTGCCCCGACGGCGCCGTCATCAAGCACATCGCGGCCGAGCCCCGGCTGCTGAACCACACCGGCCCGGCCGTGGTCTTCGACGACTATCGGACCCTGCAGGCCACCATCAACGACCCCGGTCTCGGCATCACCGAGGACAGCGTGCTGGTGCTGCGCAACGCCGGGCCCCTCGGCGGCCCCGGAATGCCCGAGTACGGGATGCTGCCGATCCCCGACCACCTGCTGAAGCAGGGGGTGCGGGACATGGTGCGGATCTCCGACGCCCGGATGAGCGGCACCAGTTACGGGGCGTGTGTGCTGCACATCGCGCCCGAGTCGTACGTGGGCGGCCCGCTCGCCCTCGTCCGCGACGGCGATCCGATCACCCTCGACGTCGCGGCACGGGTGCTGCGGCTGGAGGTGGACGACGCCGAGCTGGCGCGGCGCCGGGCGCGGTGGACGGCCCCGCCGCCCCGCTACGAGCGCGGCTACGGCGCGCTCTACCAGGAGCAGATGACGCAGGCCGACACCGGCTGCGACTTCCGCTTCCTGGCCCGCCCCGGCGCGGTGCCCGAACCCTACGCGGGCTGAGCGGATCTTTTTTTGCACGAGATACCGAACAACATTCGGTAAGCGCTTCACCAGACCCCGCGCCTCTGAGAACGGAGAAGCAGTCATGGCCCACGCCGTGGCGAAACCACCCCGGGTCACCCGGCGCCGTACGGGGGGACCGGCCCGCCGCCTCCCGTATCTGCTGATCGCCCCCGCCGGGCTGCTGATGCTGGGCTTCATCGCCTATCCGATGCTCAGCGTCCTCTACTACAGCCTGCGGAACTACAACGTCACCAAGCCCTGGCGGAACGGCTACGCGGGCCTGGACAACTTCACCCGGATCCTCACCGACGACCCGCAGTTCTGGGACACGCTCGTCTTCAGCGGCAAATGGGTCGTCACCGAGGTGCTGCTACAACTCCTGCTCGGTCTCGCGCTCGCCCTGCTGGTGAACCAGACCTTCCTCGGCCGCGGCCTCGCCCGCGCCCTGGTCTTCTCGCCCTGGGCCGTGTCCGGGGTGCTGACCACCACCATCTGGATGCTGCTCTACAACCCCTCGACCGGCATCAGCCGCTATCTCGCGGACGCGGGGATCGGCACCTACGGCACCTCGGTGCTCTCCGACACCGGCACCGTCTTCTGGGCCGCCGTCGTCGCCGAACTCTGGCGCGGGGTCCCCTTCTTCGCGATCCTCCTCCTCGCCGACCTCCAGTCCATCCCCAAGGACCTCTACGAGGCGGCCTCGGTCGACGGCGCGGGCCGGGCGCGGCGGTTCCTCCACATCACCCTGCCGCACCTGAAGGACGCGATCGTCCTCTCCACGCTGCTGCGCGGCGTATGGGAGTTCAATAACGTCGACCTGCTCTACACCCTCACCGGCGGCGGACCGGCCGGGCAGACCACCACCCTTCCGCTGTACGTCGCCAACACCGGGATCAACGGCCATGACTTCGGCTACGCCTCCGCGCTGACCACCGTCGCCTTCGTGATCCTCCTCTTCTGCTCGATCCTCTATCTGCGCCTGAGCAAGTTCGGAGGCGAGACCAAGTGACCGCCGCACTCGCCGAGAAGGGCGCCCCGCCCGCCGCCGCGGCCGCCCCGCCGCCCGCCGCTCGCGGAAGGCGCCGGCGCGGGCCCGACCAGGGCGTACCCCGCTGGCAGATCTATCTGCCGCTGGGCCTGTATCTGCTGTTCACCCTCGTCCCCTTCTACTGGATGCTGCTGTTCGCGCTGCGCCCCGCGGGCTCGAACGCGCTGGTGCCCTGGCCGGTCACGGGTGAGCACTTCCAGAAGGTGTGGAACGAGCGCAGCTTCGGGATCTTCTTCCAGAACAGCATGATCGTCGGCGTCGCCTCGCTGGTGATGACGACGGCGGTCGCGCTGGCCGGGGGCTATGCCCTCGCCCGCTTCGACTTCGCCGTCAAAAAGGGCTTCCTGCTGGCGCTGCTGGCCTCGCAGTTCATCCCGGGCGCGCTGATGCTGGTGCCGCTCTTCGAGATCTTCAAGAACCTCCAGATGATCAACTCGCTGGGAAGCGTGATCATCGCGGAGACGGTCTTCCAGCTGCCCCTGTCGATCATCCTCATCAGCGGCTTCATCAAGAACGTGCCGGTGTCGCTGGAGGAACAGGCGTGGGTCGACGGCTGCGGCCGCTTCCGGGCCTTCTGCGCGGTGGTGCTGCCGCTGCTGCGCCCCGGGCTGATCGCGGTCGGCTCCTTCGCCTTCGTGCACAGCTGGAACCACTTCCTGTTCGCGCTGATGTTCCTCAGCTCCCAGGACAAGCAGACGATCCCGGTCGGCCTCAACACCCTCATCGGCGCGGACAGCGTCGACCTGGGCGCGCTCGCGGCGGGCGGGGTGATCGCCGCGGTGCCCGTCGTCATCGTCTTCGCCTTCATCCAGAAGTGGCTGATCACCGGCTTCAGCGCGGGGGCGGTCAAGGGCTGACCGGCACCTGACCCGCAAGGCCCGACCGACACCTGACCCGTCGGGTCGGCGGAACGAGGACGCGCGAACGAGCCGGACAAGGAGGTTTGAGCATGGGCATGGCCCCGGAACCGAAGGAACCGATACCGGTCGTCCTCGCGGGCGCCCGCGGGCACGGCCGCTGGCACCTGGACAACATCCGGCGGCTCACCGCCGAGGGAACGGTCCGGCTCGCCGGGGTGTGCGAACTCGCGCCGCTCACCCGGGAGGAACTGGGCGACGGGCTCGGCGAGCCCGAGCAGTCCGCCGACCTCGCCGCGCTCCTGACCCGCACCGGCGCCCGGATCGCCGTCATCTGCACCCCGATCCACACCCACGCCGACCTCGCCCTCGCCGCCGCCGAACGCGGTGCGCACCTTCTGCTGGAGAAGCCGCCCACACCCTCGTACGCCGCGTTCGCGCGGCTGAGCGAAGGACTACGCGGATATGGAACCGCCTGCCAGATCGGCTTCCAGTCGCTCGGCTCCCATGCCCTGCCCGCCATCCGGAAGCTCGTCGCCGACGGCCGCATAGGGGCGGTCCGCGGCATCGGCGCGGCCGGGGCATGGGCCCGCGACGAGGACTACTACACCCGCGCCCCCTGGGCCGGACACCGCACCCTCCACGGCCGCGACGTCGTGGACGGCGTCCTCACCAACCCCCTCGCCCACGCCGTCGCCACCGCCCTGCACCTCGCCGGCGCCGACCGGGCCGAGGACGTGGCCGGTATCGAGCTGGAGCTGTACCGGGCCAACGCCATCGAGGCCGACGACACCTCCTGCGTACGGATCCGGACCAGCCGCGGCACCACCGTGGCCGCCGCCGTCACCCTGTGCGCGGAGGATCCCGGTGAACCCTATGTCGTCATCCACGGCGACCGGGGCCGGATCACCTTCTGGTACAAGCTGGACCGGGTCCGCGTCGAACGCGACGGAGCGCCGCCCGAGACCACCGACCACGCACGCACCGATCTGCTGGACAACCTGGCCGCCCATCTGCGCGACGGCACCGAACTGCTCGTTCCCCCGGACCGCACGGGCGCCTTCATGCGCGTCGTCGAGGCGGTCCGCACCGCCCCCGCACCGGTCCCGCTGCCCGCCGACGCCTGGCGCACCGAGCCCGGTGCGGGCGTCACCGCGCGAGCCGCCAAGCGGCGCGTGGTCACCGGCATCGACCGACTGGTCACCGCCGGCGCCGAGCGCCTCGCCCTGTACTCCGAACTGCGCGCCCCCTGGGCCGCTCCCCCCACGGAGGTCCCGCACCCATGACACC
>NZ_JAEEAP010000046.1 GCF_016103465.1 Streptomyces sabulosicollis
GGAGCCTCGCCCTGCTGAGCGCGGTCGGGCTGATGGCCGTCTCCGGGTGGCTGATCTCGCGGGCCGCGCAGCAGCCGCCCGTGCTCTATCTGATGGTCGCGGTCACCGCGACCCGGGCGTTCGGGATCGGCCGGGCCGTCTTCCGCTACGCCGAGCGCCTGGTCTCGCACGACGCCGTGCTGCGGGTGCTGGCCGAGCTGCGGGTCGCCGTCTACCGGAGGCTGGAGCGGCTGGCGCCCGCCGGGCTCGGACGCACGCGCCGCGGCGATCTGCTCTCCCGGCTGGTGGCCGATGTGGACACCGTCCAGGACTACTTCCTGCGCTGGCTGCTGCCCGTCGGCACCGCGCTGACCGTCGGCGCGGCCTCGGTGGGCTTCCTCACCTGGGTGCTGCCCGAGGCCGGAGCCGTGCTGGCGGCGGGGCTGCTGGTGGCGGGGGCCATGGTGCCCGTCGTGTCCGGGGCGCTCGCGCGGCGCGCGGAGCGGCAACTGGCACCGGCGCGCGGCGCCCTGTCGGCGCAGGTCGTCGATCTGCTCGCGGGGGCGGCCGAGTTGACCGTCGCGGGCGCACTGCCACGGCGGCTGGACGCGGTGCGCCGGGCCGACGGTGTGCTCACCCGTATCGCCCGGCGGACGGCGGCAGCCGCCGGTACGGGCGCCGGGCTGTCCGCACTGGTCTGCGGTCTTACCGTGGCGGCCGCGGCGTGGGTGGGGGTGCCGGCCGTGGCGGACGGCCGGATCCACGGGGTGTGGCTGGCGGTCGTGGTGCTGACCCCGCTCGCCGCCTTCGAGGCCGTCGCGGGGCTGCCGCTCGCGGTGCAGCACCGGCAGCGGGTGCGGCGTGCCGCGGAGCGGGTGTACGAGGTGCTGGACGAGCCGCTTCCGGTGCGCGAGCCCGACGAGGCGCGGCGCGAGGAGCCGCCGAGCGCGCCGTATCCGCTGGTGTTGCGCGGGATCACCGCCCGCCACCCCGGGCAGTACGCCCCCGCCCTGGACGGGTTCGGGCTGGAGCTGCGCCCGGGCCGCCGGGTCGCGGTCGTCGGCCCGTCGGGCGCGGGCAAGTCCACCCTCGCCCAGGTGCTGCTCCGCTTCCTGGACACCGAGGGCGGCACGTACACCCTGGCGGGCCGGAACGCCGCCGCCCTGGACGGGGACGCGGTGCGGAGGCTGGTCGGCCTCTGCGCCCAGGACGCCCATGTCTTCGACAGCTCGCTGCGCGAGAACCTGCGGCTGGCGCGCCCCGGCGCGAGCGATGACGAGCTGCGTGCGGCGCTGGCCGCGGCCCGGCTGCTGGACTGGGTGGACGGGCTGCCGGACGGTCTGGACACGCTCGTCGGCGAGCAGGGCGCACGGCTCTCCGGCGGCCAGCGGCAGCGGCTGGCGCTGGCCCGTGCGCTGCTGGCGGACTTCCCGGTGCTGGTGCTGGACGAGCCCGCCGAACATCTGGACCTGCCCACGGCCGACGCCCTGACGGCCGACCTGCTGTCGGCGACCCGCGGGCGCACCACCGTCCTGATCACCCACCGGCTGGCGGGCCTGGACGCGGTGGACGAGGTGATCGTCCTCGACGGCGGACGAGCCGTCCAGCGCGGAACGTACGCGGAACTCGCCTCGGCCGACGGCCCGTTCCGCCGGATGCTGGAACGCGAGGCGGTGGAGGCCGGAGCCCTGGTGGGCGCCGGGTAGCCGGGCGCGGGTCAGGGCCTGTCCGGCGGATCCTCGCGGGGCCGCGACGTCTGCCGCTGGTGCCATGGGCGCGGGGCCGGACGGGGGCATGAGCTGCCGTATGGGTGACCCTGGCCCGTATGGGGCGCCCTAGGGCACCCGAAGCGGCGGAAACGGTGCCCAGCGCTCACAACAGGGCGTTCCCCCGCGGCATTCATTAGGCTCGACGCATGGAGGCCGCTGCCCCCTCCCCCGACCCCGTGGATGTGGCCGCGGAGGCGACCCGCGGTCTGCGGGGGCTGTCCACCGAGCTCACGGCGCGGCTGCCGAGACTGCTGGAGGCGATGCGCTCGCTCGGCACCGGGCCGGACGCGCACACCGTCCTCGACCGGATCGTCCGCACCGCGGCCGAGCTGGTGGGTGCCCGCCGGGCCGCGATCGGGGTGCACCCCACCGAGGGCGACGCCGAAGGGGAGCAGGGCCTGGCCGACGTGGTCACGTACGGCGCGACCGAGGCCGACCGGGAGCGGGGCGCGGAGCTGCTCGCCTACGCACGCCGCGGCGGAACGCCCTCGGCCACCGAGCCGCCGGGTCCCTTCCGGTCGAAGGGTCCCTCCCAGCCGCCGGGCTCGTCCCGGTCGCCGGGCTCGTGCTCGTCCCGGTCGCCGGGCTCGTATCTCACCGTTCCGCTGCGCGTCGGGGAGGAGACCTTCGGCATCCTCTGTCTGGCCGAGAAGGGGGGCGGCGGGCCGTTCACCGAATCCGACCGGCATCTGGTCGAGGTGCTGGCCACCGAGGCGGGGATCGTCATCGGCCACACCCGCGTCCAGGGGGCCACCCGGCAGCGCGAGCGCTGGATCGAGGGGTCGGTGGCCGTGACCCAGGCGGTGCTGTCCGGGGGTGCCGGGGACGGACCGGCCGTGGTCGCCGAGAAGGCCCGGGAGCTCGCGGGCGCGGCGGTGGGCATCGTGCTGCTGCCGGAGGACGGCGGTGACGGGCTGAAGGCCGTGGCGGTGGCCGCGGATGAGCGGTCCGGGCTGCTGGGCGCGGTGCTTCCGGCCCGCTCCCCGGCCGTGCCGAGGCTGCTGGCCGGGCAGCCGGTCCTCATCGAGGACCCGGCCACCGACCCGCTGCTCGGCACCGGCGCCCCCGGCCGCTACGGCCCGAGCATGATGGTGCCGCTGAGCAGCGGGGACCGGGTGCTCGGTGTGCTGGCCACCGCGCGGGAGCGCGAGGCCGACCCGTTCACCGCGACCGAGCGCACCCTGGCCGCCCAGTTCGCGGCGCAGGCCGCGGTCGCGCTGGTGCTCGCCGAGGCGCAGCGCGACCGGGAGCGGCTCGCGGTCCTCGAGGAGCGCGACCGGATCGCCCGCGACCTCCACGACCTCGTCGTCCAGCGGCTCTTCGCGACCGGGATGCTGCTGGAGAGCGTGGAGCGCCAGTCGGACGCGCCGGAGGCGCGGGAGCGGATCGAGCGGGCCGTCGAGGAACTGGGCGCCACCATCCAGGAGGTACGGACGGCGATCTTCGCGCTGCAGCAGGCCCCGCCCGAGACGCCACCCGGGCTGCGCGGCCGGGTGCTGCGGGAGGTCAGGGCGGCCGCCGTGCCGCTGGGCTTCCAGCCGTCGCTGACCTTCGTGGGCCCGGTGGACGACCTGGTCGTGACGGTGACCGGCGCCCATCTCGTCGCGGCACTGCGCGAGGCGCTGTCCAACGCCTTCCGGCATGCCCGGGCCGAGCGGATCGAGGTGGTCGTGGACGCCACGGCGCGGCTCGCGGACGGCCGGCCGGCGGTCCGGCTGACGGTCGCGGACGACGGGGTGGGCGTGCCCGCGGAGGGGAGGCGCAGTGGTCTGGCCAACCTGGCACGGCGGGCCGAGGCGCTGGGCGGGTCGAGCGCGTTCGGCCCCGGCCTCGGGGAGGGCGGCCGCGGCACGGCGGTGGTGTGGGAGGCGCCCCTGGCGGGGGATGGCGCCTGAGGGGCCCGGGCCACGGCCGAGCGGGAGCCCGACCGGCTCATGGCCAAGGCGCGGGCCCCGACGGGAGGTCGGGCCGCTGACAGGGCGTCGGTGAGCGGCGGTTGTCGCCCGGGCGGACCAACGGCTCACCTACGCGGGCCAACTAGCGCGTCGTCAGAGTGCGGGTCGGGGTGGCCGACGGTGGGATGAGCCTCGCGGGCCGTTCGGTCCTTCGTATCCCATCGCACTCCGCGACAGATGTGGCCCGACCGCGGGGAAGGAAGTCATGACGTGAACAGCCAGAGTCCCACTCCCAAGCGATCCCGGACGCGGCGCCGGGTCCTCTTCGCCACCGTCGCCGCGGCGGCCCTCGCCGGTCAGGTACTGACCATGTCCCCCGTCGCCCAGGCGGATGACAGCCCCGCGACGGGCGGCCCCGGCCGTCCCAAGCCGCCCCGGCCGCCGTCCATCATCCACGGCGTCCAGGAGTTCACCGCCGACGGCACCTTCACGCCTCCCGCGGGCGTCACCTCGGTGCACATCCAGGCGTGGGGAGCGGGCGGCGGTGGCGGCGGTGGTGGCGGTGGCGCCAGCGCCACGCTGACGGGCACCGGCGGCACCGGTGGCGGCGGCGGATCCGGCGGCTTCACCTGGTGCGTCATCCCGGTGACGCCGTTCGCCACCTACACGGTGGACCTGGGCACCGGAGGGACCGCGGGCACCTCTGGTCCCGGCGGTGTCGGCGCCTCCGCTCCCGGCGGTGCCGGTGGCACCGGTGGCAACGGTGGCGCGACGACGCTGACCTCCACCAGCGGGGTCCAGCTCATCGCCGGCGGCGGCACCGGCGGCACGGGCGGTGGCGGCGGCACGGCCGCTCCGGGCACCCCGGGCACCGGCGGTGCCGGTGGCACCGGCGCCTGCAACAGCCTCTCCGCGGTGAACCGCACCGGTGAGGACGGCGCGTCCGGCGCGGACGGCGGCGAGGGCGGCGACGCCGTCGACGGCATCGTCGAGCTGCCCCCGACGAACACCAGCGCGGGCGGCGACGGCGGCGTCGGTGGTCCCGGTGGCAACACCCCGGGCAGCGCGGGCGCCCCCGGTACCGCGGGTGGCAACGGCTACCTGGTCTTCTTCTGGTAAGCGCGGTCGTACGGCCCGCCGCTCCCCGGCCCCGCGGCCGGGGAGCGGCGGGCCGTGTGCGCCTAAGCCGCCAGGATCCGCTCGATGACGGCGGCGACGCCGTCATCGGTGTTGGCGGCCGTGCGGTGGGTGGTCGCGGCGAGCACATCCGGATGGGCGTTGGCCATCGCGTACGAGGTGCCCGCCCACATCAGCATCTCCAGGTCGTTGGGCATGTCCCCGAACGCCACGACCTCCGCGGCCGAGATCCCGCGCTCGGCACAGCACCGGGCCAGCGTGCTGGCCTTGCTGACCCCGAGCCCGCTGACCTCCAGCAGGGCGGACGGGCTCGAGCGGGTGAAGTCGCCATGGGCCCCGGCCACCGAGCGGGCCAGCTGGAGGAAGTCGTCGGGCGCCAGTTCGGGGTGGTGGGCGAGCAGCTTGAGGACCGGCATGTCGGCGTGCGTGAATCCGTCGTGGAGCAGCTTCTCGGCGGGGGCGACGATCGCGCCCGGGTCGAGGTGGAAGGGCGGGTACTGCGGCTCGTAGAAGATCCCGCCGCTGCGCTCGACCGCGAAGGACGTGCCCGGGGCCGCCTCCCGCAGCGCCTCCACGACGGCGAGGGCCCGGTCGGTGGCGAGCGGACGGACCTCGACCGGCAGCCCGCCCTGGTGCAGATCGACCACGGCGGCGCCGTTGGCGCAGATCGCCAGGCCGTGGCCGTGCACATGGCCGCTGACCACGTCCATCCAGCGGGCCGGGCGGCCGGTGACGAAGAACACCTCGATACCCGCCCGCTCGGCCGCCGCCAGCGCCGCCACGGTGCGGTCGGAGACCGTCTTGTCGTCCTGCAGCAGGGTGCCGTCGAGGTCGGTGGCGATCAGCCGGGGCAGGGCCGGGGCGGGGCGGAAACGCTCTGTGGCCGGGGTGTTCGGCCGCTCGGTCGCAGGAGTCACGACAACCATCCTCCCGCATATGCCGCTCCTCGCTGAGGGCACGGTGCCCGGGTGGGGCTCGCTCGGGTGCGCCGGCTCGGGTGCGTCCGCCGACGCCGTGCGGGCGTTACGGCATCCCGGGCGTCCCGCAGGTACGGCGTCCCGCAGGTACGGCGTACCGTAGGCACGGCGTCCCGCAGGTACGGCGTCCCGCAGGTACGGCTCGGTACGGCGTTGTCACACCCACCGCTTAGGCTCGCGGTATGCGAGTGAGCACCGTGATCCTGCCCGTCCACCGCTGGTCCGAGGGCGGCCGGGAGAGATGGCAGCGCGCCGAGGAGCTGGGTTTCCACGCCGCGTACACCTATGACCACCTGTCCTGGCGCAGCTTCCGCGACGGGCCCTGGTTCGGGGCGGTCCCCACGCTGACGGCGGCCGCTGCGGCGACCTCGCGGCTGCGGCTGGGCACCCTGGTCACCTCCCCGAACTTCCGGCATCCGGTGACGCTGGCCAAGGAGCTGATCACGCTGGACGACGTGTCCGACGGGCGGATCACGCTCGGCATCGGCGCGGGCGGCTCCGGCTTCGACGCCACGGCGCTGCTGCGCGGGGACGAGGAGCCGTGGTCGCCCCGGGAGCGGGCGGACCGGTTCGGCGCGTTCGTCGAGCTGCTCGACCGGTTGCTGACGCACGACGCGGTGACGTACGAGGGCCCGCACTACAGCGCGCACGAGGCGCGCAACATCCCCGGCTGTGTGCAGCGGCCGCGGCTGCCGTTCGCGGTGGCCGCCACCGGTCCGCGCGGGCTGCGGCTCGCGGCGCGGTACGGCCAGGCGTGGGTGACCACGGGGGATCCGAAGATCTCCGAGACCGGCACCCCGGCCGATTCGCTGGCCGCCATCGGCGGCCAGATCGAGCGGCTGGGCAAGGCGTGCGCGGAGACCGGGCGGGGCGCCGACGACCTCGACAAGATCTTTCTCACCGGCTTCACCCCGGACGGCACAGGGCCGCTGAGCTCGGTGGACGCGTTCGTGGACTTCGCCGGACGCCATGCCGAGCTGGGCATCGAAGAGATCGTGCTGCACTGGCCGATCCCCGACTCGATCTTCGCGGCCGACCTCGGGGTCTTCGAGAAGATCGCCACGGAGGGCGCGGCACAGATAGCGGGGTGAGCGGCGCGGATCGCCGCACAACGCGGATCGCCGGATAAAGCCGGATACGGGATAAGGGGGGGGCGAAGCGCGCGGCGCGGATCGCCCGATACGCGGCAGAATCGGGTATAGAGCCTTTGGTGTCGCGTCACTGGGGAGGCATCCCATGCCGCATACCCGCTATGCCCCGGACCGTGGGCTGACCGCGCGCATGGTCACGACGATGTTCTTCATCGGGCTGCTCTACGTGGTCTTCATCGGTGTGCTGCTCGCGCTGTTCAAGGGCGCCTGGCCGCTGATCCTGATCATCGCGGGCGGGCTGTTCGTGGCGCAGTTCTGGTTCAGCGACCGGATCGCGGCGTTCAGTATGGGCGCCCGTGAGGTCACCCCGCAGCAGGCCCCCGAGCTGCACGGTGCGGTGGACCGGCTGTGCGCGCTCGCGGACATGCCCAAGCCCCGGGTGGCCATCGCCGACACCGATGTGCCGAACGCCTTCGCCACCGGCCGCAACCAGCGCAACGCGCTGGTGTGCGCCACCACGGGGCTGCTGCGGCGGCTGGAGCCGGAGGAGCTGGAGGGCGTGCTCGCCCATGAGCTGTCGCACGTGGCGCACCGCGATGTGGCGGTCATGACCATCGCCTCCTTCCTCGGCGTGCTGGCGGGCATCATGACCCGCGCGGCGCTGTGGGGCGGGCTCAGCCGTGGCAGCCGCAACAACAACGTGGGCATCGCGGTGCTGCTCATCCCGCTGATCAGCGCCGTGGTCTACGCGATCAGCTTTCTGCTGACCCGGCTGCTGTCCCGCTACCGCGAGCTGTCCGCCGACCGCGCCGGCGCGCTGCTGACCGGGCGGCCCTCGGCGCTCGCCGCCGCGCTCACCAAGGTGACGGGGCAGATGGCCCGGATCCCGACCCGGGATCTGCGCAAGGTCGAGCCGTACAACGCCTTCTTCTTCGCGCCCGCGCTCTCCGGGGAGAGCGTCAGCCGGCTGTTCTCCTCGCATCCGACGCTGGAGCGGCGGCTGGACCAGCTCGCCCGCATCTCCACCCAGCTGGGCCAGGCGGGAAGGGGCTGAGCCCATGAGGCTGCTGGACGCCATCCTGGGGCGCACCAAGCCGGTGCGCCCCGACCTCGACCGGCTCTTCGGGCTCCCGGGGGCCGCGGTCAGCCTGGAGGTGGGGGCCGGGTTCACCCCGACCGGGCGGGGCTCGGTCTGCTTCGCGAGCGTGGAGGGCGGTGTGTTCTCGCAGCTCCAGCGGGATGTGCGGGAGCTGCTGGACGCGGACACGGACCGCGGCGGGGTGCCCGTGGAGTTCAGCCAGGACGCGTACGGCTACACCTGGCTGCTGGCCCGCCAGCGGCCGGACGATGTGGCCTCGCTGGTGAACGATCTGCACGCGGTCAATTCGCTGCTCCAGGACGGGGGGTTCGGGCCCCAGCTGCTGTGCTCGCTGATCGGTTTCCAGGACTCGTCGGGGCGTTCGCTCGCGCTGGTGTACCTCTACAAGCGCGGCACCTTCTACCCCTTCGCGCCGCTGCCGGGCGCCGCGGAGAAGCGGGACAACGCGCTGGAGCTCCAGATGCGGGCGCTGCTCGGGGACGATCTGCGGATCGAGGAGGACCTGAGCCGCTGGTTCCCGGTCTGGGGCGCACCGGGCCTCTAGCGGTCCGGCGGCCGTCGTCCGGCGGCCGTCGTCCGGCGGTCGGCGTCCGTCGTCCGGCGCCGTAGGACCCAACTCCCCCCTCCCCGAAGGCGGATCCACGGGCCGGGTGGCGCATCAGGCATAGGACTGGTCTCGCAGGGCACCTTCTACCTTCGACATCCCACGACGGAATGTGACCTGACGCCCGGGGGAGGGTCAAATGAGTTACTTGCGCGGTTTCCTGCCATGGATCGCCCTCGCGGTCGTGTCCACGCTGGGCTGGCAGTGGGGTGCCCTGGCCGGGCTGGTGCTGGGCGCCGCGATGCTGATCCGGGCCCGTCGGGCCGGTCTGGCCGCCGACGCACTCATCCTCGAGTGCAGCACGGTGGCCTTCTTCACCGCGCTGACGATCTTCGCCTTCGCCCGTCCGGACAGCGGGCTCAAGGACTACGTCGGGGCGCTGGCGCTGAGCTGGCTGGCCGTCACCGCCTGGACGACGCTCGCCGTGGGACGGCCCTTCACCACCGGTATCGCCCGGCGCCAGGCGCCGCCCGAGGTGTGGGACAGCTACGCGTTCCAGCACATCAATGTGGTGATCACCCGGGCCTGGTCCCTCGCCTTCACCCTCTCCGCGGCGGCCATGGTGGTGGTCGTCTCCGCCGGTCTGGGCGTGGTGGCGGCGCTGGCGGTGCAGTTCGCCGGATTCGTCCTTCCGGCCCTGTTCACCGCGTGGTACCCAGGATGGGCGCGGTCCCGGCTGGTACCGGCCGCACATCGGGCATAAGGTGACGGACCGGCTGTGGATACCCTCGGTAATCCCCTCCGGTCGGGGCCCGTCCCCTACGGGCGCGTCAGACCCGAGGACGAGGCGAATCCCACCGTCTGGAGTGACGCCGCCTGTGTCTCACACCACTACCGTCGAACACGTGACTGTGATCGCCACCGAAAGTCTGAGCAAGCGGTTCCCCCGCGTCACCGCGCTCGACCGGCTGTCCGTCGACATCGCACCAGGGGTCACCGGCCTGGTGGGTGCCAACGGCGCCGGTAAGTCCACGCTGATCAAGATCCTGCTCGGGCTGTCCCCCGCCAGCGAGGGCCGCGCTTCCGTGCTCGGCCTCGATGTGGCGAAGGACGGCAGCGCCATCCGCGAAAGCGTCGGCTACATGCCCGAGCACGACTGCCTGCCGCCCGATGTCTCGGCCACCGAGTTCGTCGTCCACATGGCGCGCATGTCCGGGCTGCCGCCCTCCGCGGCCCGTGAGCGCACGGCCGACACCCTGCGCCACGTCGGGCTGTACGAGGAGCGGTACCGCCCCATGGGCGGCTACTCCACGGGCATGAAGCAGCGGGTCAAGCTCGCCCAGGCCCTGGTGCACGACCCGCGCCTGGTGCTGCTGGACGAGCCGACCAACGGACTGGACCCGGTCGGCCGCGACGAGATGCTCGGACTGATCCGCCGCGTCCACACCGATTTCGGCATCTCGGTCCTGGTCACCTCCCATCTGCTCGGCGAGCTGGAGCGCACCTGCGACCACGTGGTGGTCATCGACGGCGGCAAGCTGCTCCGCTCCAGCTCCACCAGTGACTTCACCCAGGCCACGGCCTCGCTCGCGGTCGAGGTGACCGACACCGCCGACCACCCGGACGGCACCACGGCACTGCGCACCGCCCTGGACCGGGCCGGTCTCACCGTGCAGCCCGCCGGCCGCGGCGCCGACGGGGCGCCCGGCTCCGACCACGTGCTGCTGGTCGACGTCGCGGGCGAGGAGACGTACGACACGGTCCGCGACACCATCGCCGACCTCGGCCTCGGCCTGGTCCGCATGGAGCAGCGCCGCCACCGCATCGCGGAGATCTTCCGGTCCGACGACGATGACGCGGCCGCCGCGAACGCGGCCACTGATGCCGCCGCGAACGCGGCCGCCGATGCCGCCGCGGCCGATGCCGCCGCGAACGCCGCCGCTGATGCCGACGCACACGGGAAGGGAGGTGCCGTCGATGCCGCCTGAGACCGTGACCCAGCAGCGCGCCGACGTCATTCACAACATCGGCTACCGCCACTACGAGGGCCCCCGCCTCGGCCGCGCCTACGCCCGCCGCTCGCTCTTCTCCCAGAGCCTGCGCGGCGCCTACGGCCTCGGCCGCTCGGCCAAGTCCAAGGTCGCGCCGATGCTGCTGTTCGCCGTGATGTGCATGCCCGCCGCGATCATCGTCGCGGTGGCCATCGCCACCAGCGCGGACGAGCTGCCCGTCAAGTACACCCGCTACGCGATCATGCTGCAGGCCGTCATCGGCCTCTACACCGCCTCCCAGGCGCCGCAGTCCGTCTCCCGGGACCTCCGCTTCAAGACGGTCCCGCTCTACTTCTCGCGGCCCATCGAAACGATGGACTACGTGGTGGCCAAGTTCGCCGCCATGGCCTCCGCGCTGTTCGTCCTCACCGGCGCGCCCCTGCTGATCCTCTACGTCGGGGCACTCCTCGCCAAACTGGACTTCGCCGATCAGACGAAGGGCTTCGCACAAGGACTGGTCTCCGTGGCTCTGCTCTCGCTCCTCTTCGCCGGCATCAGTCTCGTCGTCGCCGCGCTCACCCCGCGCCGCGGCTTCGGTGTCGCCGCCGTCATCGCCCTGCTGACCATCTCCTACGGCGCGGTGTCCGCCGTCCAGGCCATCGCCTGGGACCAGGGCAACACCGGCCCGGTGAGCTGGATCGGGCTGTTCTCGCCGATCACCATCATCGACGGGGTGCAGACGGCGTTCCTCGGCGCCACCTCCTCCTTCCCCGGCGGGGTCGGCCCCGGCACCGGGACCGGGCTCGTCTACGTCCTCGTTCTCCTCGGCCTGATCGCCGGCTCGTACGGGCTGCTGATGCGCCGCTACCGAAAGGTCGGCCTGTGACCACGATCACCATCGACAACGTCTCCCGCTGGTTCGGGAACGTCGTGGCCGTCAACGACGTGACCATGGACATCGGCCCCGGTGTCACCGGGCTCCTCGGCCCCAACGGCGCAGGCAAGTCCACCCTCATCAACATGATGGGCGGCTTCCTGGCCCCCTCCACCGGGTCGGTGACCCTCGACGGAACCCCGATCTGGCGCAATGAGCAGGCGTACCGCCACATCGGCATCGTCCCCGAGCGGGAGGCGATGTACGACTTCCTCACCGGCCGTGAGTTCGTGATCGCCAACGCCGAGCTGCACGGGCTGCCCGATCCGCGGGCAGCCGCCCGTAAGGCGCTCGACACCGTCGAGATGGACTACGCGGGCTCCCGGAAGATCGCCACGTACAGCAAGGGCATGCGCCAGCGCGTGAAGATGGCCTCCGCGCTGGTGCACGAGCCGTCGGTGCTCCTCCTGGACGAGCCGTTCAACGGCATGGACCCCCGGCAGCGGATGCAGCTGATGGATCTGCTGCGGCGGATGGGCGCGGAGGGCCGCACCGTGCTGTTCTCCTCGCACATCCTCGAGGAGGTCGAGCAGCTGGCGGCGCACATCGAGGTGATCGTCGCGGGGCGGCACGCCGCCTCCGGCGACTTCCGCAAGATCCGCCGGCTGATGACGGACCGTCCGCACCGCTACCTCGTACGGTCCAGCGACGACCGCGCGCTCGCGGCCGCCCTGATCGCCGATCCGTCGACCACCGGCATCGAGGTCGACGCGAGCACCGGCGTCGACGGCGGGCTGCACATCCAGGCGGTGGACTTCGCCCGCTTCACCGAACTGCTGCCCCGGGTCGCCCGTGACCAGGGCATCCGGCTCCTCACGGTCTCGCCTTCCGACGAGTCCCTGGAGAGCGTCTTCTCCTACCTCGTCGCGGCCTGAAAGGAGCCCACAGCGATGTCCTCGCTCTACCACCCCACCGTCGCGCGGCTCACCTACCGGGCCCTGCTCGGCCGCCGCCGGGCGCTGATCCTCTTCACCCTCCCCGGTCTGCTGCTGGTGATCTCGCTCGCCGTACGGCTGCTGACCGGAGCGGACGACGACACGGCCGACGCGGTCCTCGGCGGCTTCGCGATGGCCACCATGGTCCCGCTGATCGGCGTGATCGCCGGTACGGGCGCCATCGGCCCGGAAATCGACGACGGCTCGGTCATCTATCTGCTGGCCAAGCCGGTGAAGCGGCCGACGATCATCATCACCAAGCTGATCGTGGCGATCGGCGTCACGGTCGCCTTCTCCGCGATCCCCACCCTGCTCGCGGGCTTCCTGCTGAACGGCAACGCGAACCAGCTGGCCGTCGGCTACGCCGTCGCCGCCGCCGTGGCCTCGGTCGCCTACAGCGCGGTCTTCCTGCTGCTGGGCACCGTGACCCGGCACGCGGTGATCGCGGGGCTGGTCTACGCCCTGGTGTGGGAGACGTTCTTCGGCAGCCTGGTGGCCGGGGCGCGCAAGCTCAGCGTTCAGCAGTGGGCGCTGGCGCTCGCGCAGAAGGTCGCGGACGGCGATGTGATCACGTCGGACGTCGGCCTGGCGACCGGTGTCATCCTGCTGCTGGCCGTGACCGTGGCCGCGACCTGGTACGCGGGCCGCAAGCTGCGCACGCTGACCCTCGCGGGGGAGGAGTGATCACCCGCGCGAGGTGACGCCCGGCGGCCCGGGGTCGCCCAGGGGCCCCAGGCGATTCGTGCGCGCCTTACGGTCGCCATCGCGCCGGGACGGCGGAGCGGCCGCAGGCCGTCTCCGCGGTGGCGGCGGTCGTCGGGATCGACGGCCGTCGCCATCGCGTGTCCGGCGGCCGCGCCGGCCGCGGCTCAGGCCCGGATCCTGCGGTCGCGGCCCGCGCCCAGGCCCAGCACCGCCAGCGCCCCGCACACCGCCAGCATCAGCGTGAGCGGCAATGCCCAGCCGCCGGTGGTCTGGTGCACCACGCCGAGCGCCAGCGGGCCCACCGCGGCCAGCAGATAGCCCCAGGTCTGCGCCATGCCGGACAGCCGCGCCGAGGTGTGGGCGTCCCCGGTGCGCAGCACCATCATGGTCAGCGCGAGCCCCACGGACCCGCCCTGCCCGACGCCGATCAGCGTCGCCCACACCCACGCCCCGGCGACGGGAGCCACCAGCAGGCCCGCGATACCGGCGCCCATCAGCGCCGCGACGCCGACGGCCAGCGTCCGCTGGGAGCGCATCCGCCCGGCGAGGGTGGGCACCACGAACGAACCGACCATCTGCAGCATGGTGCTGAAGGCGAACACCAGCCCGGCCGCGCTCTTGCTCATGCCGTGGTCGGTGAAGATCGTCGGCATCCATGCGATGCAGACGTACGCGATCGACGACTGCAGCCCCATGAACAGCGTGACCTGCCAGGCCAGCGCGGAGCGGCCCAGCCTCGGCCCCGCGTCCGGCGTCGTCCTTACGGGCGTCGCCGCGGGCTCGCCGTGGTGGGTTCCGCGCCGTGCGAGCACCGTCTGCGGTATCCAGACCAGCGCCGCGACCGCCGCCAGCAGCGACCAGGAGGCGAGCGAACCCCGCCAGCCGCCGAGCGCGTTCTCCAGGGGCACGGCGGAGGCGGCGGAGACCGTCGCCCCGCCGATCATCGAGGTGGTGTAGAGGGCGGTCATCCCGGCGGCCCGGTGCGGGAAGTCCCGCTTGACCAGGCCAGGCATCAGCACATTGAGGAACGCGATCCCGCTGCCGACGAGGGCGCCCCCGGCGAAGAGCGCCATCACCGGCGGCGCCACCCGCAGCAGTATGCCGCCGAGCAGCAGCACCAGCGCGCTCAGCAGCACCGCCTCGGTGCCCCAGCGCCGGGCGAGCCGGGGCGCGAAGGGCGAGGCCAGGCCCATGAAGATCAGCGGGATGGTGGTGACCAGGCTGCCCGTGGTCGCGGACAGCCCGAAGTGGCCGCTGATCTCGCCGAGGAGCGGGGAGACCCCGGCGAGCGCGGCTCGCATGTTGAGCGACGCCAGCACGATGCCGATCAGGACGAGTGCGGGGTGGGCCCGCAGGGTGCGCCGCGCGGCGGCCACCTCGGGGGTCGGCCGCAGATCCGTCTCGGCGTCCACGAGCAGGGGTTCGGCCTCGGGGCCGGGGGTGTGCGGGCGTGGCAAGAAGAACTCCGTTCGGTCGGGGTGAGAGGTCGCGGTGCTGGGCGGAGAGCCCCGCCGTGGCGGAGAGTCCCGCCGTGAAGGGGGTTCAGGTGGCGAGCAGCGCCTCGATGGCGCGTTTCGGCGCCTCCAGCAGTGCCCGGGCCGCCGCCTCGGCGGCCGCCGGATCGCCGGAGGCGATGGCGTCGACCAGGGCGCGATGGTCGGCGGGGACGATGCTCGGCACCTCGCGGTCGCCGAGCGAGGCCACCAGCGAGTCGCGCACCGAGCTGCTGAACCAGCCGTAGGTCGCGCTCAGCGCGGCGTTGTGCGCGGCGTCGACCACGGCGGTGTGGAACTCGAGGTCTTGGGCGGCGTGCAGCTCATGGTGGTCGGCGGCGGGCCGCTCCGTGCCCTGCCCGAACGCGTCGAGCGACTCCAGCGCCGCCCGCATCCGCCGCAGATCGGCCGGGCTGTGCCGGAGCGCGGCCAGCCGCGCGCCCTCGGCCTCCAGCGCGATGCGCAGCTCCAGCACGTCCCGGATCCCGGCGCGCCGCACATCCCGCATGACCTCGGAGGGGTCGGTCGTGGAGACCACGAAGGTGCCCTCGCCCTGCCGGGACCGCAGCATTCCGGCGTGCACGAGGACGCGGACCGCCTCGCGGACCGTGTTCCGGCCGACCTGGAGCTGCTCGGCGAGGGCGTGTTCGGTGGGCACGCGGTCGCCGACCTTCCACTCGCCCTCGGTGAGCTGTGCGCGCAACTGCTCCACCACGCTGTCGACCAGGGACCGCCGCCCAGCCGCCCGCAACGCCATCCCGCTCGGCTCCCTCGTATCGATTCACCCGGTCGCCCAATCATCCTACAACTCGCTCGCACACCGCATCACGAGGAGGTCGGGAGCGCACCACGAGGGGCGGGCGCCGTCGGGCGCCCGCCCCTCGCGTCCCGCACCGGTCGCGGCTCAGGCGTGGACCGGCTCCGACGGGGACTTCTCGGGGACCGGCCGCGGGGGTGTGCCGCCGGGCCCGCCGCGGACGACGGCGAGGACGAGCAGGCCCGCCGCCAGGGCCGCGATACCGGCGATGACACAGATGCGGTCGAGTCCGGCCGCGAACGACTCGTGGACCAGGGCTCGCGCCGCGTCCGCCCGGGCCGGGGGCGCGGCGGCGATCACGGCGTCGGCGTGTCCGCCGCTGATGGCCTCGGCGGCCTGCCCGGCCACGCGGGCCGGGACGGTGCCGTCGCCGTCGACCATGTCCCGCACCCGCGTCGCGAACACCGTGCCCAGGACGGCGATCCCCAGCGCGTAGCCCAGCTGCCGGAAGGTGTTCACCGCGCCGCTGGCCATGCCCGCCCGCTCCGGCGGGGCCGAGCCGAGGGCCGCCGAGACCAGCACCGGCATGGCCAGGCCGATCCCCAGACCGGCCAGGGCCAGACCGGGGACGAAGGCGGTCCAGTCCGCGTCCGGGGTCACCATCGCCGCGTTGACCAGCGCGCCCGCGCCCACCAGCAGCAGTCCGCCGCCGAGTGCCCGCCCGGGGGCGACCCGGTCCAGCAGCCGTCCGCCCGCCGCGCCGACGACCAGCGAGACGCCCGCCATCGGCGTCACCGCGAGCCCCGCCTGTACCGGGCTCATCCCCAGCACCGACTGCAGCCACAGCCCGGCGTAGGTGAGGTACGGGAAGGCCGCCGCCTGCAGCAGCAGGGCCGCCGCCATCAGCACCGCGAACGTGGGGCGGCGCATCAGCCGCAGGTCCAGCAGCGGCTGCCGCTTCCCGCGCTCCAGCAGGACGAAGGCGAGCAGCGCGACCGCGGCCGCCACCAGCGCGGTGACCGTGCCGGTGTCGGCCCAGCCCTCCTCACCACCGCGCATCAGCCCGTACGTCAGCGCCCCCGCGCACACCGTGAACGAGGCGGCGCCCGGCCAGTCGATGCGCACCCCGGGGGCGCCGCGCGACTCCTCGATGGAGCGGACCGTGATCCACACCGCGATCGCCGTCAGCGGCAGATTGACCAGGAAGATCGCGCGCCAGTCGACGTACTCGGTCAGCACCCCGCCCAGCACGGGGCCGACCGCCGCGGCCGCCCCGCTGGTGCCGCCCCACACGCCGAAGGCGATACCGCGGTCGCGTCCGGAGTACGTCGCCATCAGCAGCGGGGTGTTGGTGGCGAACATGGCCGCGGCCCCCACCCCCTGCACGGCGCGGGCCGCGATCAGCACCCTGGCGTCCGGTGCCAGACCGCAGACCAGGGAGGAGATCGCGAACACCGCGAGGCCGACGAGATACAGCCGCCGCCGTCCGAAGAGGTCCGCCGCCGATCCGGCCACCATCAGCAGCGCGGCCAGCGCCAGCGCGTAGATGTCCATCACCCACTGCAGGGAGGTGAAGGACGCGTCGAGTCCGCGGGCCACCTGGGGCAGCGCGGTGTTCACGATCGTGACGTCTATCAACAGCATGAAATTGCCAAGGGTGATGGCGGCGAGCGGCCACCATGATCTGCGCATGACTGACTCCGGGATCCGGCACATTCCGACAAGGGATACGGGGCCGGCCCCGTGGGCGGTCCCCGCGGCTCTTACGGTCGTCCCGGCCCGGTCGCTCCTCCAGCCAACCCGACCCCGGTGGCGCTATCCGACACCCGCTAGCTTGGTGCGGTGGAATCCGACACGTACGACGATCTGGACCGGGCGCTGGTGCACGCCCTCCAGCTCGACGGCCGGGCCCCCTTCAGCCGGCTCGCCGAGGTGCTCGGCGTCTCCGACCAGACCGTGGCCCGCCGCTACACCCGGCTTAGGACGACCGGAGCGCTCCGGGTGCTGGGGCTCACCGACCCGGCGGCGGTCGGCGACGTGGTCTGGATGGTGCGGGTGCGCTGCCTGCCGGACGCCGCCCTGCCGGTGGCCGAGGCGCTGGCCCGGCGGGCGGACACCTCCTGGGTGCATGTGCTCTCCGACGGCACCGAGGTCGCCGCGTCGACACGGGCCGCGTCCGGCCAGGACAGCGACGCCCTGCTGCTGGGCAAACTCCCGCAGACGCCACGGGTGGTGGGGGTGAGCGCCCACTGTGTGCTGCACGAGTACTTCGGCGGGGAACAGAGCCTGGTCAACAAGTCCCACGCGCTGACGGCCGGGCAGATCGCGCGGCTGCGTACGCCCGCCCCGGACCGGTCGAGGGGCCCGCGCGGGCCGTTGGGCGCCGAGGACCGCAAGCTGCTGGACGTCCTGGCGCGGGACGGCCGGGCGCCGCTGGCCGAACTGGCCGCCGCCACCGGCTGGTCGCAGTCGACGGTGCGCCGCCGGCTGGCCGATCTGCGCGCCGACGGCACCCTGTACTTCGACGTCGACTACTCCCACCGGCTGTTCCGCCAGGGCGTCACCACCGCGATCTGGCTGTCGGTCCGGCCGTCGGAGCTCGCCGCCACCGGGCAGACGCTCGCCAACCACCCCGAGGTGGCGTTCGCATGTGCGACCACCGGGACGAAGAATCTGCTGGCGACCGTGGTCTGCGCCGATGTACCGGCCCTCTACACCTATCTGACGACCCGTATCGCCGAGCTCACCTCCGTGCGGGACATCGAGACCTCCCCGATCCTCCGCCGGGTCAAGGGCCCTGGGCCGCTGCTTACCCCTCCCTCCCGGGTGCCCTGGCGCGCTTCCTGAACACCCCGCCCAGCAGCGGTAGTTGGAGGAAACTCCGAAACTCCGGTGGTCGAACTCTGTTCATCTCCACGTCGATGTAGATCTTGACGGTTGTCAGGGACCTGGCGAACTCTTGGCGTGCGCTGGATCACACCGCGCGGCCCCCTCCCCTCGTCACAAGCGATTGAGGGGGCGTCAGACGGAAAAAAACGGAGGGAACCCGAATGCGTCGCCTCGTCACGAGTCTCGCCGCCACCGCGGTCACCGCGGCCGCCACCATCGCCCTGGCCGCACCCGCCCAGGCGGTCCCCGCGGACAAGCAGCAGGTCCTCGCCAGCTGGACCCAGACCAGCGCCAGCAGCTACAACACCTGGCTCGCGGCGCGGAACAACCAGGGTGCCTGGACCGCCTACGAGTTCGACTGGTCCACCGACTACTGCAGCAGTTCCCCCGACAACCCGTTCGGCTTCCCCTTCCAGACCGCCTGCGCGCGGCATGACTTCGGCTACCGCAACCACAAGGCGATGGGCATCTTCGACGCCAACAAGGCGCGCATCGACAGCGCCTTCTACGAGGACCTGAAGCGGGTGTGCAGCGCCTACAGCGGTGCCACCAAGACGTCGTGCGACGGCACGGCCTGGACGTACTACCAGGCGGTCAAGGTCCTCGGCTGACCCCTCCGGGACCGGGCCCGCAGGCCGCGGCGGAGGGTCTGAGCCCCGCTGCCGAAGGCCCGGTCACCGCTGCGGCCCGGACGCCGGGCGGTCCGCCGGGGCGGCCGCACCGGCGTCCGGCCGGTTCACCGGCTCGCGGGCGGGAAGAGCTTCTCCAGCACCACGGCGATGCCGTCCTCCGTGTTGGACGCGGTGATCTCGTCGGCGACGGCCTTGAGGTCCTGGTGCGCGTTCGCCATCGCGACCGCGTGCTTCGCCCACCCGAACATCGGGATGTCATTGGGCATGTCGCCGAAGGCGATCGCGTCGTCGGCGGTCATCCCCAGCCGGCGCGCGGCCATTGACAGGCCCGTGGCCTTCGTCAGCCCCAGCGGCAGCAGCTCCACCAGTCCGGTGCCGGCCATCGTCACCCCGACCAGCCCCCCGGCGGCCGTCCGGGCGGCGTCCGCGAGCGCGTCGTCGCCCAGCTCGGCGTGCTGGATGTAGAGCTTGCTGATGGGCTCCGCCCACAGCTCGGCCGGCTCCGTGAACGGGACCAGGGACATCCCCTCGTGGTCCATCCGGTACCCCTCGCCGAACAGCACCTGGCCGTCCAGCCCGTCCCGGGCCGCGGCCAGGAACAGCGGGCCGATCTCCGCCTCGATCTTCTCCAGCGCCAGCAGCGCCACCTGGCGGTCCAGCGTGACGGAGGTCAGCAGCCGGTGCTCACCCGCGTGGTAGAGCTGCGCGCCCTGGCCGCACACCGCGAGCCCCTCGTAGCCGAGGTCGTCGAGTATGTGCCGGGCCACCGGGACGGTCCGCCCGGTGACCACGATGTGCGCGGCGCCCGCCGCGGTGGCCGCGGCGAGCGCGTCACGGGTCCGCGCCGAGACGGTGTGGTCGGGGCGCAGCAGCGTCCCGTCGAGATCGGTCGCGACCAGGCGGAACGGAAGGACGCCGCCGCCGCTCACCGCGCGACCGGTTCCAGGACCTCGCGTCCGCCGAGGAACGGCCGCAGCGCCTCGGGCACCCGCACCGAGCCGTCGGCCCGCTGGTGGTTCTCGAGGATCGCGACGATGGTCCGGGTGACCGCGCACAGCGTGCCGTTGAGCGTGGCCAGCGGACGGACCCGCTTGCCCTCGCGCATCCGGATCGACAGCCGCCGCGACTGGAACTCGGTGGTGTTGGAGGTCGAGGTCAGCTCGCGGTACTTGCCCTGCGTCGGGATCCACGCCTCGCAGTCGAACTTGCGCGTCGCCGACGAGCCCAGGTCACCCGAGGCCAGGTCGACCACCCGGAACGGCAGCTCCAGCGAGGTCAGCCACTGCTTCTCCCACTCCAGCAGCCGCTGGTGCTCGGCCTCGGCCTCCTCCGGGGTCGTGTAGACGAACATCTCGACCTTGTCGAACTGGTGCACCCGGAAGATCCCCCGGGTGTCCTTGCCGTACGACCCGGCCTCACGGCGGAAGCAGGAGGAGAACCCGGCGTAGCGCCGCGGCAGCTGGTCCGCCTCCAGGATCTCGTCCATGTGGTACGCGGCCAGCGGCACCTCGGAGGTGCCCACCAGGAAGAGGTCGTCCTTGTCGAGGTGGTAGACGTCCTCGGCGGCCTGGCCGAGGAAGCCGGTGCCCTCCATGGCCTTCGGCTTGACCAGCGCCGGGGTGAGCACCGGGGTGAAGCCCGCCGCGGTGGCCTGCGCCATCGCCGCGTTCACCAGTGCGAACTCCAGCAGGGCGCCGATGCCGGTCAGGTAGTAGAAGCGCGAGCCGGAGACCTTGGCGCCGCGCTCGGTGTCGATCGCGCCGAGCAGCTCGCCGAGCTCCAGGTGGTCCTTGGGGGCGAAGCCCTCGGCCTCGAAGTCGCGCGGGGTGCCGACGGTCTCCAGGACGACGAAGTCGTCCTCGCCGCCGACCGGGACCTCGGGGTGGACCAGATTGCCCAGCTGGAGCAGGAGCCGCTGGGTCTCCTCGGCGGCCGCGTCCTGCTCGGCGTCGGCCGCCTTGACGGCGGCGGAGAGCTCGCCCGCCTTCTTCAGCAGCTCGGCCTTCTCGTCACCGGCCGCCTTGGGGATGAGCTTGCCGAGCGCCTTCTGCTCGGCGCGCAGCTCGTCGAAGTGGACACTGGAGGACCTGCGCCGCTCGTCGGCGGTCAGGAGCGCGTCGACGATGCCGACGTCCTCTCCACGAGCGCGCTGGGAGGCGCGCACACGATCGGGGTCCTCACGGAGCAGGCGAAGGTCAATCACCCCCCCAGGTTACCGGTGTGACCTCGGGTGCTCGACGCGATATTCCTTTGCGTCCGGTTTTGACCCCTTTTGGGGCTGTGGGTAAACCGGGGAATTCCTGTGACGGCCGCCGTCAAGGAATGCCTCGGCATTCCCCGAAAAGGGGCAAAGAGGTGGCGCCGGGTCGACCTTCTCCCCTTGTGTGCAGGGTGAGTTGGGGATTGGTTGTCCACAGGCGCGGAGGGAATCCTCGAAGTTATCCACAGGCTGTGTGTGAGATCTGTGGATGTCGCGGTGATCGTTAAGGGGGTCCGGATGCTCGGCGATGGATTCCCCTATCAAACCGCGTTCACACACTCCACAAGAGAGGAATCCCTCACTCCAAAGAGTTGCTGGAGCGAATTGGTGTGACAGGTGAGCGATGCCCGGTGATGGAGGCGAATGAGAAGAACATCTCAGTCCGTCCGCTGTGCCGGATTGGGGATGTCGACTTATCCCCAGCGGGAGGTGGCAGCCTGTGGATAACTTTTCCGCAGCGATTCTGTTGACCCCCGGCACCTGGACGGCGCTCAGGACGCTCCGGGGGCGGGCCGGGGTCGGTCCGGCGCACGTCCGGCCCCGGAGCGGCCCAGATTTGGCCCAGATCCGGCCCAGGTCAGGCCACGGGCCCGACCCCGGAGCGGCTCAAGTCCGGCTCAGGCCCGGCCGTCCTGACAGCGGGCCAGCCACTCCGCCGCGTCCGCGAACGCCTCGTCCGACGTCCCGTGCCGCAGCGGCGCCATGTCGTCCGGCGACACACCCGCCCGGGGGTACGAGCCCAGGAACCGCACCTTCGGGCAGATCCGCTTCAGCCCCATCAGGGCCGAGCCCACCCGCCGGTCGGTGATGTGCCCCTCACAGTCCACCGAGAAGCAGTAGCGACCGATGCCCTCGCCGGTCGGGCGCGATTCGATCCGCATCATGTTGACCCCGCGCGCGGAGAACTCCTGCAGCAGCTCCAGCAGGGCGCCCGGGTGGTCGTCGCCGAGCCAGATCACCACGGACGTCTTGTCCGCGCCCGTCCGGGCGGCGGGCCGGGCGGGGCGTCCGGCCAGCACGAAGCGGGTCATCGCGTTCTGCGCGTCGTGGATGTCGGTGACCAGCGGCTCGAGGCCGTACCTGGACGCCGCGAACTCGCCCGCGAACGCCGCGTCGTACCGCCCCTCCTGCACCAGCCGCGCGCCGTCCGCGTTCGAGGCGGCCGACTCCCACACGGCGTCCGGGAGGTTTGCCGCCAGCCAGTTGCGGACCTGCGGCTGGGCCACCGGATGCCCGGTCACCGTCTTGATGTCCGCGAGCGCGGTGCCCGGCCGCACCAGCAGCGCGAAGCTGATCGAGAGCAGCACCTCGCGGTAGATCATCAGCGGTTCGCCGGTGGCCAGCTCGTCGAGGGTCGCGGTGACCCCGCCCTCGACCGAGTTCTCGATCGGGACCAGGGCGGCCGCCGCGGCTCCGGAGCGCACCGCGTCGAGCGCCACCGGCACGGAGACCATCGGCACCAGTTCCCGGGTGGCGGCCTCCGGCATGGACCGCAGCGCGGCCTCGGTGAAGGTGCCCTCGGGGCCGAGGTAGGCATAGCGGCTGGCCGACATCACGGTCGCTCCCTGTGATCAGACGAGACCGCCACGATACCCGCGTCCGCCCGGGCCGCCGACCCGCATGGTGGACACCCCTGTGGATACCCCTTGGACGCGATGCCTCGGGGCGGACGCGATGCCTGGGGGCGGACGCGATGCCTCGGGGCGGCTCGTCCCCTTTCTCCTATCCCTCCAAGAGTGCCTGACCCACGTACTCCCCCGGGGCGCAGCCCGGAGGCACCGCGAACAGCGCGCTGGCCTCGTGCCGCAGGAAGCGCGAGAGATCGTCGCCCAGGTCCAGCTTCCGCTGCACCGGCACGAACCCCTTCATCGGGTCCGCCTGCCAGGCGATGAAAAGCAGCCCGGCGTCCGGCGCCCCGTCGTCGCGGAAGCCGTCGTGGTACGAGAAGGGCCTGCGCAGCATCGCGGCGCCCTGGTTGGACGCGGGCGCCGCGACCCGCACATGGGCGGCGCCCGCGATGGCCAGCGCACCGTCCTTGTTGACCTTGTCGAGCTGTACCGGAGTGGTCTCCGTGCCGCCGGACAGCGGGGCGCCGTCCGACTTGCGGCGGCCGACCACCTTCTCCTGCCGCTCCAGGGAAAGGTGGTCCCAGGAGTCCAGCAGCATCCGGATGCGCCGGACCACCGCGTAGGAACCGCCCGCCAGCCACGCGGGTTCGCTCCGGTCCGGTACGAAGATCCGCCGCTCGAAGTCGTCGTCCGTCGGCTTGGGGTTGTTGGTGCCGTCGATCTGGCCCATGAGGTTGCGGGTGGTCATGGGGCGGTCGGTGGCGCCGGGGGACCGGTTGAAGCCGTTCATCTGCCAGCGCAGCCGGGCCGTGTCCGCGGCCTCGCGCTGCAGGGCGCGCAGCGCGTGGAAGGCGACCAGCGCGTCATTGGCGCCGATCTGGATCCACAGATCACCGTTGCTGCGCTTGGGGTCGAGCGCGTCCGAGACGAAGTCGGGGAGCGGAGCGAGTGCCTCCGGCAACTGGTCCTCGACCCCCGCCTTCTTGAAGAAGGTCCGGCCGAAACCGAAGGTGACCGTAAGGGACGAGGGACCGGCGTCGAGCGCGATCCCGGTGTCGTCCGGTGGGGCCTCGCCCGCCATCAGCTCCTTGGCCGTTCGCGACCAGCGGCGCAGCAGTGCGGCGGCCGCCTTACGGTTCGCACCGGGCGCCAGGTCGAAGGCGAGGAGATGGCCGTGGGCCTGGAGGGGGGTGGTGATGCCCGCCTGGCGTCTGCCGTGAAAGGGCACGGCGGTCGCGCCCAGCGAGCTGAGGGCTTCGGGGGCCTCTCGCGCCGCCTCGGCCGTGTAGGCTCCGGCGGCTCCACCGGCGACCAGCCCGGCCGCTCCGGCGGCGCCCGCCGAGCCCAGCAGACGCCGCCGGGAGATGCCGGACGAGGGTGCTTGCTCTGTGGTCATTGAGCGACTTTCACGTTCCTGGTCTCCGTCACCTGGTCGATGTCGGAGGTTCGTACGGTCAGGGAGAGCTGCCAGGTGCCGGCCATCGGGAGCTGGACGGTCTTGGCGCTCCAGTGCCCGGTCGAGAGGCGCTCGAGCGGGATGCGCAGCGGCCCGATCCCCTTGTCCTTGAGGGTCAGCGACAGCTTGACCTCGGGCACGTCCACGGGACGGTCGGCCAGGTCGGTGGTGAAGACGTGCAGCGCGTTGTCACCCGGCAGGGCGGGTTCGATCATGACCACCGCCTTGCCGCGGCCGCTCTTTGGACCCGTGTTGTAGGGGATCAGCACGCTCACCGGGTCGACGTTCAGCTGCCCGCCGGGCTTCGTGGCCGGCGCGCTCGCCTGCTCGGTCTCGGCCCGGCCGGGCTGGGTGCCGCTCAGCACGGTGGCCACCGCGAGCAGTACGACGGCCACGATGGTCTCGGCGATCACCGACCGGCGCAGCCCGCTGCGCTCGCGGTCGGCGTCGCGCTCCCGCAGCGTGGCGGTCCTGTCCTTGGCGGCCCGCTGACGGGCGAGCTGGGCGGCGCGTACGGGATCGCCGTCGTCGGCGCCGGTACCGGAGCCGACGCCGGACTCGTCGCCGGACTCGTCGCCGGAGCCGTCGCGGGACTCGGTTTCGGCGTCGGCACGGGCGTCGACGGTCGCGTCGACCGCGCCGGTACGGACCGGACGCGCGGCCTTCACCGCCGTCTTGCCCCCCGCCTCGGTCGCGTCGGCCGTGGTCTCCGCGTCCGCCTCGGCACCACTCTCCGCGTCGGCACCGGCCGCCGCCTCCGCGTCCTTCTCCGCCGCCGCGTCCTTCTCCGCGTCCTTCTCCGCCTCCGCCTCGGCACCGGCCGTGGCCTCCTCCGTGGCATCCGTAAGGCGCCCGGTCCAGCGGCGCGAGACGGCGGCGATGCCCACGAGCACCACCACCAGACCCACCTTGACCAGCAGCCATCGCCCGTACTCGGTGTCGGTCAGCGCGCCCCACGAGCCCACCTGCCGCCACGACTGGTACAGCCCGGTGACCACCAGGGCGACGACCGAGCCGAAGGCCAGCCGCGAGAAGCGGCGCACGGCCGCCCGCCCGATCGGCTCGCCCGCCCGGAGGGTCACCGCGAGCGAGGCCAGGCCGCCCAGCCACACCCCGACCGCGATCAGATGGATCACGTCCACCGGCATGGCCAGCTGCCGCTGCAGGCCCACCGAGGCGTGCTCGGCCATCGCCCAGGTCGCGGCGAGGCCCACCGCCATCACCGTGCCGCCGAAGCCGAGCCCGAAGGCGAGATCCTGGCGGCGTCGCGCGTCCGCCTCCCGCTCCCCGGTGCGGCGGGTGTACGAGCCGAAGAGGACGGCCAGGAAGACCGCCGCCGCGCCGAGCAGCAGCAGCCGGGACAGCAGCGCCGCGCCCGGCTTGGTGGACAGCACATTGCCCAGCCTGCCGAGGTCGAGGACCCCGCCGAGCCCCTCGCCGTCGGTGTACGGCCCGCGCAGCAGCAACAGCAGCAGGCTGGCCGTGAAGACCGTCACCCAGCCGCCCACGGCGATCTTCCGCACCGGGCGCGAGGACCGGCAGAGGCCGGCGAACACACAGCCGCCCACGAGCGCCGCGAAACCGCCGTAGGCGGCGTACCGGCCGATCCCGTAGAGCGTGCTGACCGTGCTGTCGGACGCATCACCCGTGGGCACCTTCGCCTTGGTCTTGGACGGGGCGCCGATGGAGAAGGTGAACGCGCCGCTCACCGGGTGGCTGTCCTCGGAGACCGCCTTCCACGCCACCGTGTAGGTGCCGTCCGGCAGCCCGGAGTGCAGCCCGGCGGCGGCGGTGGACGACTTGCCGCCGACATGGGCGGCCTTCCCGGTGTCCACGCGCTTGCCCTCGGGGTCGAGCACGCGCACCGAGTCGCCGGAGAGCAGCACGCCCTCCGAGAAGTTCAGCGTGACCTCCCTGGGGGCGGTCTTCACCACCGAGCCGTCGGCGGGGTCGGTCGAGGTGAGCGCGGCATGCGCGGACGCGGAGCTCGCGCCCACGCTCAGCGCGCACAGCAGCGCGGCGAGCAGGGTGCCGCAGATCGCCATCAGCCGCCGGGCGGTCGCGGTGGTCCGGGTGGGAGCCGCGGTGGGCCCGGCGGGGGCCAGGGGGGTCAGCGAGGGCATCGGGCGTCAGTCCTTGGGGCGGTACGTCGTCGGCTCGACCGGGACTTTGATCTCGATGGGGTCGGAGGTGGCGAAGTGAAGGGTGAAGCTGACCCTCTCACCGACCTTCGGCCGGTGGGTGAGGTTTGTCAGCATCAGATGGTCTCCGCCGCTGGTCAGCTCGAGCCGGCCGTCGGCCGGGACATCGAGCGAGCTCACCTGCTTCATCCGGTTGCCCTTGGTGGTGTGCAGGGTGACCGCGGAGGCGAGCGGGGTGGTGACGGACGTCAGCTCGTCGGCGCCGCCACCGGTGTTCCGCACGGTCAGGTAGCCCGCCGCCATGTCGTCCATGGGCGGCCGCGAGACGTAGGCGCCGCTCACGGACAGCTTCGGGGCGCCCTTATGGCTCGCGTGGTCGCCGCTCTTCCCGCTCCCGCTGTCGTCGCTCCCGCAGGCGGCGAGCGCGGCGGACAGACCGATGGCGAGGGCCGCGGCGGCCGCCTTACGGATGCCGGGGCCGATCGCTTTACGGATGCCGGGCCCGGTCGCCTTACGGATGCCGGGCCCGGTCGCCTTACGGATGCCGGGGCCGGTCGCCGTCACGGGTTCCGCCCCTCGATGATCTTCGGCAGATCCTTGGCGTAACGATCCGCCGTGGCCTCCGTCGTGTAGATCCAGTGGCCCTTGTCGTCCTTGGGCGAGAAGCCGATCACCTCGGCGCCGTGGCTGACGGTGATGCTGCCGTCCTTCTCCTTCTTCGGCTTCTCGATGAAGATCCCCAGCGGCCGCGCGGCGGCCTTGATGGTGTTGAAGTCGCCGGTCAGGCCGACGAAGTCGGTGCCGCCCTGGGCGTCCAGCCAGGAGCGGATCCGCTTGGGGGTGTCCCGGGCGGGGTCGGTGCTGACGAAGACGACCCGCAGCTTCTCCCGCTCGGCCTTGGGGAGCTTCTTCACGGCGATGCCGACGTTGCTCATGGTCAGCGGGCAGACGTCCGGACAGTGGGTGTAGCCGAAGAAGAGCAGGGTGGGCCTGCCCTTGGTCTCCTTCAGCAGGTCGTACTTCTTGCCGTCGGTGCCGGTGAGGACGAGGTCCGGCTTGGCCTTCGTCTGGTCGAGGACGATGGCATGTCCCGACTTCTGGCCGCCCTTGACCTCGGCGGCGGCGGTGTCGCCCTTGCCCCCGTCGTCCGAGCCGCCACAGGCGCTGAGGGTGAGCGCGGCGGCGGCGACGAGCGCGGTGGCCAGGATGTTGGTGCGCATGGAGCTGTTCTCCCAAGAGGGGGTGGATCGGTGGCGCGCGGGGGCGGCGGGCACCAGGGCCCGCCACCGCCGCCGGGATCACTCGGTCGGTTCAGGACCCGTGGTCACCGGCGGTCACGCGCATGCGGTCGAGTGGTCGGCGGTCAGGCGGAGCGGCGGCGGCTGGCGACCACGCCGAAGACGACACCGGCGGCGCCGATGACGATGCCCGCGATGCCCAGCACCCGGGCGGTGGTGTCGCTGCCGTCCTCGTCGTCCGAGGCGTCCTCGGATGCGGAATTCTCCGTTCCGGCCTTCTCGGAGTCCTTGTCCTGGCCGGACGCCGCGGCGGCGCCATCGCCGTCCGAGCCCTCGGCCGGGGCGACCAGCTTGAGCACCGGAGCCGGGTTCTCGGGCTCGGCGGCACCCTCCTTGGGCTCCTCGATCCAGCGCACGACCTCCTTGTCGTCGTACGTCTGGAGTGCCTTGAAGGCGAGCTGGTCGGCGTCGTCGGGCAGCTGGCCGACCGAGAGCGGGAACTGCTGGAACATCCCCGGCTCGATCTTGCCCCCGGTCCAGGTCACCTTGGTGACCGCCTCGGTGATCTTCTCGCCGTGCATCTCCATGGGCTTGGAGAGCTTGGACCTGGTGACCTTGACGTCCCAGCCGGGCACCGGCTGGGGCATCACCGAGGCGAGCGGGTGGTCGGCGGGGAGGGTCACCTCGAGCTTGACGGTGGAGGAGTCGTCGCGCTCGTTGGGCACCTTGAAGTTGATGGTGCTGTAGCCGCCCTTCTCGGCCTGGCCGGGCTGCACGGTGACGTGCGCGAAGGCGGGGCCCGCGGTGAGCAGCACCAGACCGCCCGCGGTGAGAGCTCCGACGACCGGCAGACGGCGAAGACGCTTGGCGTTCATGTCAATACTCCAGGGACAGGAATGATCAGATGGGTGGGCGCGCGTGCGGTGACATCGCGGCCGCCCTCCGGTCCCGCTGGAGGAGCGTCGCGTCGGTCAGGCCGCGAGGTCGCAGACCGGCGGTCCCCGCCTGATCACGCTGTGCTGGAGGACGAGGGCCGACGTCCCGCCCTCGTCCCGCTCGGCCGTGCGCGGACGGCACGGCCCGCCGTAAGGCGCCTGCGCGGGGGCCAGGAGCACCCGTACGAGCCTCAGGGCGGCGCGCAGCGCCCGTACGAGCGCGGCCTCCGCGACCCCTCGGGCCCCGTCCACCGACAGCCGCACCGCCCGCCATACGGCCATCTCGCCACGGCGCAGCAGCCAGCCGATGGCCAGCGCGGCGAGCAGATGGCCCAGGGCCATGGGCAGCGACGGCAGCAGGCTCGCCATCCCGGCCGCCCGCTCCGCCGGGGCGGTGGCCGCGGGCATGGCGTGCGGGCCGCCGTGCGCGGCGGAGGGGTCGATGCCCGCGTGGGCGACGATCCGATGGGCCGTCGCGGCGTCCAGCCGTCCGGGGCCCGACGCGCACAGCAGCCTGGCGGCCAGGCCGATCACATGGCCCTGGGCGGCGTCGGCCCGATGGGCAGCCTCCTCGGCGGCCGCGGCCCGGTCCTGCCCGAGCGAGAAGAGCCCGTGCAGCGCCAGCTGCCCGACGGCCAGCACGGCCGCGATGCCGGGCAGCGACCGTTCCCGCCCGGCCAGCGACAGCGCCACCGTGAACATCGCCGCGCAGCCGACGCCCAGCGTCCACAGCGGCACGGTGGCGCAGGAGCCCAGCACGTGCCCCGCCGCGGACAGCACGACGCAGACCGCGGTGAACACCGCGGCCCGCAGCATTCGCAGATCGGCGCCGGCACGGGCGACAGGGGAAGCCATGGCCGCGCCATCATCCCACTGGGTGGACGCGTTCCCTACGGCGGGTGGGGCGTACCGGCGCACACCAGGACAGGCCCATACACCGGTTCGCGCATCGAGCGCGTCCGCTGAATGAGCGGAGTCACGTCAATAACACGCTTACGGACCATGGACCCAGGCAATACGTAACGGTATGTCGAGCCGCGGCCGGGAGGCTGGAGCATGAGCATCTGGTGGTCACTCCATTTGCCCCGCGAGGCGGCGAGCGTTCCGCTCGCACGACGACTGCTCCTCGGCACCATGGAGACGGCCGGAGTGGATCCGGAGATCTCCTACGATCTGTCGGTCGCCCTCTCCGAGGCGTGTGCGAACGCGGTGGAGCACGGGGGTCGCGACGGCACGGGCGGGGATTATCGAGTCACGGCCTATATCGACGGCGACACCTGCCGTATCGAGGTCACCGACTCCGGTCCCGGCTTCGCCGGACGCGGCACCGTCCGCCGCGAGGCCCGCACCCGGAACGAGCGGCGTCCGGCGGGCGCGCCGAGGCCACAGCAGCCGCGCAGTCCGGCCCCGCCACAGGCGGAGCACGGACGGGGGCTCTTTCTCATCGAGGCCCTCACCGACCATGTCCGCTACCGCGACCGTCCGGGTCGCGGCGGGGTGGTGGTGAGCTTCGACAAGATCCTCAAGTGGCGTGAAGGAGCGCTGCTCAGGGCGTCATAACCGCCTCGTAGCCCTTCACGGGACGCAGGAACCCCGGAAGCCCAGGGGGTCAGGAAACTCGGGGGACGTCAGGCGGCCGTCCGTTCGTGCGGCGGGGCGGAGGTCAGGCGGCCGTCTGTTCGGGCGGCAGGGCGGAGGTCAGGCGGCCGTCCGTTCGGGCGGCAGGGCGCGGCACAGCGCGTCCAGCGCACCCGCGAAGGAGTGCTCGGGCGGGGTCGCGTAGCCCACCACGAGCCCGTCGCGATGCGGTGTGGTGGTGTCCGGGTGGCGGTAGCCGCCCAGGCCGTCGAGCGCCAGCCCCTGCCAGGCGGCGGCGCGCAGGGCGGCCCGCTCGGTGCCGGGCGGCAGCTCCAGCACCGCGTGCAGACCCGCCGCGATCCCCGAGACGCGGATGTGGGGCGCGCGTTCGGCGAGGGCGGCGACGAGCTGGTCCCGCCGACGGCGGTAGTGCTGGCGCATACGGCGCACATGGCGGTCGTATCCGCCCGATTCGATGAAGTCCGCGAGGGTCAGCTGGTCGAGGACGCCGGTCCATCCCTCGCGCTCCCCCTTGGCGGCCAGCAGGCCGTCGACCAGGTGGTCCGGCAGCACCATCCAGCCCAGCCGCAGGGCCGGGGAGAGGCTCTTGCTGACCGAGCCGAGGTAGAGCACCCGGTCGGGGTCGAGGCTCTGGACGGCGCCCACCGGACGGCGGTCGTAGCGGAACTCCCCGTCGTAGTCGTCCTCCAGCACCAGACCGCCGCTCTCCCGCGCCCAGGCGACGGCCGCGGCCCGCCGCTCGGGGTGCAGCGGACCGCCGGTGGGGAACTGGTGGGCGGGGGTGAGCAGGGCCGCCCGTACGCCGTCGAGGTCGGCCAGTCCCTCCGTAAGGGCGCCATCGGCGTCCAGCGGGAGCGGGACCGTACGGATCCCGGCGGATCTCAGGAGCGAGCGGTGGAAGGCCAGGCCGTAGGACTCGACGGCCATCCGGGGCCGCGGCAGCCGGGTGTCGCCCAGCAGCCGCAGCGCGTGCGCGAAGCCCGAACAGACGACGATCCGCTCGGGGTCGGTGCGCACGCCGCGGACGCGGGCGAGGTAGTCGGCCAGGGCGCGGCGCAGCTCCGGGCGGCCGCGCGGATCACCGGGGCCGAACGCCTCGTGGGGCGCGGCGGTCAGGGCGCGGCGGGCCGAGGCGAGCCAGGCGGTGCGGGGGAAGGAGGCGGCGTCCGGCTGTCCCTGGAGCAGGTTGTGCACCGGGAGCGGGGCGGGCCGGGGCCCGCGGCGGCCGCCGGTCGCCCCGGACGGCCGACCGCCGCGTTCCCGGCCGGAGGAGCGCCGCCCGGGCGGGGGCGGCGCGGGGCGGTGCGCCACCCGGGTCCCGGAGCCCTGGCGGGCGGTGAGCCAGCCCTCGGCGACCAGCTCGGCGTAGGCGTCGGCGACCGTGTTCCGGGCGATGCCCAGGTCGGCGGCGAGGGAACGGTAAGGCGGCAGCCGGGTGTCCGGGGCGAGCCGTCCATCGCGGATGGCCTCGCGCAGCGCCGCCATCAGGGCGGTCCTTCGGCTGCCCGCGCGGGTCAGCTCCAGATGGAGGTCACTGCCGAGGATCTCCGCCGAATTGACCCATGAATCAGCCATGGAAATGCACCCTACAGAGGGTCGCTTAGCGGCCTAATTTCATTCCCATGACGACTACGGCACCGACACGGACGGCGACGGCAGCACAGACGACGACACAGACCGCGACGGAGACGGAGACGTCGCCCGCGACGGAGACGGAGACGGCGACGACGGCGCGGCGGACCGGACGGATCACCTTCGCGAAGGCCGCCCCCAAGGCGTTCAAGGCGCTGATCAGCCTGGACGCGGCCGCCCGCGAGGGCCTGGACCCGGCCCTGGTGGAGCTGGTGCAGATCCGCTCCTCCCAGCTCAACAACTGCGCCTACTGCCTCCATATGCACACCACCGACGCCCAGGAGGCGGGCGAGAGCAAGGAGCGCATCGCCCTGGTGGGGGTGTGGGAGGAGGCCGGGGACGCCGGGTTCTACACCGAGAAGGAGCAGGCCGCCCTGGCGCTCACCGAGGCGGTCACGCTGCTGCCCGGCGGCGTCCCGGACGAGGTCTACGAGCGGGCCGCCCGGCACTTCGAGGAGCGGGAGCTGGCCCAGCTCATCGCCCTCATCTTCACGATCAACTCCTGGAACCGGATCGCGGTGACCACCCGCAAGGTGCCGGGGCGGGATTGAGAGCGGATGGAGAGCGCACCGTGGGGAGCGGCGCCGCCGCTCCCCACAGGGACCCGCTCCGCCGCTCCCCATGGGGACCCGCGCGACCGCGCGATGAGCCACCGCCCCGTGCCCGCCTCAGCCGGTGAGGCGGGCCATCCACGCCTCGACGTCGTCGGCGGTCCGCGGCAGCGCGGCCGACAGCACGCGGTTGCCGTCCTCCGTCACCAGGATGTCGTCCTCGATCCGGACGCCGATGCCCCGGTACTCCTCCGGCACGGTCAGATCGTCGGGCTGGAAGTACAGCCCCGGCTCGACCGTCAGGCACATACCGGGCTCCAGGGTGCCGTCCACATAGGTCTCGGTGCGGGCGGCGGCGCAGTCGTGGACGTCCATGCCGAGCATGTGGCCGGTGCCGTGCAGCGTCCAGCGGCGCTGCAGCCCCAGCTCCAGCACCCGCTCCACGGGGCCCTCGACCAGGCCCCACTCGACGAGCTTGGCGGCGAGGACGCGCTGGGCGGCGTCGTGGAAGTCGCGGTACTTCGCGCCCGGCCGGACCGCCGCGATGCCCGCCTCCTGAGCCTCGTACACCGCCTCGTACACCTTGCGCTGCAGCGGGCTGTAGGTGCCGTTCACCGGCAGGGTGCGGGTCACATCGGCGGTGTAGAGGGTGGTGGTCTCCACGCCCGCGTCCAGCAGGAGCAGATCGCCGGAGCGCACCGGGCCGTCGTTGCGCACCCAGTGCAGGGTGGTGGCGTGCGGGCCCGCGGCGCAGATGGTGCCGTAGCCGACGTCGTTGCCCTCCACCCGGGCCCGAAGGAAGAACGTTCCTTCGATGTAGCGCTCCGACGTCGCCCGCGCCTTGTCCAGCACCTTGACGACGTCCTCGAAGCCGCGGACCGTCGAGTCGACCGCCGCCTGCAGCTGCCCGATCTCGAACTCGTCCTTGATCAGGCGCTGTTCGCTGAGGAAGACCCGCAGCTCCTCGTCGCGCTCACCGGTGACCTTGTCGGTCAGGGCGGCCTCCAGCCCGGCGTCGTGGCCGCGCACGATACGGACCGGGCCGGTGGCGTCCCTGAGCTCGTCGGCCAGCTTGCGGACGTCCCTGGCGGGCAGGCCCAGCCGCTTCTCGGCCTCCGTAAGGCTGAGCCGGCGGCCGACCCACAGCTCGCCCTGGCCATCCAGCCAGAACTCGCCGTTCTCCCGGTCGGAGCGCGGCAGCAGGTACAGCGTCGCGGTGTGGCCGCTGCCCGCCTCGGGCTCCAGCACCAGCACCCCGTCCTCGGTCTGGTCGCCGGTGAGGTACGCGTACTCGGTCGAGGCGCGGAAGCTGTAGTCCGTGTCGTTGGAGCGCGTGCGGAGATTGCCCGCGGGGATGACCAGGCGCTCGCCGGGGAAGCGCGCGGAGAGCGCGGCGCGGCGGCGGGCGGTGTGCGGAGCCTGCTCGAGGGGCTCCAGGTCGTGCTGCTCGGTGTCCGCCCAGCCGGACTTCATGTTCTCGGCGAGCTCGTCGGAAACGCCTGGGTACAGGCCGTTCTTCCGCTGCTTGATGGGCTCCTCGCCTTCCGGGGTCTCCGGGGCTTCGGAAGTGGGCTCCTCGGTCACGTCTTCCTCCTCGAACTGGACCCCTCCCATGGTATGTGCGGGGGCCTGACGGCCGGGAGGGCTCGAATGACGGGCGACCACGGCTCCAGCGGGTGCCGCGGACCCGCTCCAGCCCCGGCCGTAAGGGGCCACGCCAGCCGGGGCGGGCCGCCTGTCAGCCGGGGCGGGCCGCCCGTCAGCCGAGGGCAGGCCACGCGTCAGTCGAAGTGCGCCACGAGCAGGACGAGGTCCTCGGTGCCGTCCTCCGAGGGCCGCCCCACGGAGGCCGCCGGACCGTCGGGGAGGACCGTACGGAGCACATGGTCGGCGAAGGCGTCCGGGTCGCCGCGGACGCCCTTGGGAGCGCTCGCCGCGGCCGTGTGCAGCCGGGCGAAGGCCCGGTCCATCGGCTCCCCGGTGCGGTGGAGCAGCCCGTCGCTGTAGAAGAGGAGGGTCTCTCCGGAGGACGGCGCGACCTCGACGCTGGGCGCCTCCCAGCACGAGAGCATCCCCAGCGGCGCGGACAGGGTGGTCTCCACGAACTCGGTGCGCCGTTCCCCGGTGAGCAGCGGTGGGCAGTGCCCGGCCCCGGCCAGCACCACCTTGCGCGTCCCGGGCTCGCAGTAGGCGAAGAGGGCGGTCGCGGAGCGGGCGGGCTCGGTGAGCCGCAGCAGCAGCTCAAGGTCGGACAGCACGGCGACCGGGTCCTCGCCCTCCATCACCGCGTACGCCCGCAGCGAGGCCCGCAGCCGCCCCATCGCGACCACGGCGCTCGGCCCGGAGCCGGAGACCCCGCCCACCGAGAGCCCGAGTGCCCCGTCCGGCAGCGGCAGCGCGTCGTACCAGTCCCCGCCGCCGCGCGGGCCGGGGTGGTGGCGGACGGCCAGGCGCACCCCGGGGACCCGGGGCAGCCGGGCGGGCAGCAGCTCCTCCTGGACGGTCGCGACGGCGGCGCGGGCGCGGGAGAGCTCGATCAGCCGGGCGATGTGGGCGGCGGCGTACTGGCAGTACAGGCCCACGAGATGGCGCTGGCGCTCCGCGGGCTCGGCGGGCTCGTCGTAGAGCCAGGCGGCTCCGCCGAGCCGCCCTGAGGGGCCGTCGGCGCCCATGGCGGCCGTAAGGCTGGCCGAAGGCGCGGCGGCCGGTGCTCCATCGCGGCCATGGCCCTGGCTCTTATACACATCT
>NZ_JAEEAP010000470.1 GCF_016103465.1 Streptomyces sabulosicollis
CCCCTGCGCTGGCTCCCCCTCGCCCCCGCCACCGTTCTGCTGCTGCTCTTCCTCGGTGGCCCGATCGCCTACTGCGTCTATATCGCGTTCACCAACATGCAGCTGACGGGCGCGTCCTCCACGGACTTCGTGGGCCTGGACAACTTCCAGCGCGCCTTCGGGGACGACGACTTCCGCAACGCCGTCGTCCTCACCCTCGTCTTCACCCTCCTCTCCTCCCTCGTCGGCCAGAACACCCTCGGCCTGGCCCTGGCCGCCCTGATGCAGCGCGCCTCCCGGCCGGTGCGGACGCTGACCGGCTCGATCGTCATCGCGGCCTGGGTCGTCCCCGAAATCGTGGCGGGCTTCCTGCTGTACGCGTTCTTCCGCCGCGAGGGCACGCTCAACGCGCTGCTGGACTGGCTGGGCCTGCCGTCCCAGAACTGGCTCTACACCCTGCCCATCCTCGCCGTCTCCTTCGCCAACGTCTGGCGCGGCACGGCCTTCTCGATGCTCGTCTACTCTGCGGCCCTGTCGGAGATCCCCAAGGAGATCACCGAGGCGGCGGAGGTCGACGGCGCCGGCGGCATCGGCCGCTTCTGGCACATCACCCTGCCGATGATCCGCCGCTCCATCGGCACCAACCTGATGCTGAACACCCTGCAGACGCTGTCGGTGTTCGGCCTCATCTGGGCGATGACCCGAGGCGGCCCGGGCAACCGCAGCCAGACCCTCCCGGTCTTCATGTACGACCAGGCGTTCAACAAATCGCTGATCGGCTACGGCACGGCGGTCGCGCTGTTGTTGCTGCTGGTGGGGGCGCTGTTCTCGGTGGTGTACCTGCGGCTGATGCGCGAGGAAGTCTGAGCCCCGCCCCCGCCGGGGCGACGCACCCGGCCGGGTCCCCGGTGCGGCGCCCACGACGGCGGTGGCGGGAACGGCAGTGGCGGGCCCCGCCAGGACTCGAACGCGAGAGGCGTCAACGGCGACTTCTGGCCATATCCCAACACACCGGGCGGGACCGGTCCCCACAGGCCCCTGGTATACCCCGAATAGCGCTGAATGAGCGATTCACGCAACCGGAAGGACACCAGCCATGGGTATGCGCAACGCCCTCCTCGGGACCATCGCCACCGCAGGGCTCACCGGAGCCATGCTCACCGCGGTGACAGCGGCTCCGGCTCAGGCCGCCGAAGGCTGCAACACCAACAACGCCAGGACGGTCGCGTCCGCCTCGACCCACTCCCGCGGCATCGAGCTGCGGTACAACGGGACATGCGCATGGGGCAGGATCTTCGGCTCCCCGGGTGACCTGGTGTGGGTGGACCGCAGTTACGACGGCGGCCGAACCTGGAACCAGCTCAGCGTCACCAAGATCAACACCGGCGGCAGCAACTACACCGACGCGTTCAACAACAAGGGCAACCTCATGCGGGCCTGCGGCAAGGCCAGCAACTATCCGGATGTCGCCTGCACCACCTGGTGGTGACCTGGGCGCCCCTCCATGGCCCGTGGTGTCTGCTTCCGCAGGCACCACGGGCCATGCGTTCAGCGTCCCGTCGCCTCAACCCCGGCCTTGTCCCAGGTGAAGACACCCCGGCAAGCGGAACCGGAGTCGGTGCGCCGCACGGTGAGGGTCAGGACCCGGGCCTGCCGCGGGACTTTCCCCGTCAGCGCCCTGGATTCGAGAGCGCCGTGGGTGGTCATGGTGCCGGAGGCGACCTGCCGGGAGCCCGCCGCGATGGACCACCGTACGGAGATGTCATCGAGGCCGCAGGGGTCCAGCCACAGCTGGCCACGCAGGGCCCGGGAAGTACCGGCCCCCTCCAGGGCGAGCGTGGTTCTCAGCGGCTCGCGGGTCGAGGTGGGCCACCACCACTGGTTCCCAGGGCATCGCGGGTAGCCGCTCACCAAGCAGCTCTCCAGGCCCGACCGGTTCAACGTCGGCTCGGCCCCCGACGCGTAATCCAGTCCAGGGGTGCCGTCGGCGGAACGGCTCACGACGATCAGGACCACGACACATGCGGTGAGGCCCAGGGTCGCGGCGGCCGTCAGCCACTCCACCCCGTACATCATGATCCGTCTGCCCTCCCGCCTCAGCGAGTGGACCAACTTCCCGACGCCGGTGACGAGCAACACCAGGAGGCCGCCGACGCCGCTGGCCAACGAGCCCGGTGGATGCACCAGAGCGAACGACACGGCACACGACAGCAGGAACAACCACAGCAGGAAAAGCCCTACCAACTCGGCGCGGAGCTTCGACAGTCCCCGGGCCCGATGTGCCGATACCGTCCCCACCTGCACACGCATCTGGGCGGCGACATCGGAGCGCGGCAACCCGTGCTCCACCGTCCCCTCGACCGCGCCGCGCTGCAAAGGGGTCAGCCGGCCCTTGGCCGCGGCGATCTCGCTCGCCGTCTCCTGCTGCAGCACGCGATACTCGACCGGGGAGTTCCACTCCTGCTCACGCGCGGTCGGATACGCCTCGCCGAGCATGGGCTCGTCATCGGGGGCCAGGGTCGTCGAGGCGGCCCGACGGCCTTCCCGGGCGGCCCGAAGGATCGCGTTCCGGGCCACCCGGTACGCGTACCGGTCGGCCCACCGGATCTCCGCGTTCGCGGTGTGCAGCTCCACCCACGCGGACTGGACCACATCGTCGGCGTCCAGCCGACCCGACGGCACGCCGTGCTGCCGCAGTTGACGCTTGGCGTAGTCGCGAAGCTCCACCTTCCAGAATCGTCCGTTGTCACGGTCCAGCTCGGCCACCGTCCGGCCATCGGGCCCGGGGCGACCGCCCGCACGTTCATCGCGCACGCCCGCCGCCCTCCGTCCGGGCCGTCCGGACGTACCACGTCGCGCCGTCCCGCCCGCGCCCGCCCAGCTCAACCCCTTCCGGGGCCCTGGCCGCCGCCGCGGTCAGCCGGGCCCGCCCGCGCAACACCCACACCTCGGCCGCGGCGGGGCCCAAGTGGGCCACCACGGACAAGCCCGCACCGAGCACCGGAAGGAACAAGGGATCGATCACCACATCGCCTCGCAATCGGACGGCCGCCTCCTGATGATGCGGCACACGACCGGTACGGGCTCGATGGGCACCCGATCCGTTACGCCGACGCGGAACCTTTTTCATCCAGCCCCCGGCGCACGGCCGCCGTGAAGGTTTCCCACGCCGTGGGGGTGAACCGGAGTATTCGGCCCTCCGGGTCCTTGGAGTCGCGTATCGCCACGACGTGGGACACGTTGGTGGCCACCTCGACGCACTCCCGATCGCCAGTGCTGAAGCTGGACTTCCGGAACTCAAGAGCCGCCATTGCTCACATCTCTCCTCGGAGCGCTTCGATGAATGACCTGCTCTCCGGCTCGGCGAGGGCGTGGCGGGTGATTTTCTCGAACAGCTCCTGGTGCTGAGCGGCTTCGTCACCTCCCTCAACCCATAGCTGGCCGAAGGCAGTTTCTGTATACACCACGTCCATGGCTCCCGGCTCCGCGAACGAGATGATGTTGAACGCCCCGCCCATGCCCAGATGCGCTCCGGCCTCGAACGGCAGGATCTGGACGGTGATGTTCGACTGCTGGGCCGCCTCCTCCAGGCGCTTCAACTGCTCACGCATCACCGTCGAACCGCCGACGCGATGCCGGAGTGCGCCTTCGTGGACCACCGCCCACAGGCCGAGAGTCGGCTCCTCGGAAAGCCGCCGCTGTCGCGCGATTCTGCTGGCAACCAACGTCTCACCTCTGTCGGGGTGGCCCTGCGTCGAATTGCCCATCGCCAACGCACGTGCGTAGCCAGGGGTTTGGAGCAAGCCAGGCACCAGGCAGAGCTGCCAAGTCCTGATGCTCGTTGCCGCGTTCTCCAACGCAACGTATTCCTGCATGTCCCCGAGGTTCGGGAACTCGTTCCACCAGCCCTTCGCCTTGCGGCGCTCGCGGTCGACACGAGCCAGTTCCAGCAACCCGCCCACGGCCGCAGGGTCGCTCAAGCCGTACAGCTCGCACAGCGCGCGGATGTCCGGGTCCCGCATCGGGACCCAGCCGCCCTCCATCTTGGCGACCTTGGTCGTGGACCCGGTGAGCACCTTGGCTGCGTGGGTCTGCGTCAGGCCCGCCGCGGTGCGGAGCTTGGTCAGCTCACCACCGAGCCTGCGTCCCAGAACGGTCGAGGTGCTATTGCCCTGCATCGGCTGACTTGTCGTCACGCGCACAGTCTGGCCGCCCGCCGCGGCCGCCGCAAACGAAATCGGGGGAATTCCTCCAAGAGGAACTTGTGCGCCGCGAGGCAACAGGGCTACGGTCCGTGATGAACCGCTCGCACAGGGACGTCAGTTGGCGGAACGTACTCCGCCCTGCCCTGCCCACTGGAGGTACGCGATGGCATTCGCGCCCCAAGACCCCCGGATCCCGGACCCCGGCGACCCCGTCGTCCAGGAGGCCCGCGTCGACTACGTCCCGACACCGATAAGCGTGACCAGGGCCCGCCGGCACGCCACGCGACTCGTCGCCGAGTGGGGGCACCCCGCACTCGGCGACGACGCGGCGCTCATCGTGTCCGAGCTGGCCACCAACGCCGTACGGCACGGCCGCGTCCCGGGGCGGCTCTTCCGCGTCGAGCTCACGCTCACCAAGACCCGCCTGCGGATCGCCGTATCCGACCCCCGGGGCGAGCGGCTCCCGAGGCCCCGCCGCCCGTCGCCCCGCGACAAACACGGCCGCGGCCTGCTCATCGTCCGCGCCCTCGCGGACCGTTGGGGCGTCCGCGAACGCACCGTCGGCAAGGAGACCTGGGCCGAGCTGGACCTGACCGCGCCACCTACCGAGCCCTAAAGTTGCAGGCCCAGAATATTTGCGGGACACGCAAGCTTTGGCTAGTCTCACAGCCATGGGACTGCGAGAGCGGAAGAAGGCCCAGACGCATGCCGCGCTCAGCTGGGCCGCGGTGCGGCTGACCGTGGAGCGTGGGTTCGACAAGGTCAAGGTGGAGGACATCGCCGAGGCCGCGGGGGTCTCGCCGCGTACGTTCAACAACTACTTCTCGAGCAAGGCCGAGGCGATCGCGTTCCGCCACCTCGACCGCTGTCTGCGCATCGCGGAGGCGCTGCGCGAACGGCCGGGCGAGCCGCTGTGGGAGGCGATCACCGACTCCGTGCTGCGGCAGTTCGCGCCGGACGCGGAGGCGGTCGCCCATCCGCCCGTCGCCGACGCGGCGCAGTGGGCGGAGGGCGTGCGGGTGATGGTCGCGGAACCGGCCCTGCGGGGCGAGATGCTGCGGGCCGGGGCCACCGCCGAGGCCGAGATCGCGGCGGCCGTCGCGGAACGCACCGGAAGCGACCCGCAGCAGGACCTGTACCCGCACCTCGTCGCGTCCGCGGTCATGGGCGCGGTCAACACCGCCATCGCCCACCATCTCCGCACTGACCCGGCCGTGCCGGTGAGCCGCCTGCTCACGGACGCCCTCGCGCGGATCGCGGCGGGGCTGGCCACCCCGTAAGGCCACTCGACCCACCTGCCCCGAAGAGGAATTCATGATCGAGGTCGTCATCGCAGGCGCCGGGCCCAACGGCCTGATGCTCGCCTGCGAACTCGCCCTGTCCGGTGTGCGCCCGGTCGTCCTGGAGCGCCTCACCGAACCAACCGACACACAGCGCGCGAACGGCCTCGTGGGCCAGGTCATCCGCATGCTCGACCGGCGCGGGCTGTACGAGCGGCTGACCGCTCCCGGCACCACCCCCCAACCGGCGCCCCGCTTCACCTTCGGCGCGTTCCCGCTCCACCTCAGCGATCTGCCGGACAACCCGCTCTCCACGCTCCTGGTGCCGCAGCTCCGGATCGAGCGCATGCTCGCCGAGCGCGCGGCGGAGCTGGGCGTCGAGATCCGGCGCGGCCATGAGGTCATCGGGCTGACGCAGGGGGAGAAGTCGGTGACGGTCGAGCTGCGCGAGCGGGAGCCGATAGAGGCGGAGTTCCTGGTCGGCGCGGACGGCGGGCGCAGCACGGTCCGTAAGCTCACGGGCATCGACTTTCCGGGCGTGACGAGCGACGACTCGGTGTCGCGCACCGGGCATGTGAGCGTGCCCGCACACCTGATCACCCCGGACGGCAGCCTCACCGTGCCCGGCTTCGGCGTCATACCGCCGTTCCAGCATCTGCGGACCGAGCAGGGGCTGATCGCCTGGGCGCCGTCCCCGGACGGTGACCCGAAGCTGACCACCGTGGAATGGGGGCAACCCGCCGAGGACGAGGCATCGCTGGACGAGCTGCGGGCCAGCGCCTGCCGGGTGCTCGGCGCGGACCTCGCCGTCGGCCCGCCGACCGGGCCGGGGCCGCATCTGATGCGGCGGCTGTTCGGCGGCAACACCCGGATCGCCGAGCGCTACCGCGCGGGCCGTGTCCTGCTGCTCGGCGACGCCGCCCACGTGCACTCGGCGATCGGCGGCCCGGGGCTCAACCTGGGCCTCCAGGACGCGGTGAACCTCGGCTGGAAGCTGGCCGCGGAGGTGCACGGCCACGCGGCGGACGGGCTGCTCGACACGTACGAGTCGGAACGGCACCCGGCGGCGCGGCGGGTCGCGATGCATACGCAGGCGCAGTCGCTGCTGACCCGGCCGGGCGACGATGTGACGGCGCTGCGCGAACTGTTCGGCGAACTGCTCGGCCCGCCCGAGACCCGGCAGCACATCGCGGGGCTGCTCTCCGGCGCGGACATCACCTACCCCATGGGACCCGCGACCGGACCGCTCGTCGGCCGCTGGGCGCCGGACCTGCCGGGCCTGCGCGACCTGACCCGCAC